>NC_022080.4:1194375-1517500 GCF_000445995.2 Geobacillus genomosp. 3
ACGGGCGCGCTGAGCCTATGAAACTGGCAAAAGCGGACGGCAAACAGCGGATGTTTATGATCGGCAACGATGCCATCGCTTTGGGGGCTCTTGCCGGTGGGGCGCGCTTTATGGCCGCATATCCGATTACTCCGGCTTCCGAAATTATGGAATATTTGATTAAAAAACTGCCTGATTTCGGGGGTACGGTCATTCAAACGGAAGACGAAATCGCCGCTTGCACGATGGCGATCGGCGCCAACTATGCCGGAACCCGGGCGTTTACGGCTTCTGCCGGACCGGGGCTGTCGCTCATGGCTGAAGCGATCGGCTTAGCCGGAATGACGGAAACACCGCTCGTTGTCGTCGATACGCAGCGGGGAGGCCCGAGCACCGGCTTGCCGACGAAGCAGGAACAATCGGACTTGCTTGCGATGATTTACGGCACGCACGGGGAAATTCCGAAAATCGTGATGGCGCCGAGCACCGTCGAGGAAGCGTTTTACGATATGGCAGAGGCGTTGAACTTGGCGGAGGAATACCAATGTCCGGTCATTTTCTTGTCGGATTTGCAGCTGTCGCTCGGCAAACAGACGGTCGAACCGCTTGACTACGATCGGATCGAAATTCGCCGCGGCAAGCTCGTGACCGGGGAATTGCCGCCGCTTGCCGGCAAGGACAACTTCAAGCGATATGAGCTGACACCGGACGGCATATCGCCA
Organism: Geobacillus genomosp. 3; assembly: GCF_000445995.2. Taxonomy (GTDB): domain Bacteria; phylum Bacillota; class Bacilli; order Bacillales; family Anoxybacillaceae; genus Geobacillus. The sequence goes on from NC_022080.4 coordinate 1,195,077, forward strand.
CGGGTGTTGCCGGGGACAAAAGACGGCATCCATCACGTCACCGGGGTCGAGCATGCCGAAACGGGCCGCCCGTCGGAAACAGCAGCAAATCGTCAGGCGCAAATGGAAAAACGGCTGCGCAAACTCGAACACGTCCACTTCCCAACACCGGTGCATACGCGCATCCGCCATGAAGAGCCGGATTTGCTTCTTGTGGGCTTTTTATCAACGCGCGGAGCGATCGAGGAAGCGCTTGAGCGTCTCGAGCAAGACGGCGTCAACGTCAACCACGCGCACATCCGCCTGCTTCATCCGTTCCCGGTTGACGACATGCGGCCGCTTGTCGAGAAAGCGAAACGGGTCGTTGTCATCGAGCAAAATGCGACCGGACAATTGGCAAGCCTGCTGAAAATGAATGTCGGGCATGCCGATAAAATCGCCAGCGTCTTGAAATTTGACGGCAATCCATTCCTGCCAGGCGACGTTTATACCAAATGTAAGGAGTTGTTAGCACAATGGCCACCTTTAAAGATTTCCGCAATGATGTGAAGCCAAACTGGTGCCCGGGCTGCGGCGATTTTTCCGTGCAAGCCGCCATCCAGCGCGCTGCCGCCAACTTGGGGCTTGAGCCGCACCAGCTGGCTGTCATTTCCGGAATCGGCTGCTCAGGCCGCATTTCCGGTTACATTCACGCCTACGGGTTTCACGGCACGCACGGCCGCGCTTTGCCGCTCGCCCAAGGAGTGAAAATGGCGAACCGCGACTTGACGGTCATCGCCGCCGGCGGCGACGGCGATGGATTTGCGATCGGCATGGGGCACACGGTTCACGCCATCCGCCGCAACATCGACATCACGTACATCGTCATGGACAACCAAATTTATGGGCTGACGAAAGGGCAAACATCGCCGCGCAGCGCCGCCGGATTTAAAACGAAAAGCACGCCGCAAGGGTCGATCGAACCGGCTTTGTCGCCTCTTGAAATCGCGTTAAGCGCCGGGGCGACGTTTGTTGCGCAAAGCTTTTCAAGCGATTTAAAAGAGCTGACAAGCTTGATTGAAGAAGGCGTCAAACATAAAGGCTTTTCGCTCATCAACGTCTTTAGCCCGTGCGTTACGTACAATAAAGTAAACACATATGAATGGTTTAAAGAGCATTTATTGAAAGTGAACGACATTGAAGGATACGATCCATCCAATCGGGAGATGGCGATGCAAACGGTGATGAAATATAACGGGCTCGTCACCGGGCTGATTTACCAAAATAACGAGCAAAAGTCGTACCAAGAGCTCGTCCCGGGTTATAGCGAGGAGCCGCTTTCCGAGGCTGATTTGAAACTAAGCAAAGAAAAATTCGCCGAGCTGATGGCAGAGTTTATGTAAAAATGGAAGTGATTCATGCTCGATGAGGACTTGCCTCATCGGGCGTTTTTTTGTTATCATAACATGTTCCGGACATCCGGAACAAAAACCGTTGTGTTTCATTGTCATTGGCGATATACTATGATAGTGTGTGATGGAAGAAATTTGCCGAAACAAGTGGGCGGCAATGAACATGACAGCCGCCTAGCTTTGTATAACTGAAAATCGGCTCAAGAAAGGAGATTGTTATGAACGAAAAACAACGTTTGGAACAAACGGGACAAATTCAAACAGCCAGCCATCCAGCGGACAGAAAATCCGACTTGGATCGGCTGAAACAAAAAACGACGAAAGACTATGAGAAATATTTCACTACCGTGTTTCTTCCGCCCAACTTAAAAGAGGCGAAAAAGCGCGGCAAAGAAGAAGTTCAATATGTGAACGACTTCGCGATCCCGGACGAGTTTCGCGGCATGGGACGGGGGCGGAAGTTTTACATTCGCACGTACGGTTGCCAAATGAATGAGCACGACACAGAAGTGATGGCCGGCATTTTCATGGCGCTTGGCTATGAGCCGACCGACCGTCCGGAAGACGCCAACGTCATTTTGCTTAACACGTGTGCGATCCGTGAAAACGCAGAAAACAAAGTGTTTGGCGAACTCGGCTACTTAAAGCCGCTGAAAACGACGAATCCGGACTTGCTGCTTGGCGTGTGCGGCTGTATGTCGCAAGAAGAAGCAGTCGTCAACAAAATTTTGAAGCAATACCAATATGTCGATATGATTTTCGGCACGCACAACATCCATCGCCTGCCGTATATTTTACATGAGGCGTATATGTCGAAAGAAATGGTCGTCGAGGTTTGGTCGAAAGAAGGCGACGTCGTCGAAAACTTGCCGAAAGCACGCAAAGGCCGCATTAAAGCGTGGGTCAACATCATGTACGGCTGCGACAAGTTTTGTACGTATTGCATCGTTCCGTATACGCGCGGCAAGGAGCGAAGCCGCCGTCCGGAAGACATCATTCAGGAAGTGCGTCAGCTCGCCGCCCAAGGGTATAAAGAAATCACACTGCTTGGACAAAACGTCAACGCCTACGGGAAAGACTTCGCCGATATCCAATACGGCCTTGGCGATTTAATGGACGAGCTGCGCAAAATCGATATTGCGCGCATCCGCTTTACGACAAGCCATCCGCGCGACTTTGACGACCGGCTCATCGAAGTGCTGGCCAAACGCGGCAATTTAGTCGAGCATATTCATTTACCGGTGCAATCAGGCAGCACGGAAATTTTGAAAATGATGGGCCGCAAATATACGCGCGAAGACTATTTGGAACTCGTCCGCAAAATAAAAGCGGCCATTCCGGACGTCGCATTGACGACGGACATCATCGTCGGCTTCCCGAACGAAACGGATGAGCAGTTTGAAGAAACGCTGTCGCTTTACCGTGAAGTGGAGTTTGATTCGGCGTATACGTTCATTTACTCGCCGCGTGAAGGCACCCCGGCGGCAAAAATGAATGACAACGTGCCGATGGACGTGAAAAAAGAGCGTCTTCAACGCCTAAACGCCCTCGTTCAAGAAATGGCGGCGAAAAAAATGAAGCAATACGAAGGGCAAATCGTCGAAGTGCTCGTTGAAGGTGAAAGCAAAACGAACCCGGATGTGTTGGCCGGCTATACGCGCAAAAACAAACTTGTCCACTTCGTCGGCCCGAAATCGCTCGTCGGCCAATTGGTCAACGTGCGCATTACGCAGGCGAAAACGTGGACACTGACGGGCGAATTAGTGAATGAAGCGATCGAGGTGAACTGAGATGGCAAAATATACGCGGGACGAGATTTTGGCGCAGGCAAAGCAACTGGCAAAAATGATCGCCGAAACGGAAGAGGTCGACTTTTTCAAGCGGGCGGAAGAAAAAATCCACCAAAACGAAAAAGTGAGCGCATTGATTAATGAATTAAAATCGCTGCAAAAACAAGCCGTAAACTTGCAGCATTACGGCAAACATGAAGCGCTGAAGCGGGTCGAGGCGAAAATTGACGCCATTTACGAACAGCTCGAACAAATTCCGATTGTCAGCGAGTTTCAACAATCGCAAACCGATGTCAACGACTTGCTTCAGCTCGTCGCCTCGACGATTTCCAATACGGTGACCGATGAAATTCTCGCTTCGACCGGCGGCGATGTGCTGCGCGGCGAAACGGGGGCCGCGCTTCGCTACAACAAGCATGGCGGCTGCCATTGACGCGTTTATGGCGCATGTTTGCCATGAACGAACAAAAAAGCGTCCTTTCGGGCGCTTTTTTTGTTCATGAGCCGAAGCCGATCCCTAGCCCGGGTGTCTCTGCGATGGAGCCTTTTCCTTGTTGGAAGGTGCCGTCCCGAAGAGAATTCCAAAGGCGCCGGGCCTTTTTTGACACATGCTGAATGTCTCCGTTAGACGATATGTTGTCTTTCCCTTGAAGACGGGCAGTTTTTTGGAGAAGCCTCCTCCTAAGGCGGCCGACAGATGGTGAAAAAGCAGGCACATTGAACGGAACGAGTGCATACAATGAACTATACGGAATAATGATTCATTTGCTGTGCACATTAGCGGAGATCACGCATAGGATGAAATGAAGATTCATTTGAGGAGGGTTCCGTTCGATGTCTGAATACAGAGAAATTATTACGAAAGCCGTTGTCGGCAAAGGCCGCAAATTTACGCAATCGACCCATACGGTGACGGCGCCGAACCGCCCGTCGAGCATTCTTGGCTGCTGGATTATCAACCACCGCTATGAAGCGAAAAAATGCGATAAAACGGTCGAAATTCACGGCCACTACGACATTAACGTCTGGTATTCATACAACAACAATACGAGAACAGAAGTCGTTACCGAAACCGTCTCGTATACGGACGTTGTGAAGTTAAAATATCGCGATAAAGACAATTTGATTAGCGATGACACCGACGTGATCGTCCGCGTCATCCAGCAGCCGAACTGCTTGGAATGCACCATTTCGCCGAACGGCAACAAAATCGTCGTCGATGTCGAGCGGGAGTTTGTCGCGGAAGTGATCGGCGAGACAAAAGTGTGTGTCGCCATCAACCCGGAAGGATGCGGCAAAGATGACGATTTTTGTGACGATGACGACCTTGATGAAGAATTGGAAGATTTAAGCCCGGATTTGTTGCTCGGCGAAGAAGAGTAAAACTAGGAAATTTCTTTCCTAGTTTTTTCTTTTGCCGCTTGTTATAATAGTAGCGCAATCAACGGCCGGCCGGCCGAAAAGGTTGGGGAGAAATGATGCCATCGTATACACCGATGATTCAACAATATTTGCATATTAAGGCGCAATATCCAGACGCGTTTTTGTTTTTCCGGCTTGGCGACTTTTACGAAATGTTTTTTGATGACGCCATAAAGGCGGCGCAAGAGTTGGAAATCACACTGACAAGCCGTGACGGAGGCGGCGATGAACGGGTGCCGATGTGCGGAGTGCCGTACCATTCGGCGCAAGGCTATATTGAACAGCTCGTGGAAAAAGGCTATAAAGTGGCGATTTGCGAACAAGTGGAAGATCCGAAAACGGCAAAAGGCGTCGTGCGCCGCGAAGTGGTTCAGCTGATCACCCCCGGGACGCTAATGGAGGGCAAAGGGCTCACCGAGAAAGAAAACCATTATTTAGCGACGTTGACGCCGTTTGCCGACGGTACATACGGATTGGCTTACGCCGATTTGTCGACCGGCGAAGTCCGGCTGACGCTCCTTTCTTCGTGGGAGGAGACAGTGAACGAACTGCATGCCATCGGGGCGCGGGAAGTCGTCATCGGCTCCGACAGCGCTGCCGAGTGGGTGCAACAGCTGAAAGAACGGTACGGAGCGGCCGTCTCATATGAAGACGAAACATCGCTGCGGGACGAATGGAGCAGCGTTGCCGGCCATGTGACGCAAGAAAAGCTGCGGGCGACCGTCGCCCGCTTGCTCCATTATCTCATCCGCACGCAAAAACGGCAGCTCGATCATCTGCAGGCGGCTGAGTTGTACCAAGTCGATCAGTATATGAAAATGGATCGGCATTCGAAGCTGCACTTAGAGTTAGTTGAAACGGTGCGGTCAAAAGGGAGGAAAGGCTCGCTTTTATGGCTGTTGGATGAAACGGTGACGGCGATGGGCGGCCGCCTCTTGAAGCAATGGCTTGACCGGCCGCTTATTGACCGGAGTGAAATTGAACGGCGCCTCGATTTTGTGGAAACGTTGAAAACGTCCTATTTTGAACGGCATGAGCTGCGCGATGGGCTGCGCGGCGTCTATGACATCGAGCGGCTCGTCGGCCGCGTCGCCTACGGCAACGCCAATGCCCGCGATCTTGTGCAGTTGAAGAAATCGCTCGCTCAAGTGCCGGCTCTCCGCCAGACGGTAAGCGGTTTGCCGCTTGCTGAAGCGGACAAGCTGTGCAGTCGCCTTGATCCGTGTGAAGAGCTCATCGGTTTGCTCGAGCGCGCCATTCAAGAGCAGCCGCCGCTTTCCGTCAAAGAAGGAAACATCATTAAAGACGGGTATGATGAGCGGCTTGACCGCTACCGCGATGCGAGCCGCAACGGCAAAGCGTGGATCGCCGAACTCGAGGCGAAAGAGCGGGAGGCAACCGGCATTAAATCGCTCAAAGTCGGTTATAATCGCGTATTCGGCTACTATATTGAAGTGACGAAGCCGAACCTTCCCCTCATCCCGGAAGGGCGCTACGAACGGAAACAGACGCTCGCCAACGCCGAGCGTTTCATTACAGCCGAGTTGAAAGAAAAAGAGACGCTTATCTTAGAAGCGGAAGAAAAAAGCATCGAGCTCGAGTACGAGCTGTTTGTCGCCATTCGCGAGCACGTGAAGCAATACATCCCACGCCTGCAGACGCTCGCCAAAGCCGTTGCCGAGCTCGATGTGCTTCAGTCGCTGGCGACGGTGAGCGACGAACGCCGCTACGTGCGCCCGCAGTTTTCCGCCGAGCGCGTCTTGTCCATCGAACGGGGGCGTCACCCGGTCGTGGAAAAAGTGCTTGGCGCGCAAACGTACGTGCCGAACGACTGCTATATGAATCGCGAGCGGGAAATGCTGCTCATCACCGGGCCGAATATGGCCGGGAAAAGCACATACATGCGGCAAGTGGCGCTCACCGCCATCATGGCGCAAATCGGTTGCTTCGTCCCGGCCGAGCGGGCGATATTGCCGATTTTTGATCAAGTGTTCACCCGCATCGGCGCTGCTGACGACCTGTCGGCAGGGCAAAGCACGTTTATGGTGGAAATGCTCGAAGCGCGTCGCGCCATCGCCCATGCAACGCAAAACAGCCTCATTTTATTCGATGAAATTGGGCGCGGCACATCGACGTACGACGGCATGGCGCTCGCTCAGGCGATGATTGAATACATCCACGATCATATCGGCGCGAAGACGTTGTTTAGCACGCATTATCATGAGCTGACCGCGTTGGAAAGCTCGCTCGAACGGCTATGCAACGTCCATGCCCGCGCCGTTGAAGAAAACGGAAAAGTCGTCTTTTTGCACCAAATCGCCGATGGCCCGGCCGATCGCAGTTACGGCATTCACGTCGCCGAGCTGGCCGGGCTGCCTGCGCCCCTCATTCGGCGCGCCCGGGACATTTTAGCTAAGCTCGAGCGACCGGCTGGAAACGGCGCCTCTGAACGCGGGCTTGAAGGGGAAGCCGGACGGGAGGATAACGCATTAACGGAAGAGGCTTTCGGGCGGCGGCAAAGCGGGTTGGAATCGGACGCAGGATCGTCCGCTGGCCGCGCTGCCGAGCGAAGCGTTGAGCGGGAAGCCGGGCGTAGGGCGGGCGCGGCATCGGCCGACGCTGTAAACGAAGCGGCCTTCGAACAATTGAGCATGTTTCCGGACTTAGTCCCGACGCCTGCGGAGTCGCACTTGTCCGGCAAAGAGAAAAAGGTACTGGCGGCGTTAAGGACGATCAATCTGCTTGAGATGACGCCGCTTGAGGCGTTAAACAAGCTATATGAACTGCAAAAATTGCTGAGGTAACGGAGGTGGGACGATGGGGCGCATCCGCAAGCTCGACGATCAGCTGGCAAACAAAATTGCCGCCGGCGAAGTTGTCGAACGGCCGGCTTCGGTCGTGAAAGAGCTCGTCGAAAACGCCATCGACGCCCATAGCACAGCCATTGACATTGAACTCGAGGAAGCCGGGATGGCGAAAATCCGCATCATCGACAACGGTGACGGAATGGAGGAAGACGATTGCCTTCTTGCGTTTGAACGGCATGCGACAAGCAAAATTCAAGATGAGCACGATTTGTTCCGCATTCGCACACTCGGCTTTCGCGGCGAGGCGCTGCCAAGCATCGCGTCCGTGTCGGAAGTCGAGTTGACGACCGGCACGGGCCGCGGATCGGGGACGAAGCTTGTGTTAAAAGGCGGCGCTCTCGTGTCCCGCGAGCGGGCAGCCGGACGTAAAGGAACCGACATCACGGTATCAAACTTATTTTTCAATACTCCGGCTAGGCTAAAATATATGAAAACGATCCATACCGAGCTCGGTCATGCGGCCGATGTCGTCAACCGGTTGGCGCTTGCTCATCCGGACGTGTCATTTCGGCTTCGCCATCATGGCAAAACGCTGCTGGCGACAAACGGCGGCGGCGATGTCCGGCATGTGCTCGCTGCCATTTACGGTATGGAAACGGCGAAACAAATGATTCCTATTGAAGCGGAGTCGCTTGACTTTGCCGTTCACGGCTATGTTTCGCTGCCTGAAGTGACGCGCGCTTCGCGCAATTATATATCGCTTATCGTCAACGGACGCTACGTGCGCAACATGCCGCTCATGAAGGCCATTGAGGCCGGCTATCATACATTGTTGCCGGTCGGCCGCTATCCGATTGTATTTCTAGCGATTGAAATGGATCCAGTGCTCGTCGATGTGAACGTGCACCCGGCGAAACTCGAAGTCCGTTTTAGCAAAGAAGCTGAGTTGCATGCGCTTATTACTGATGCGATCCGCCGCGCGTTCCGCGAGCGGACGCTCATCCCGTCTATCCCCGCCGACAGCAAGGCAGCCAAAGCGAAGGCGGAGCAAGCGGCTTGGACGTTTGCCCACCGCGTTCATGAACCGGCCGTCCAGCCCGACAAGGAGACGGAGAGAACCGGAAGTGTGACCGCGGCGGTGCCTCCGGCCAACCAACGGTGGGCCGCCCAGCCGCCCGCAGTCGGTCGGAATGATGCGCCCGCCGCCCAGAAAGAAGACGGGACGCCGGTAATTTCGGAAAGAGAGGCGGGCGATGCCAACAATTTGCCCGCTTCCAAATCGAAGTCAACTGATGAGGTGGGGGAAGCACCGACATCAACGCGTCTGCCGGCCGATGGAACAGAGAGGAAACGGGTGACCGATCGTCTTCCGCCGCTGTATCCGATCGGCCAGTTGCATGGCACTTATATTTTGGCCGAGAACGAAGACGGGCTGTATATGATCGATCAGCATGCAGCACAGGAGCGGATCAATTATGAATATTTCCGGGAAAAACTTGGGGACGTGACGAACGAAGTGCAAGAGCTGCTCGTTCCGCTCACATTTGAATATCCGGCCAACGAATACGAGCGAATCGCCGCCCGCCGTGACGAGCTCGCCCGCTGCGGTGTGTTTCTTGAGCCATTCGGTCCACGGACGTTTCTCGTTCGTTCCCACCCTGTGTGGTTTCCAAAAGGGAAAGAAAAAGAAATCATTGAAGAAATGATTGAATACGTGCTGGCGGCCAAAACGGTCGATATAAAGAAGCTGCGCGAGCAAGCCGCCATCGTCATGAGTTGCAAGCGCGCCATTAAAGCGAATCACCATTTGCGCACCGATGAATTGTTCGCCCTGTTAGAAACGCTGCGGCAAACGACCGATCCGTTTACATGCCCGCACGGCCGGCCGGTCATCGTTCATTTTTCAACATATGAAATTGAAAAACTGTTTAAACGGGTAATGTAAATGGCGCTCCCTGTTGTAACAAGGGAGCGTTTTTTTGTAATCGTTTTGTAATCTACTTTTATTCTTTCTGTTACAGACGCTCTGTTTGTATTTTACTATAATGGCTCATGTACAGGAATACATGGCGAATTTTGTAGAGTGATAGCGAAATTTACCTAAAGAAATAGAGGAATGTCAACTTGATGTCATAGGGGGATACAGCATGAAAAAAACACTGCTACTTACTGGAACATTGATTGGATCATTATTGGCCGGCCATGCCGCCTCGGCCGCGGGCTATACGGTGCAAAAAGGAGACACGCTTTGGAAGATTGCGAGGAAATATGATACGACAGTCGATCGGTTAAAGCAACAAAACGGTTTGTCTTCTGACCTCATTTTTCCAGGTCAAGTATTGCAAGTCAATGGACAAAGCGAAAGTAGGCAAGCCGTTTCCAATACATATACTATCCAGTCCGGCGATACGTTAAGCGGAATCGCCCGCAAGTTCGGGACGTCGGTCGAAGCGTTGCTCAAACTGAATCCAAGCATTGCGGACCCCGATTTCATCCGCGTTGGGCAAGCGATTCAAGTGGCGGGCGGAACGACAGACAAACGTACATATACAGTGCAGCCGGCGGCTGCGGCTGTCAACGGTCAGTACATTGTCCAAAAAGGAGACACACTATCGGGGATTGCAAAAAAATTCCAAATAAGTATTGACCGGTTATTGTCGCTCAATCCGCAAATTGCCAACCCGAACGTCATCCGCGTCGGACAAGCCATTAAAGTAGCCGGCGGAACGACCGACGTGCAGCAAGCCGAGCGGCAAGCATCCGTTGCCCAACCGGTTGTCGCCGAGTCTTCTGCTTCACTCGCGGATCGGATCATCGAGATCGGCGAAAAATATTTAGGGGCGAGATATTTATACGGGGCAAGCCCGTCGCGCACGGACGTCTTTGACTGCTCGTCGTTTACGATGCGCGTCTTTAGCGAAGCGGGCATTTCGCTGCCGCGTTCCTCGGCCGCGCAGGCGCAAGCCGGACGGGCGGTGTCGTTTAACCAACTGCAAAAAGGCGACCTTGTCTTTTTTGACACCGATTCAAACGGCACGATCAACCACGTCGGCATTTACGCCGGCAACGGACAAATGATCAACGCTACCGTTTCGCTCGGCGTTACGTATTCATCGCTTACGTCATCGTATTGGAAAACACGGTATGTGAAAGCGGTTCGGGTGCTCAACTAACATATGATCGGCTGCGGCGGAAGGCTGTCCGCACAAAGTCCGTTGACGGCTTTGGCGGGCGGCTTTTTTTGCATGTTTCTTTTGCAACGTTTTTGCCCGGCATGCTGGCAGAGAAGAACCGCTTTGTCCATCGTTTAGTACAGATCATCATAAGAAAGGGGCTGATCCAAAACGCACCTACGTTTCGGGTCAGCCCCTTTGATCACGATTGGACAGGTTGTTGCGCCTTTCGCGCCGCTTCCTGCTGGAATGAACGGATGAGGGAAAGAACGATCAAAATCATGATGATCGCAAACGGGAACGCAGCGATAATCGAAGCGGTTTGTAACGCCTCTAGGCCGCCGGTCCAAAGCAAAATGGCCGCTGCCGCTGATTGGACGATGCCCCAGACGAACTTGACGGAATTCGGCGGATTCAAGCTGCCGTTTGTCGTCTGCATGCCGAGCACGAACGTGGCTGAATCGGCCGATGTGACAAAAAACGTGCAAATCAGCAAAATGGCCAGCCCGGAAAGAAGCGAAGCGAGCGGAAAATGCTCAAAGGTGAAGAACAGAGCCGTCTCTATCCCTTTTTCATTCATGATCTCGCCGATGCCGGCATGCTGGAACTGTTCCAAATAGAGCGCCGATCCGCCGAAGACGGAAAACCAAAGGGCGCTGAAAATTGTGGGGACGGCCAGGACGCCGATCATAAATTCGCGAATCGTGCGCCCCCGGGAAATGCGGGCGATAAACGTCCCGACGAACGGTGCCCAAGCGATCCACCATGCCCAATAAAAGATCGTCCATACTTTCGGCCAATCATTTTGTTCAAACGGGTTAAGACGAAAACTCATAGAAGGCAAATTTTGTAAATATGTCCCGATTGTCGCTGTAAATACATCCATAATGAAATTCGTCGGGCCGGCAAACAGCATGAAAAACATGAGCAGAAACGCCAGCGCGATATTGATGTTGCTCAGCCATTTGATCCCTTTATTCAACCCGGTTTGCGCAGAAAGCATGAACAATACGGTGACAACGACAATCACGATCAATTGGGTTGAAAAGGTGTTTGGAATGGCCGGGAACAGATGCTGCAATCCCCCGCTGATTTGAATGGCCCCCAACCCTAACGAGGTGGCGACGCCAAAGACGGTTGCGTACACAGCCAATGTGTCAATGGCTGTCCCGAGGCCGCCTTCCGTTCGCGCGCCAAACAACGGGCGCAGCGTGCGGCTGATGACGCCGGCCTCCCGTTTGCGGAACTGAAAGTAAGCAAGCGCCAAGGCAAGAACCCCATAAATGGCCCATGGATGAAGCCCCCAATGGAAAAACGAATAGCGCATGGCTAAACGGGCGGCTTCCGCCGTCGCTCCTTCGCCGGTTGGCGGCGTATAATAGTGGGACAACGGTTCAGCTACTCCCCAAAACACTAACCCGATTCCCATCCCGGCGCTAAACAGCATGGCAAACCATGTCATATAGCTGTACTCCGGCTTCTCTCCATCGCGGCCGAGACGGATGTTCCCGTAACGGGAAAAAATCAAGAACAAGCAAAATGCCAAAAAAAGCGAAGCGCTGAGCAAATAAAACCAGCCGAACTTGTTGATGAGAAAGGCGTGGACAGCGCTGCTCACGTCATTTAAATTGTAGTGCGGCAGCCAAGTTTTCGGGATGATTCCCCAAATGACAAACAGCACGGCAATGGCGATCGAAATGTAAAAGACAGTTGTCGTTTTTTGCATCTCACTCCTCCTTCTTCGTTGCATAGTCCACTAATGGGCATCAGGTTAGCCGTTTTGGAACCATTTTTTATGGTAACAAAAGGTGGAAGCAAATACAAATGATCGACTTTTTGCGCATATAATTTTGTGCCATATGATTCTCTCGTGTAAAATAAAATATTCATAGATGATCCAAAAAAGGGAGGACAGTATATGAACAGCCGCCTGTCTGTTATGGTGAGCATCATCTTGGCGATGCTTGTGGCGTCGATGGACACGACGATCATGAACACGACGATGCCGATCATTGCCAAAGAGCTCGGGGATTTTTCTCTTTATGCGTGGACGTTTGCGTCGTACATGATTACGACGACCGTCCTGTCGCCGATCGCCGGCCGTTTGTCCGATCTATTCGGCCGCAAAAAAGTGTTCAGCTTCGGCATTCTATTATTTTTAATCGGTTCGCTTCTTTGCGGTTTGTCGCAAAACATGGTGCAGCTCGTCTTGTTCCGCGCCGTGCAAGGGGTGGGGGCCGGGTTTATGATGCCGTTTCCGGCCATTATCGCCGGCGATTTGTTTCCTGTGGAAAAACGCGGGAAAATTCAGGCGTTTTTTACGGCCATGTGGGGGCTTTCCGCCGTGTTGGCGCCGCTTTTAGGCTCGCTGTTTGTCGAGTATGCGACATGGCGCTGGATTTTTTATGTCAACATTCCGATTTGCTTGCTCTCCCTGTTGACGCTCCTTCCATATAAAGAAGTGTACGAGCCGAAGCGGGCGGCGGTCGATTATGCCGGGGCAACGCTGTTTGCGGCGGCGATTAGCCTGCTTTTGCTCGTCACGGTCGTCGAGCGGGGGCAATGGTGGTACGGCGCGGCCGGGGCGCTTTTGCTCATTGTTTTTTATTATTTTGAAAAACGGCAGCCATCCCCGCTTGTGCCGATGGCGCTTGTCCATCACCGGACGCTGAAGTGGATGAACATCAACGGGTTTGTCAGCTGTGTTGCCTTGTTTGGGACATCAAGCTATATTCCACTCTTTTTGCAAAATGTCGCCCACTTGTCCGTATTTGCAAGCGGCGTCGCTTTGCTCGGCTCATCGGTCGGCTGGATGATCGCCGCCGTGCCGGCCGGGAAATGGATTTTGCGCTATGGCTATCGCCCGCTGCTGATCATCGGCAACGTGCTGCTTGTGATCTCGGGATTGCTTCTAGCCTTGTTGAATGAAAGCCACGGATTTTGGTACGTCTTTTTCATCATGTTTGTTCAAGGGCTGTCGTTCGGCTTGACGTCAACGGTCGGTGTCATCGGCTCGCAGCAGCTCGCCGATGCTCATGAAAAGGGCATCGCGACATCTTTTTTTATGTTTTGCCGCAACATCGGCACGGCGATCGGCGTCACGGTCATGGGGGCGTTTTTGGCTGGAGCGCCGACATTTATGGCCGGCATTCACCACTTGTTTTTATTTGGCCTGGCCGGCAGCATCGTCGCTCTGATTACGTCGTTTTTTATCCGTGATGAGGCCGAGGCCAGGGGGAATTGGCAGCCGGAAGGGACGGCGTAACGGAATAACGGCCATGCGTGAGGTCGAAACATGTTAAACATTGGCGGCCATCATCCGATAATAAAAGTGGAGAGACATACTTGACGAACGGGGGATTAGCTGATGAAAATGACAGTGCGCAAAAAACTGCTGGCCGGCTTCGGCCTCGTCTACGTGTTGATCGCGCTGCTTGTCGGGTTCGCCTATTATGAAATTTCGGCGATTGATCGTACATACACAAGTGTGATTGACAACCGCATGCCGAAGCTTGTCAAGGCGAAAGAGTTGGAAGTGCTGATTCAACAAGAATCTAGCAATTTGCGCGGTTATTTGTTGACAGGCGATGAAGCATTAAAGGAGGACTTTGAAAAAGCGCATGAGCAGTATAAGCAAACGAGCGAACAGCTCATGGCGACGTTGACGCGGGAGGAGACGAAACGGCTGCTTGCTGAGCTCGACTCGCTCGAACAGCAGTACTATGCACTCGGGCTGAAAGAAATCGAATTAAAAGCGCAAAATCGAACGGACGAATATATGAATCTCGTCACGACAGACGGGCATGAGACGACAAAGCAGGTGGGCGAAGCAGTCGCTCAATTCGTCGCCTTGCAGCAGCAGGAAGTGGACAAAGCGAACAAAGATGCGACCGCATCGGCATCTGCAGTCCAACAGCTGATCATCATCGTCGGCGTGTTGGCGGTGGCGGCCGGAGCGGCTGTCAGCTATTTCATCAGCCGCTCGCTCTCCCGCCCGCTGCTTGTGCTGTCAGAAGCGGCGAAGCGGATCGCCGCCGGCGATTTGACGGAGACGAAAACCGGCGTCCGCAACCGCGACGAAATCGGCGAGTTGGCTGCTTCGTTTGAACAAATGGCGAAAAACTTGCGCGGCGTGCTGCATGAAGTGGCGCAAAATGCGGAACAGGTGGCCGCTTCCTCGGAAGAGCTGGCGGCGAGCGCCGAGCAGACGAGCAAAGCGACCGAGCAAATCGCAATGACGATCCAAGGTGTTGCCTCGAGCATGGATCAGCAAATGCAAAGTGTGGAAGAAACGTCCGCTACTGTCGATTCCATGTCTGAGAGAATCGAGCAAATTTCCGGACGGGCGCAAAACGTGGCCGCCATCGCTGCTGAAACGTCGAAACAAGCGGCGGACGGCGGGAAAACGATCGAAGCGAGCGTCGCGCAAATGAACAAAGTGAACGCGACAGTCGAACAGTTGGCCGAAGTGATTAAAGGGCTTGGCCGCCGTTCCGAGCAAATTGGTTCGATTATTGAGGCGATCCGCAATATTGCGGCACAGACGAATTTGCTTGCGTTAAACGCTGCCATTGAGGCGGCGCGCGCCGGCGAGCACGGGCGCGGCTTTGCCGTCGTTGCCGATGAGGTGCGCAAACTGGCCGAGCAGTCAGCGGAATCGGCGCAGCAAATCGCCGAGCTGATCGCCGCTATTCAAGAAGAAACGACCCATGCCGTCCAGTCGATGGAGTCGGTCGTCCATGAGGTAGTGAGCGGGACCGGCGTCATTCGCGATTCGGGTGAAACGTTTGCCCGCATTCGCGCCGCCGTCGACGAAGTTGCGGGCCAAATTCGCGGCGTATCATCGGCGGTCAGCGAAATGGCCGCTTCTTCGGAGCAAATCGTCCGCTCCGTCCGGCTTGTCGCCGATGCGGCCGAATCGACGTCCGCCGGCGCTCAGGAAGTGTCGGCGGCGACCGAAGAACAGTTGGCATCGATGGAGGAAATTTCGGCTTCGGCCGCATCGTTGTCGAAAATGGCGGACGATTTGCAGTCGATTGTCAGCAGGTTTTCATTGTGATGGCTATAGAGCCGGCTGCCGGCCCGTTTTCCGGCGGAAACGGCGCCGAATAAAACGATCATCACCATCCGATTCTCAGCAGTCAACCGTATTTTTCAGCGGAGTTTCCGCTATACGGAATACACGACACGTTAAAAGATCAGCGGGCGCCACGCCAATAAGTGACGAGCAGAAAAAGAGCGGAATAGGAAAAAAGACATGGCTGATGGTGGACGCCTTTTGCGGCGTTCACTTTTTTTGGCTGTTCGGCGCGGCAAAAGAAAAAACAGCAATTTTCGTGCTGTCATGTATAAAACGGCAGGCGGATGGCGAAAACGTATGAAAGAAATTGTTTCATGTATTGCCGTTTTTATGTATAATGGTGGTTGATACGAGTTCAGCAATAGAAAGCAGTGGCGCACCATGGCAGAAAAAGTCGTTGTTGTTGTCGGGCCGACAGCAGTCGGCAAAACGAAGCTCGGCATCGCATTGGCGAAAAAGCTGGGCGGAGAGATCATCAGCGGCGATTCGATGCAAATTTATAAAGGAATGGACATCGGCACCGCGAAAGTGAAGCCGAACGAAACGGATGGGATTCCGCACCATTTGCTTGACATTAAAGAGCCGTGCGAACCGTTTTCCGTCGTTGAATTTCAGCGGCTTTGCCGCGCCCTCATCGCCGACATTTCCGCGCGCGGCCGGCTGCCGATCATCGTCGGCGGCACCGGGCTGTACATTCAAGCGGCCATTTACGACTATCAGTTTTCCGATGCCCCTTCTGATGAAGCGTACCGCCGGGCGCTTCGACAGCTGGCGGCCGAACAGGGGACTGAGGCGCTTCATCGGCGGCTTGAGGAGGTCGACCCGGAAAGTGCGGCGCGCATTCACCCGCATAACGTCCGCCGCGTCATCCGCGCTTTAGAAGTGTATCATTGCACCGGGAAACCGTTCAGTGAGTGGCAACAGGGCCAGCAACGGCGGCTCTTGTACGAGGCGGTCATCATCGGGTTGACGGCAGAGCGAAGCGTGCTTTACCGGCGCATCAACGAACGGGTCGACCAAATGATTGCTGAAGGGCTGATTGATGAGGCGAGGGCGCTTTATGACCGCGGGTTTCGTGACTGCCAGGCGGTGCAGGCGATCGGCTACAAAGAGCTGTACGATTATTTTGACGGCCATGTCTCCTTGGAGGAAGCGGTCGAGCAGCTGAAGCAAAATTCGCGTCGCTATGCAAAACGGCAGCTGACATGGTTTCGCAACCAAATGCCGGTCGAATGGTTTGACATGACCGATCGTGAGATGTTCCCGGCAAGAGTGGAGGAGATTTTTCGTTACATAGCAGGAAAGTTTCAACTTGAAGCGAATATATAACCATATCTTTAGAGAGAAAAGAGGAGGACGTTCCATGAAATCGACGATCAACATTCAAGACCAGTTTTTAAACCAGCTGCGCAAAGAGAGCATCCAAGTCACTGTTTTCTTATTGAACGGCTTTCAGCTGCGCGGGTATATTAAAGGGTTTGACAATTTCACCGTGCTTTTGGAAGTGCAAGGGAAACAGCAGCTCATCTACAAGCATGCCATTTCAACGTTTGCGCCGGAGCGGAACATCCAGTTTGAAACCGAGCAGCAGTAATGCCGACGGTACATATGCTGCGCGAGAAAAGACGCCTTCTTGATGAGGCGTCTTTTTCGATGCCCGCCGGCCTGCGTCCTGCTCCCTTTCTGCTGTTTCGCCGGCTTGAACGGCTTTTTCAATTTGAATGCGTAAACGGTCGCTTTTTTGAATAAAAATATACAAACTTTTCCCGCTTTGACCGGCCGGTTGTTCGCTTGGGCGATTGTCACGGATCGGCGGCGGCGTACGTATACTAATAGCAAAAGCGCGAGGCGTCGACAGCCAATTCGGAACGCGTGCGAATGGCAGAAAACGGGAAGCGAGGTGACGCCCTTTGTCAGAATTGACGATGAACAAGGCGAAAGGGCAAATTAATATTGTGCTCAATTCCAAAACGGTCAACCATTTAGTAAAAGACGAGCGAAACGATTGGTTTGACGGCGAAGAGCATCAGGCGCTTCGCAACATCCAAAAAGAACTTGACCAGCTGATCGGGCTCGACCATGTGAAAAAGATCGTCAAGGAAGTGTACGCCTGGCTGTACATTAACCGGATGCGCAAAGAAAACGGCCTAAAAGTGAACCGCCAGGCGCTTCATATGATTTTTAAAGGCAACCCCGGCACGGGAAAAACGACGGTGGCGCGTTTGCTCGGCAAGTTGTTTTTTGAGATGAACGTGCTGTCGAAAGGGCATTTCATCGAGGCGGAGCGGGCCGACTTAGTTGGGGAATATATTGGGCATACGGCGAACAAAACGCGCGATTTAATCAAAAAAGCGCGCGGCGGCATTTTGTTTATCGATGAGGCGTATTCGCTCGCCCGCGGCGGAGAAAAAGACTTCGGCAAGGAGGCGATCGATACGCTCGTGAAAGGGATGGAAGACTATTGCGACGATTTGGTCGTCATTTTAGCCGGCTATCCGAAAGAAATGGACTATTTTTTGTCATTGAACCCTGGTTTGCCGTCGCGTTTCCCGCTGACGATTGAGTTTCCGGACTATACGGTCGAGGAGCTCGTGCAAATCGCCAAACAAATGCTGCGTGAGCGCGAATACGAAATGACGCCGGAGGCCGAGCGGAAACTATGCGTCCATCTCGAGGGGACGCTTGAGGCCGCCGGGCGCCTCAAATTCAGCAACGGCCGCTATGTGCGCAATTTGATTGAAAAGGCGATCCGTAAGCAGGCGGTCCGGCTTTTGCATGAAGGGCGCTATGACAAAAAGGAATTGATGACGATTCGCGACCGTGATTTCGTCTTCCATACGTAAAACGAAAAGGGGGTCCTTTTCGTTTTTTTTTGTGATGCAAAAAGAGGAATGCCGGCCAAAAGAGCGAATACATAAACAACAAGGGCATATGTACGAAATTATTTGAATTGTCCATCTAAAAGACGTGCCCGCCCTATGTCCATGTGGAAAAAGGGAGGACTGCCGCTTGTATATGACGATTGGGGAGATGTTGTCCCAAACCGTGCGAAAGTTTCCGAACCGAGAGGCGGTCGTCGAAGTGGCGACCGGGCGTCGCTATACGTATGCCGAATGGGAGCGGGAAGTCAACCGGTGGGCGAATGCGTTTCAGGAAGCCGGCGTGCGCAAAGGCGACCGCGTTTCCACCGTCTTGTACAACACGCTTGAACTGGCCACCGCCTTGTTCGCCTGCGCCAAAATCGGCGCCGTGTTCAATCCGATCAACTTTCGGCTGAAAGCGGAAGAAATCGCCTATATTTTAACGGACGCCGAGCCGAAAATCGTCTTGTTTGAGCGGGCGGTGGAGCGGGAGTTGGCCGCCATTCATGACCGCTTTCCGCACATCGCCTTTTGGTCGATTGACCGCGATCCGCCGCCGTTTGCCAAAAGCGCCCATGAACAGGCGGGGCGGGCTCGGGAGGAAGCACCGTCCGTTCAGGTGGAAGAAGATGATCTTTACGCCATTATGTACACAAGCGGTACGACCGGGCGTCCGAAAGGGGTCATGCACCGGCATCGCGACATGATCGAGCAAAGCGTCCTTTGCCATGGGGTGATGCGCATCCGCGAAACGGACCGCGGGCTGGCGGCGGCGCCTTTATTCCATTGCGCCGAGCTGCATTGCTGCCTGCTGCCGCGCGTGCACGCCGGGGCGGCGAGCATCATTTTGCACCATTTTGACGCCAAGCTTGTGCTTAAAACGATTGAGCGGGAGCGGATTACCGTTTTATTCGGTGCGCCGACAATGTGGAACATGATGCTTCAGGAAAATGTAAGCGGTTACGACTTGTCGTCGCTCCGCCTCGGCTTATATGGCGCCGCCCCGATGGCCCCGGCGCTTGTTAGGCAGTGCCAGGAGCGGCTTGGCATCGGGCTCGTGCAAGCGTACGGCATGACGGAAATGGGGCCGGCGGTGACGTTTTTGCTTGAGGATGAGCAGCTGAACAAAGCAGGCTCCGCCGGGCGCGCCTGCTTGAACCATGAAATTCGCGTCGTCCGCGCGCGTGAGGATGGTCCGTCCGACCCGGATGAGATGCTGCCGCCATATGAAGTCGGTGAGATCGTGATGCGCGGGCCGTGCATGATGGCTGGCTACTACAAGCGCGAGGAAGCGACGGAAAAAGCGTTGTACAAAGGCTGGTACCATTCCGGCGATCTCGGCTATCTTGACGAAGACGGCTATTTGTACGTCGCCGATCGGGTCGATGACATGGTGATCAGCGGCGGGGAAAACGTGTATCCACGCGAAGTGGAGGACGTGTTGTACGAACATCCGAAAGTGCTTGATGTCGCCGTGCTCGGCGAACCAGACGAGCTGTGGGGCGAAAAAGTGGTCGCGTTTGTCGTCAAAAAGGATATCAGCCTTACCGCCGATGAGCTCGAGCAGTTTTGCAAGACGAGCGACCGCCTCGCCCCTTATAAGCGGCCGCGCGCCTACTATTTCATTGACGCCTTGCCGCGCAACGCGAGCGGCAAAATCCAAAAGTTTTTGCTGCGCGAACAGCTGAAAAAACGGGCGGCGGACGGAACGGAGAAAATGCGATCGAACAGAAAAGAGGGATGAACGGTGGCAGCCCGCTATTTGCGCGAGGAGCACCATATTTTCCGCGACGCATTCCGCAAGTTTTTAGAGAAAGAAGCGTATCCGTACTACAACGAATGGGAGCAGCGCGGCATCATTCCGCGGTCATTTTGGGCGAAAATGGGCGAAAACGGCTTTCTTTGTCCGTGGGTGGATGAAACGTATGGGGGATTTGGCGCCGATTTTGCTTACTCAGTCGTCATCAATGAGGAACTGGAAAAGGTTGGTTCAAGTCTTGTCGGCATCGGCTTGCACAACGACATTGTTGTGCCGTACATTGCGGCATACGGCACCGAAGAACAAAAACAAAAATGGCTGCCGAAATGCGTCAGCGGCGAACTCATTACGGCAATCGCCATGACCGAGCCGGGCGCCGGATCGGATTTGGCGAACATTTCCACGACGGCCATCAAAGACGGCGATGATTACATCGTCAACGGGCAAAAAACGTTCATCACGAACGGCATTCATGCCGATTTGATCATCGTCGCCTGCAAAACCGACCCGCAGGCGAACCCCCCGCACCGCGGCATCAGCCTGCTTGTCGTCGAACGCGATACGCCGGGGTTCACACGCGGCCGGAAGCTTGACAAAGTCGGGCTGCACGCCCAAGATACCGCCGAGCTGTTTTTCCAAGAGGCAAAAGTGCCGGCATCTAACTTGCTCGGCGAGGAAGGAAAAGGATTTTATTATTTGATGGAAAAACTTCAGCAGGAGCGGTTGGTCGTCGCTATCGCTGCGCAAACGGCAGCGGAAGTGATGTTCTCGTTGACCAAACAATATGTGAAACAGCGGTCCGCATTCGGCAGGCGGGTGAGCGGGTTTCAAACCGTTCAGTTTCGCCTTGCGGAAATGGCGACCGAAATCGCCCTCGGGCGCACGTTTGTCGACCGTGTTATTGAAGAGCATATGGCGGGAAAACAGATCGTCACGGAAGTGTCGATGGCGAAATGGTGGATTACGGAAATGGCGAAACGCGTCGCCGCCGAGGCGATGCAGCTGCACGGTGGCTACGGCTATATGGAAGAATACGAGATCGCCCGGCGCTACCGCGATATCCCGGTCAGCGCCATCTACGCCGGGACGAACGAGATGATGAAAACGATCATCGCTCGGCAGTTAGACTTGTAGAAAGGGGGATCGCGGTGCTGGACGGCATTATGGTACTTGACTTTTCCCATTATTTGCCCGGTCCGTTTGCCAGCTGGCGCCTTGCGCAGCTTGGAGCGGACGTCATCAAAATCGAGCCGCCATCCGGCGACCGGCTGCGTCCGTTCGCCGGGGGCCGGCTGTTTGCCGCCTACAACGCCGGCAAAAAAAGCGTCGCTTTAGACTTAAAGACCGAGAAAGGGCGCAACCAAGCCCGGCGGCTTGCCGCCCGCGCCGACGTGTTGATTGAAAGCTTCCGACCCGGGGTGATGGCGCGGCTTGGGCTCGGCTATGACGATGTGCGCCGTGACAATGAAAGGATCATTTACTGTTCGATCAGCGGCTTTGGCCAACGGAGCGGGCGCTCGTTGCTCGGCAGCCATGATTTGAACTACATGGCGCTTTCCGGCTTGTTGGCGCAGCTCGCTGATGACAGCGGCCGCCCAGTTCACCCGAACGTGACGCTCGCCGATTTTATCGGCGGCATGGCGGCGGCCGAACGCATTTTGGCGGCCTTGTTTGCCCGTGAGAAAACGGGAGCCGGCGCACATTTGGACGTCTCGCTTGTCGATGGCCTGGCGGCGATGATGGCCGGCCATTTCGCCATTGAGCACGGCGGCGGACCGAAAAACGGTTTGGCCGAGCTTTCCGGTGAGGTGGTGTGCTACCAGCTGTATGAGACAAAAGACGGCCGCTATATGAGTTTGGCAGCGCTCGAGCCGCACTTTTGGCGGCAATTTTGCGAAGCGGTCAGCCGTCCGGAATGGATCGGGGCGCAATGGGCGCCGGCACGGCCGGGGGAAGCGGTATATGACGGGCTTGTCGCCTTGTTCCGCGAAAAGACATTGGACGAGTGGCGCGCGTTCGCCGAAACGGTCGATGCCTGTCTCGCCCCGGTGCTCGAAACAAGAGAGGCGAAGGAATGGTTTGCTGATCATCGGCTTCGCCATCTCGTCCGGCTGCGGCCGGATGGCGCCTGGACGGCGGCGCATGGATCGGATGGCCGATGGGAGGACGGCGCAGCCGTCCCGAACACGAATGAACACGCCTACTTATTAAGGGAGGGGGAATGAACGATGATGAAAACACCGTTAAACATTTCGATGATGCTCGAGCGGGCGGAGCTGTTTTTCCCGGCGAAACAAGTCGTCTCGCGCATGAAAGGGGGCATTGTCCGCCATACATACAAGGAGATCGGCGAGCGAACGCGGCGGTTGTCAAGCGTGTTAAAACGGCTTGGCGTCGAGGTCGGCGACCGCGTCGGCACGTTCGCGTGGAACCATCACCGCCATTTGGAAGCGTATTTTGCCATTCCCGGCATCGGGGCGGTGCTTCATACGATCAACATTCGCCTTTCGGCGCAGCATATCGCCTACATCATCAACCATGCCGATGACCGCGTCCTGCTGATTGACGACGATTTGCTCCCGGCGATCGAGGCGGTCAAAGACGAGATCTCGAACGTGCGCGCCTTTATTATCATGACTGATAAGGATGAGCTGCCGGAAACGACGCTTTCGCCGGTGTACCATTACGAAAAGCTGCTCGCGGATGGCGATCCTTCCTTTCCATTTTTAAAAGACCTCGATGAATACCGACCGGCCGGTATGTGCTATACGTCGGCGACAACAGGTGCTCCGAAAGGGGTCGTCTATACGCACCGAAGCACCGTCCTGCACGCGATGGCGCTCGGGTTGGCTGACACGCAAGGGCTGTGCGAGCGCGATGTCATCATGCCGGTCGTGCCGATGTTCCATGTCAACGCCTGGGGACTGCCGTTTGCCGCCACGTGGTTCGGCTCGACGATCGTCATGCCGGGGCCGGCGTTTACGCCGACAGTGCTTGCCGAGCTCATTGATGCTGAGCGGGTGACGATCACGGCCGGCGTGCCGACGATTTGGCTTGGACTCTTGCAAGAATTGGAGAAAGGAACCTACGATGTCAGCAGCTTAACGCGTGTCATTTGCGGCGGGTCGGCCGCACCGAAAGGGGTCATCCGGACGTTCGAAGAAAAGTACGGCATTCCGTTTATTCACGCATACGGGATGACGGAAACGAGCCCGTTGGTGCTCGTCTCGCGTCCGAAAAGCTATCAAGACGGACTGTCATACGAGGAGAAGCTCGACATTCGCGCCAAACAAGGGCTGCTGGCGCCGGGTCTTGAAATGAAAGTGATCGGCCAAAACGGCCCGGTCCGCTGGGACGGGAAGGAAATGGGTGAGCTTTGCCTGCGCGGGCCGTGGATTGCCGCCGAATATTACAACGATGAGCGGACGAAAGACTCGTTCCGCGACGGCTGGCTCCATACCGGCGATGTCGTCACCGTCGACGAAGAAGGGTTTGTGAAAATCGTCGACCGGACGAAAGATGTCATTAAAAGCGGCGGAGAATGGATTTCGTCGGTTGATTTGGAAAACGCCCTTATGGCGCACGAGGCGGTGTTTGAAGCGGCGGTCGTCGCCGTGCCGCATCCGAAATGGCAAGAGCGGCCGATTGCCTGCGTCGTGCTGAAAGAAGGGAAAAATGTCACAAAAGAAGAGCTGTACGACTTTTTGCGTCCGCAGTTCACGAAATGGTGGCTGCCGGATGACATTGTATTTCTTGATGAAATTCCGAAAACGAGCGTCGGCAAATTTTTAAAGCGGAAGCTGCGCGATGAGCTGGCGGCGCGCTATGCCGATGCGGCGACGGAGTAAAGGAGGCGAACAACGTGGCAGACACTATTGCGGTCATCGGCGCCGGCGTGATGGGAAGCGGCATCGCGCAAACGGCGGCGATGGCGGAAAAAACGGTGTACTTATATGACGTGTCCGAAACGGCTTTGCAAAACGGGCTCGCTTCGGCGGAAAAAAGTTTGCGCCGCTTTGTCAAAGCCGGCGAGCTGTCCGAGCCGGAGGCAGCGTCGGCGCTTGGGCGCATCCGCCCGACCATCGATTTGGCTGAAGCGGTGCGCGGGGCGGACGTCGTCATTGAAGCCGTGCCGGAAAACTTGGCGCTGAAAAAAGACGTGTTTCAAAGACTTGATGAGCTGGCCGGGCCGAACGCCATTTTGGCGACCAACACATCGGAGTTGAGCGTCACGGCGCTCGCTGCCGCGACCAGGCGGCCGGAGAGAGTGATCGGCATGCATTGGTTCAATCCGGCCCCGGTGATGAAACTGATTGAGATTGTCAAAGGCGAGACGACCTCTGATGAAACGGTTGACGCCATCCGCCGCCTGTCCGCGGAGCTTGGCAAAGAAACGGTGGTGGTCAAGGATCGGCAAGGATTTGTGACGACAAGGGCGATCGCCGCTCATATGATCGAATGCATCCGCATGTACGAAGAAGGAGTGGCCTCAGCGGAAGACATCGATAAAGCGGTGCGCCTCGGGCTCAATTACCCGATGGGGCCGCTTGAACTCGCCGACATGGTTGGGCTCGATACGCTTTTGTTTGTGAGCGAAAATATGACGGAAGCGTACGGCGGCCGGTTCCGCGCACCGCAGCTTTTGCGCAAGCTCGTTGAGGCCGGTCATTTAGGCCGGAAGACGGGAAAAGGGTTTTATGCGTATTCAACATGACAAGAAGCACAATAGGCTGGGCCGTCGGAGCGGGAACATGCCGATCCGGCGGCGTCCGCTGTCTGCCGGCACCTTTGCGCGAAACAGTGCGGCCTGCACCAAAGAAAGGCGCAGGGATGACCAAAATGACAAGGGGGAACAAGCATGGTGCGTGAAGCGGTCATTGTGGAGGCGGTCAGAACGCCGGTCGGCAAGCGAAACGGCGTCTTCCGCGATGTTCATCCGGTGCATCTCGCCGCGGTCGTGCTCGATGAAGTCGTACGCCGGGCGGGCATTGAAAAGCGGATGGTCGAAGACATCGTCATGGGCTGCGTGACGCCGATCACCGAACAAGGATACAACATCGGCCGGCTCGCGGCGCTCGAGGCCGGATTCCCGATCGAAGTGCCGGCCGTGCAAATCAACCGGATGTGCGGCTCGGGCCAGCAGGCGATTCATTTCGCCGCCCAGGAAATCCGCTCCGGCGATATGGATGCCGCGATCGCCGCCGGAGTCGAAAGCATGACGAAAGTGCCCATTTTAAGCGATGGCAACGAACGGACGATTCCACCGTCGCTTCATGAAAAATATGAGTTCATCCACCAAGGCGTCTCGGCCGAGCGAATCGCCAAAAAATACGGCCTGACGCGCGAGGAGCTCGACGCCTACGCGTACGAAAGCCATCAGCGCGCCTTGGCGGCTTTGCGCGAAGGGAAGTTTCGCGCGGAAATCGTTCCGGTCAAAGGGCTGGACCGCGACGGCCGTGAGATTCTCGTCGCCGATGACGAAGGGCCGCGGGCCGATACGTCGCCAGAAGCGCTCGCCGCACTGAAACCGGTTTTCCAAGAAGATGGCGTCATCACTGCCGGCAATGCGAGCCAAATGAGCGACGGGGCGGCAGCCGTGCTGTTGATGGAACGGGAGGCGGCGCAACGGTTCGGACTCACGCCGAAAGCGCGCATCGTCGCGCAAACGGTCGTCGGTTCCGACCCGACGTATATGCTCGATGGCGTCATTCCGGCGACACGGCAAGTGTTGAAAAAAGCGGGCCTCACGATCGACGACATCGACCTCATTGAAATCAATGAAGCGTTTGCCCCGGTCGTGCTCGCCTGGCAAAAGGAAATCGGCGCTCCGCTTGCGAAAGTGAATGTCAACGGCGGCGCCATTGCGCTTGGCCATCCGCTCGGCGCAACAGGCGTCAAGCTGATGACATCGCTCGTCCATGAACTGAAGCGGCGCGGCGGCCGCTACGGGCTGCTCACGATTTGCATCGGCCACGGCATGGCGACAGCCACGATCATTGAGCGGGGATAAGGAGTGAGAATGATTGGGGGGGAAGCGTTCGACAGCAGGGCGGCCGTCAAGCCGCCCCGCATTTTTTTCGTAAAACGATAGGACGGAGCGGGAGTGCCTGTGATAAGATGAAAGAAAAGCAAGGGAAAGGGGAAACGCAGTGCAAAAAGAAAGACCTTTTTACACATATCAGGACATTGAACGTTGGGAAGGAAATTGGGAACTGATCGAAGGGGTTCCGTATTTATTGGCCTCTCCATCGTTTGAGCATCAGTATGTGGTCGGGCAACTGCACCTTGCGTTGGCTTCGTATTTTCAGGCACGTGGCTGTCATGTCATTCTTGGTCCGTTTGATGTTCAGCTTGATCCTGAGGAGCCGGAACGGATGGCAAAAACGGTTGTTCAGCCAGATTTATCAGTTGTTTGCCGGGTTGAGCAAATGAGGAATCGGCGAATGAAAGGGGCTCCCGATCTTGTTGTGGAAGTGCTGTCGCCAAGCACCGCCCTGCGTGATCGAAATCAGAAATATTATTTATATGAGAAATATGGCGTGCATGAGTATTGGATTGTAGATCCCATCAATCGGACGATCGAAGTGTTCAGTTGGCAAGATGGGAGATTTCAACAGCGGGCGGTTTTCGGACCAAGCGATGAGCTTGTTTCGTTTTGGCAGCCTGATTTGACGGTTTCGCTCGCCCCTGTGTTTCCTCCTGAAGAAAGCAACGTCTAGCTGTTGGAAAACAGTCTTGTTTGGCCGTTGCTTCTGGAAATAACGGTTTCGCCTTGAGTGTTAGGAAAGCAAAGGAGATGGAGGGCATGAAACAGCCTGTTCTCGCTTCCTTGTATTTATCCCTTGCCGCTGGCATTTGGGGCGGGATGTATGTCGTGAGCAAATACGTGTTGGACTACATTCCGCCGTTGACGCTCGTCTGGCTTCGTTATGCCATTGCCTTGATCGTGCTTGCCGCCATTGCGGCGGCAAAACGCGAGCGCCCGCCGAAAAACGGGCGCGACTGGGGGATGGTCATTGCGATTGGCATGGTCGGCTATGTCGTCTCCATTTCTTTGCAATTTGTCGGCACGAAATGGTCGAACGCCCATACCGCTTCACTCATCACCGCCTCGACGCCGGCGTTTGTCGTTTTGTTTGCCCGTTGGCTGCTTGGCGAAGCGCTCACATGGCGGAAAATCAGCGCGCTGTTATTGGCGGCATCCGGCGTCATCGTCATCGTCGGCTTCGGAGGCGGCGGGGAGTCGACGTTCGCCGGAAATATGGCGCTAGTCGGTGCAGCGGTCACTTGGGCGCTATTGTCGGTGCTTGTGAAAATGGCGTCAGTCCGATTGTCTGTATTTTCCATCACCACCTACGCCATCTTGGCCGCATTTATTGGCATGACGCCGATGATGGCCGCTGAAAGGCCGGGCTTGGCTATAAACCAATGGAACGCGCCTGTCGTGCTCGGCGTGTTATACCTCGGTGTGGTGTCGACCGCCGGCGCCTTTTTTCTTTGGAATAAAGGAATGGAGATGATGGACGCTGGCATCGGCTCGCTCTTTTTCTTTTTCCAGCCGCTCGTTGGCTCGCTTTTTGGCTGGCTGTTTTTGCATGAGCAGCTCACCGCCTCGTTTTGGCTCGGCGGCGCGCTCATTGTTACCGGTGTGGCGGTGGCGGTGCGAAGCGGGCCAAGCGCGTGAGAAAGGAGGCGATCAAAAAGCGAAGCGCCTTCGTGGAGGCCTTCGCTTAACGAACAGAAGGATGTTGCTTTCCGGTTGGTTTCTCACCGTCCGCCCACTTTTTCCCCGACCGCCCGGCGCGGCAGTTTCCAGCCGTATGTGTAGGATAAAATGCGCAAAGCGGCGACAGCGATAAACAGTATATACAGTTCCATAGGAGAATTCGCCCATCTCAACCCGATGGCAAGACCGGCGAGAATCGCCCAGGCGGCGTAAATTTCCGCATGCAACACGAGCGGCTTCCGCCCGGCGAGCACATCGCGGATGATGCCGCCGCCGCTGCCGGTCAACACGGCGGCGACGATGACGGCGCTTAGCGGATGCCCCATTTTCACCGCGTGCAGCGCTCCTTGGATGGCAAACGCCGACAAACCGAGGGCGTCAAAAAAGTTGCCCCACCGTTTCCATGGCGGCAACATTTGCCGTGGGAACAAATAGACGACTGTCATCGAGATTAAGGCGACAAGAAAGAGCTCCCCCTGTTGCCATAAAGCTGACACGGGCAACCCGATCAGCAAATTGCGCACCGCCCCTCCGCCAAAGGCGGTAACGATCCCCAAAATATATACCCCGAGCAAATCGTACTCCTCTTCCATGGCGATGATCGCCCCGCTGATGGCGAACGCGATCGTGCCGATGATGCTTAACACTTCCCATGTCATCGAAGTCGTTCCTTTCTAAGCGAATTTCTCCTATCATTGTAGGGGTAACAAAGCCCGGGAATCAATCATTTTTTTGAATGAACTAGCAAGCCGGCCGCCCATTTTGGTATGATGGAAGAAGACAACAAGTCCGCCAGAAAGGAAGGATGCCATGGGCCGTGAACAAGCCATTATCGTCGGCTGCCAACTCGCCGGTGTTGATCATGAACGGTTTTGCTACTCAATGGAAGAGCTCGCTTCGCTCGTGGCGACGGCGAACGGTGAAGTGGCTGCCGAACTGACGCAAAAGCGTGAAACGCCGCATCCGGCGACGTATATCGGCAAAGGGAAAACGGAGGAGCTCGCCGCGCTTGTGAAGGAACTCGATCCTGATCTTGTCGTTTTTAACAGCGAGCTTTCTCCAAGCCAGGCGCGCAATTTGACGAACATGCTTGGCGAGGTCAAGGTCATTGATCGGACGCAGCTCATTTTAGACATTTTTGCCCAACGCGCTCGCTCGAAAGAAGGAAAGCTGCAAGTTGAGCTCGCCCAGCTCGAGTATATGCTGCCGCGCCTTAGCGGCCAAGGAGAGATGCTCTCGCGTCTTGGCGGCGGCATCGGCACGCGCGGACCGGGAGAGACGAAGTTGGAGACTGACCGCCGCCATATTCGCCGCCGCATTGACGACATTAAAGAGGAACTGCGGCGCATCGCCGGGCATCGCGGGCGGTATCGCGAGCGCCGGCAAAAAAACCGCGCCTTTCAAATCGCGCTCGTCGGCTATACGAACGCCGGCAAGTCAACGATCTTCAACCGGTTGACCGCCGCCGATTCGTTCGAGGAAAATTTGCTGTTCGCCACGCTTGATCCGCTGACGCGCAAGTGCGTCTTGCCATGCGGCTACACGGTGCTTGTCACCGATACGGTCGGGTTCATTCAAGATTTGCCGACGACGCTCGTTGCTGCGTTTCGCTCGACGCTTGAAGAAGTGAAGGAAGCGGACTTGCTGCTTCATGTCGTCGATTCGTCGCACCCGGATTACGCCGAACATGAGCGCACCGTATCGCGGCTCATGGCGGAACTAGGGGCCTCTTCTATTCCGGCCGCCACCGTTTACAATAAAAGCGATCGGCAAGCGCCGGAATTTCTCCCGACGGCAACCGATGCAATTGTGATGAGCGCGCTCTCGGCTGCCGATGTCGACCGGCTCCGCCTCTTTATCGAAGAGGCGGTGAAACAGCAAATGAGTCGTTATGACGTGTCGATTCCAAGCGGAGAAGGAAAACTGCTCGCCCGTCTCAAAACGGACACGATTTTGCATGAATGGCATTATAATGAACACGAGGGCACGTACGACTGTCAAGGATACGTGCTGCCGACACACCCGTTATATGGGGAGCTGCAATCATTTCAACGGTAAGAAAGGGTTCATCTTATGTTTTGGACACAGTGGAGACAAGGAGAAAAAATCGCTGCTCTCATCGAGGAAGTGGAAACACAAATTGCACCGATCCACCGCGCTATCGATGAGCTCATCGATGTGAACCAATATCGCGTGCTCGACAGTTTTCGCCGCCATCAGGTGAGCGACGGGCACTTCATCCCGTCAACCGGCTACGGCTACGACGATATCGGCCGCAATGCGCTCGATAGCATTTACGCCGATGTGTTTGGAGCGGAAGCGGGGCTTGTCCGTCCGCAAATCATTTCCGGCACGCACGCGATTGCGATCGCCCTGTTTGGCGTCTTGCGGCCGGGCGATGAATTGCTTTACATCACCGGCGCTCCGTACGATACGCTTGAGGAAATCGTCGGCGTCCGCGGCGGCGGCGTCGGTTCGCTAAAAGAGTTCGGCATCCGTTATCGGAGCGTGCCGCTGATGGAAGACGGTTCCGTCGACTTTCAGGCTGTTCGCGAAGCGATCCACGAGCGGACGAAAATGATCGGCATTCAGCGTTCGCGCGGGTATGCGACACGCCCGTCGTTTACGGTCGATGAAATCGCGGAGATGACCGCCTTTGTTAAAGCGATCAAGCCGGATGTCGTGGTGTTTGTCGACAACTGTTACGGCGAGTTTGTGGAGGAAAAAGAGCCGTGCCATGTCGGCGCCGACTTGATGGCCGGCTCGCTGATCAAAAACCCGGGCGGAGGCTTGGCGAAAACGGGAGGCTATATCGTTGGCAAGCAGCCATACGTCGAAGCGTGCGCCTGCCGGATGACCTCACCGGGCATCGGGGCGGAAGTCGGCCCGTCGCTTTATACGTTGCCGGAGATGTACCAAGGGTTTTTCCTCGCCCCGCACATTGTCGGCCAAGCGCTCAAAGGGGCGGTGTTTACGGCAGCGATGCTCGAGCGCATCGGACTTTCGACATCGCCATCGTGGAAGGAGAAGCGCACGGACCTCGTGCAATCGGTTCGCTTTGACGACCCGAAGCAAATGGTTGCCTTTTGCCAAGCCATCCAAGCCGCTTCTCCGGTCAACGCCCATTTTACCCCGCACCCAAGCGAGATGCCCGGCTATGAAGACAAAGTCATCATGGCGGCCGGCACGTTCGTGCAGGGCGCGAGCATCGAGCTGACGGCAGACGGGCCGCTGCGGCCGCCGTATGTTGCGTACGTGCAAGGCGGATTGACGTATTCACACGTGAAAATCGCCATTTGCTCAGCCGTTCACCGCCTGCTTGAGCAACAGCTCATTTGTTTGTAAGAAAATATGACGTGTCATTGACTATTTTCTTGACATTATGATAAAATGAAGGTATCAAAAGCGAGGAGGAATTGGCATGAGTAGCCATATTCGTCGTTCCATGCCATTGTTTCCGATTGGGACTGTGATGCAGCTAACGGACTTATCAGCCCGTCAAATCCGCTATTACGAAGAGCACGGCCTCGTCACGCCAGCGCGCACGGAAGGAAACCGGCGGCTGTTTTCGCTCAATGATATCGACCGTTTGCTCGAAATTAAAGATTTGATTGACCAAGGCGTTAACTTGGCCGGCATCAAGCAAATTTTTGCCGCACGGCAAGAAGGGCGCCGCGAGCAGCCGGAAAAAGTTGAAAAAGTAGGGAGACCGAAGCTGTCAGACGAGGAGCTGCGCGAAATGTTGCGGACGGAGCTGCTGCAGGCCGGGCGATTCCAGCGCGCATCGCTTCGCCAAGGAGATCTCGCTCGCTTCTTTCACTAATGACTAGGAAATGATTTCGGAGCCGGGGAGGAGTTGTCAACATGGCAAAATATACGCGCGAAGACATTATGCGCATCGTCAAAGAAGAAAACGTCAAGTACATTCGCCTGCAATTTACGGATATTTTAGGCACGATCAAAAACGTCGAAATTCCGGTTAGCCAAATCGAAAAAGCGCTCAACAACAAAATGATGTTTGACGGGTCGTCGATCGAAGGATTCGTCCGCATCGAAGAATCGGATATGTATTTGTATCCGGATTTGGATACGTTTGTCATTTTTCCGTGGACGTCAGAAAAAGGGAAAGTCGCCCGCTTCATTTGCGACATTTACAATGCGGATGGCACGCCGTTTGAAGGCTGCCCGCGCTACAACTTAAAACGCGTGTTGAAGGAAATGGAAGCGCTCGGCTTTACAGCGTTCAACTTAGGGGCGGAGCCGGAGTTTTTCCTTTTCAAGCTTGATGAACACGGGCGTCCGACGATGGAACTGAATGACCGTGGCGGCTATTTCGATTTGGCGCCGACGGATTTGGGTGAAAACTGCCGGCGCGACATCGTGCTTGAGCTTGAAGAAATGGGTTTTGAAATCGAAGCATCGCACCACGAGGTCGCCCCAGGGCAGCATGAGATCGATTTTAAATATGCCCACGCCATTAAAGCGTGCGACGACATTCAAACGTTTAAGCTCGTCGTCAAAACGATTGCCCGCAAACATGGGCTGCATGCGACGTTTATGCCGAAGCCGATTTTCGGTATTAACGGTTCGGGAATGCACTGCAACTTGTCGTTGTTCCGCAACAACGAAAACGCCTTTTTTGATCCGAACGGCGATTTGCAGCTGAGCGATACAGCGCGGCAGTTTATCGCTGGTGTGCTGAAACATGCGCCGAATTTTACGGCGGTGACCAATCCGACGGTCAACTCGTACAAGCGGCTCGTTCCGGGCTATGAGGCGCCGTGTTACGTTGCTTGGTCGGCGCGCAACCGCAGCCCGCTCATCCGCATCCCGGCTTCGCGCGGCATGAGCACGCGCATCGAAGTGCGCAGCGTCGATCCGGCAGCGAACCCGTATTTGGCGATGGCTGTGCTGTTGGCGGCAGGGCTTGACGGCATTCGCAACAAGCTCACTCCTCCGGCGCCGGTTGACCGAAACATTTACGTCATGACGAAAGAAGAGCGGCTCGAAGAAGGGATTGTTGATTTGCCGGCGACGCTGATCGAAGCGCTTGAAAACTTGAAATCGGACGAGGTGATCGTCCATGCGCTTGGCAAGCATTTATTCGAGCATTTCATCGAAGCAAAAGAAATTGAATGGGATATGTACCGGACGACGGTTCATCAATGGGAACTGGATCAATATATGGAATTGTATTAAGCAAGAAAAAAGGCTGTCCGCATTCGGACAGCCTTTTTCGCCATTATTGTTGGCCGGTTAGGCCGCAACGTGGGAGCGGCAGTGCGACGCCAACTCTCTTCTGCCGGTCAGTCAATCAAGCGATACACGCCGATCACTTTGCCAAGAATCGTGCAATGACGAACGATGATCGGTGCGAGATGGATGTTTTCCGGCTGCAGGCGGATATGGTCTTTTTCTTTGAAAAACCGTTTTACCGTTGCTTCGTTTTCCTCCGTCATGGCGACGACGATGTCGCCGTTATTGGCGGACGACTGTTGGCGGACGATCACATAGTCGCCGTCCAAAATGCCGGCTTCGATCATGCTGTCGCCCATCACCTCGAGCATAAACAACGGTTCCTCGCCGGCGGCGAGCCGCTTCGGCAGCGGGAAATAGTCGTCAATGTTCTCGACAGCCGTGATCGGCTGTCCGGCTGTCACTTTGCCGATGACCGGCACCGAAATGATCTCCCCTTTTTCCCCCGCTTTTTCCGTATCGCTGTCCAAAATTTCAATGGCGCGCGGTTTCGTCGGGTCGCGGCGGATGTATCCTTTGCTCTCAAGGCGCGCAAGATGGCCGTGGACGGTTGAACTCGACGCCAAACCGACCGCTTCCCCGATTTCCCTTACCGACGGAGGATAGCCTTTCGTTTTCACTTCCTGCTTGATAAACTCTAAAATTTGTTGCTGCCGCTTGGACAGTTTCGTCATCCTTTTTCACACCTCTTGCCACATCATTTGCTTTCATTATAGCATGGGAGAACGAGAAAAACAAACATAAGTTCGAATTTTTTTGTTGACGCAAACAAACGTTCTTGATTATAATGGAGAAAAAACGAACAAATATTCTAGGTGAGGGTGGGGACATGAAAAAAGCACTGATGCACTATCTCGTTTTTTCGGCCTTGCTCGCGTTAACGCTCGCGGCATTCGTTTATGCCGGCAGTCCGGTCGATCGAAATGCATACATGACTGTCACCGTTGCTCCCGGTGACACGCTTTGGGGGTTGGCGAAACAGTATGAAGGGGAACACGGGCTGTCACCGAACGAGTTTATCCGCTGGGTGGTAGAGGTAAACCATCTGCTGAGCTCGCGCCTTACGGCAGGTGAACAAATCGTTATTCCTGTGTTAAAATCAAAGCAGGACGGCTCGTTGGCCGTCAGGCGGTGACAGAAAGAAGGGGTTGCCATGAAGGCGGTCATTTACTGCCGCGTCAGTACGGACAAAACAGAACAGGAAACGTCGCTGGCACGGCAACGCGCCGAACTGGAGAAGCTGGCAAAAGAGTGCGGCTTTGATGTCATCCAAGTGATCGCCGAGCAGGCGAGCGGCTATGAAGCCGACCGCGACGGGGTGCTCGAGCTGCTTGCACTTTGTGAAGAAGGCGCGGTCGACGCCTTGCTCATTCAAGATGAAACGCGGCTTGGACGCGGCCACGCGCGCATGGCCGTGCTGCATTGCTTGAAAAAACGGGGCGTGAAAATCTACAGCGCCAGCCATCGCGGCGAGATGCCGCTGTCAGAGGCAGATGAAATGGTGCTGTCGATCATCGCCATCGTGGAGGAGTACCAACGA
This sequence comes from Geobacillus genomosp. 3, assembly GCF_000445995.2. Taxonomy (GTDB): domain Bacteria; phylum Bacillota; class Bacilli; order Bacillales; family Anoxybacillaceae; genus Geobacillus. Next base: position 1,229,861 of record NC_022080.4, read on the forward strand.
AAAATACATAATGCAAAAATTAAGCGCGGCATGCAGCGGGCTATCGAGCGCGGCTACCGGCCGGAGCGGAACTTGGCGCGCCGCGGTGAAAACGCCGGGCGCGACCGGATTGAACTGCCGGTTGAGGAAATCGTCCGCTTGCGCGGGCGCGGCTTGACGTTTGCGGAGATCGCCGCCACGCTCCGGAGCTTCGGTTACGCGGCGTCCAAAGCGACCGTCCATCGCCGCTACCAGGAGTATATGGACGAACACGAGCGGCGCTAGCGTCCGAGAGCCGAGGCTTCCCTGTTGCCATTGGCCCGCCCGGTCGGATAAGATAAAACAGAGCAATAACATGATAGACAGGAGAAGATGCCCCATGCTTGCCAAGCATAAATTGGCCCGCATCAATGAGCTGGCAAAAAAGGCGAAAACGGTCGGCTTGTCGGCTGAAGAAACAATCGAACAGGCAGAGCTTCGCCGCGAATACATTCAGGCGTTCCGCCAAGCGATGACCGACATGCTTCACACGGTGACGGTCATCGACCCAAACGGCAACGACGTGACGCCCAAAAAATTGAAGGAAAGCCAGCGTCGTCGCCTTCATTAAACGACGGGCGAGAAAGGCGGAGATGCCCTGTTTTTTCTGACAGTGAAAATAACGTTGTACAAAGAAGCTGATTTTCTATATGATAGTAAATGACACCATGTTGACGAAAGGGAGGAACACGATGGCGCATTCGATCGAAGAATTAGCGATTACCACCATCCGTACGCTGTCGATTGACGCGATTGAAAAGGCAAAATCCGGGCATCCCGGCATGCCGATGGGCGCGGCGCCGATGGCGTACACACTCTGGACGAAATTCATGAACCATAATCCGGCCAATCCGGGCTGGTTCAACCGCGACCGGTTTGTTTTGTCCGCCGGGCACGGGTCGATGCTGCTTTACAGCTTGCTTCATTTAAGCGGCTACGATGTCACGATGGACGATTTGAAGCAGTTCCGCCAATGGGGAAGCAAAACGCCGGGGCACCCGGAATACGGCCATACGCCAGGGGTAGAGGCGACAACCGGCCCGCTCGGCCAAGGGATCGCGATGGCGGTCGGCATGGCGATGGCGGAGCGGCATTTGGCGGCTACATACAATCGCGACGGATTTGACATTATCGACCATTACACGTATGCGATTTGCGGTGATGGCGACTTAATGGAAGGGGTGGCGAGCGAAGCGGCTTCCCTCGCCGGCCACTTGAAGCTCGGCCGCTTGATTGTTCTATATGATTCAAACGACATTTCCCTTGACGGGGAGCTGAACTTGTCATTTTCGGAAAACGTCGCCCAACGCTTCCAAGCATACGGCTGGCAATATTTGCGCGTTGAAGATGGCAACAACATCGAACAAATCGCCAAAGCGCTCGAGGAAGCACGCGCCGATCTCGACCGGCCGACGCTCATTGAAGTGAAGACGACGATCGGTTACGGCGCGCCGACAAAGGCGGGCACATCGGGCGTCCATGGCGCTCCGCTCGGGGCCGAGGAAGCGAAACTGACGAAAGAAGCATACCGCTGGACGTTTGCTGAAGATTTTTATGTGCCGGATGAAGTGTACGCCCACTTCCGAGAAACGGTGCAAGAAGCCGGGGCGAAAAAAGAAGCGGAATGGAAGGAACAATTGGCTGCCTACGAGCAGGCGCATCCGGAATTGGCCGCCCAGCTGAAGCAGGCGATCGAAGGGAAGCTCCCGGACGGTTGGGAAGCATCGCTGCCGGTGTATGAAGCAGGCAAAAGCTTGGCGACCCGTTCATCGTCCGGGGAAGTGATCAATGCCATCGCCAAAGCGGTGCCGCAGCTGTTTGGCGGTTCGGCTGACCTGGCGAGCTCGAACAAAACGCTCATTAAAGGTGGCGGCAACTTCTTGCCGGGCAGCTATGAAGGGCGCAACATTTGGTTTGGTGTGCGCGAATTTGCCATGGGGGCGGCGTTAAACGGCATGGCGCTCCATGGTGGAGTGAAGGTATTTGGCGGCACGTTCTTCGTGTTCTCGGATTATTTGCGCCCGGCGATTCGGCTGGCGGCGCTCATGGGCTTGCCGGTGACGTATGTGTTGACGCACGACAGCATTGCCGTCGGGGAAGACGGCCCGACGCATGAGCCGGTTGAGCAGCTTGCTTCACTCCGGGCGATGCCGAACTTGTCAGTCATCCGACCAGCTGATGCGAACGAAACGGCGGCGGCTTGGCGGTTGGCGGTTGAATCGACGGACAAGCCGACCGCGCTCGTTCTGACGCGCCAAGACCTCCCCACCTTGCCGACAACAGCCGATTTGGCATATGAAGGCGTGAAAAAAGGTGCGTACGTCGTCTCGCCGGCGAAAAACGGCACTCCAGAAGCGCTGCTGTTGGCGACCGGTTCGGAAGTGAGCCTGGCGGTGAAAGCGCAGGAAGCGCTCGCCGCTGAAGGCATCGATGTCTCGGTCGTCAGCATGCCGTCATGGGACCGCTTTGAAGCGCAGCCGGGAGCGTACCGCGATGAAGTGCTTCCGCCGACGGTGACGAAGCGGCTTGCCATTGAAATGGGCGCGTCGCTCGGCTGGGAGCGCTATGTCGGTGCGGATGGCGACATTGTAGCCATCGATCGGTTTGGCGCTTCTGCTCCGGGAGAAAAAATTATGGCTGAATATGGTTTTACCGTTGACAACGTCGTCCGTCGCGTGAAAGCATTGCTTGGCAAGTAACCGAACGACCGTGAGAACAGGCTGCCCTTGCGCGTTGCAAGGGCAGCTTTTTTGATCGAGTTGCGGCGGACGCCCGCCGCAACCAAAAATCGACAATGTTAGTGAAAAAAATTACCGCTAATAGACATATTTTTCCCCTTTCCTTTTCTATAATAGAAATAGATGAAGAGAAATGGGGGATGGGACATGGTTCGTTATTGGATTTATTTGTTAAATGATGAAGTGGCGGCACACTACCGCCACCGGACGGAAAAAATTGTCGAACTGCTTCGGGAGCATCAGTGTGCGAAAGCGCCGTTGAAAACGATTTGCCGCAAGCAAGTTGAATTTATTACCGAACGGTTGTCGTTTTCGCGTCTCGAGTTGGGCTTAAAGCAATATTTTGTCGGGCGTGTCGGCAAAAATTTAGAGCGCAATATGTTCATTTTGCAAAATGACGCCGGTGACGAAGCGCTTCTTGTTGTGCAAAAGCGCCGCCTGCTGCTTGTTGCTGACAGTGCGCCGCTGGCGGCCGACATCGGCCGGGCGCTCGCCAGCGTAGCGCCATCGTTTTTGGCGGTTGCTGCTGATTTTGTCGACTATCATTGGCTGTCTGCACCGGCGCCGGGAAGAAAATTTGCGTAAGGCGAAGATTTTTGTCGCGGAATATTGTCTAATGGCACATCGTTTAGTACACTGTTAAGGAGACAACAAGAAGGAGGAAAATCGCTGTATGTGGACCACGATTCTCGTTGGTGTGCTGGCGCTCATCGCCGGTGTGGCGCTCGGGTTTTTCATCGCCCGCAAAACGATGATTAATTATTTGAAGAAAAATCCGCCGATCAATGAACAAATGATCCGCATGATGATGATGCAAATGGGCATGACCCCGTCGCAAAAGAAAATCAACCAAATGATGAAAATGATGAACAACCAACTGAAATAAGGGAAACGGACACTCGATTGAGAGTGTCTTTTTATTTTGGAAAAATGTTCTTTCAAAATTTTTCTAGTTTTGTTACAATAATATGGCGGTTGTTCGTTAGCCAAATGAAAGGGGGCGGGTCGCGTGAGCGTGTTCCGCGATTTGTTTTGGTTTTTTCGCCAAGAGAAAAAGGCGTACATCACCGGCGTTCTATTGCTCGTGATCGTTGCCTTTTTAGAAACGATCCCGCCGAAAGTGATCGGCCTTCTAGTCGACTATATGAAAAACGGCACGATGACGAAAGAAGTGCTCGTTCGTTGGGTGGCTGTTCTCGCTGCCATCGCAGGGGCGCTCTATATGCTCCGCTACGCCTGGCGCATTTGCATTTTCGGCTCATCTGTCAAGCTCGCCCGCCAGCTGCGCAACGAGCTGTACAGCCACTTTACGAAAATGGCGCCGTCATTTTACCAGCGGAAGCGGATCGGTGATTTAATGGCTCATGCGACAAACGATTTGCAAGCCATCCAACAAACGGCGGGAAGCGGCATTTTAACGCTCGTCGACTCGGTGACGCTTGGCGGTTTTGTCCTGGCGACGATGGCCATATCGATCAGTTGGAAGCTGACGTTGATCAGCCTGCTGCCGCTGCCGATTATGGCATGGGCGACAAGCCGCTACGGAACGATGCTTCATCAGCGGTTTTTAACCGCACAAGAAGCGTTTTCGTCGCTGAATGATAAAGTGCAAGAAAGCATGAGCGGCATTCGCGTTATAAAAGCGTTCGGCTACGAAGAAAAAGATGTGGAAGCGTTCCGCCGCCAATCGGAAGATGTGGTGGCGAAAAATGTCGCGGTCGCCAAAGTTGATGCGCTCTTTGATCCGACGATCGGGCTGCTTGTCGGGCTGTCGTTTTTTCTTGCTGTCGCGTTCGGCAGTCAGATGGTCATGGCCGGCGAGTTGACGATCGGCGAGCTCGTGTCGTTTACGACATACCTCGGCCTGCTGATTTGGCCGATGCTGGCCTTCGGCTGGCTGTTTAATATCGTCGAGCGCGGGCGCGCCTCGTACGACCGGGTGCGGGCGCTGTTGGCCGAAGACGATGAGATCAAAGAAATGCCGGGGGCGTTGGCCGTTCCGCCGCAGGGGAACATCGAATACGACATCCGCCGGTTCGCCTATCCGGGAGAGATGAAACCGGCGCTTGCCGACGTCCGCTTCCGGCTTGAGCGCGGAGCGACGCTTGGCGTCGTCGGCAAAACCGGGGCCGGGAAAACGACGCTGTTGCGTCTGTTGTTGCGCGAGTTTGACAACTATGACGGTGACATTCGGTTCGACGGCCATGACATCCGCCGCTATACGTTGTCGGCGCTGCGGGCGGCCATTGGCTATGTGCCGCAAGACCATTTTCTTTTTTCCGCTTCTGTTCGCGACAATATTGCGTTTGCTAAACCGGAGGCAGGCGAGGAGGAAATTGTCGAAGCGGCGCAGTTGGCTTATATTCATGATGACATTCTCCATTTTCCGGACGGGTATGAGACGGTCATCGGTGAGCGCGGCGTTTCGCTGTCCGGCGGTCAAAAACAGCGGCTGTCGATCGCCCGGGCGCTTCTGATGGACCCGGAGCTGCTCATTTTAGACGATGCATTGTCGGCGGTCGATGCGAAAACAGAAGAGCGGATTTTAACGGCATTGAAGCAGGAACGACGCGGGAAAACGACGATCATTGCCGCCCATCGTTTAAGCGCGGTCGAGCATGCCGATTGGATTCTCGTCCTCGATGGCGGCCGCGTCATACAAGCGGGGACGCATGAAGACTTGATGGCTGAAGACGGCTGGTATCGCGAGATGTATCGGCGTCAACAGCTTGAGGCGCTTGTGGAATGACAACGGATAGGAGGGAGCGTATGAACGAACAAGTCTTGACGGTCAAAGAGCAGCGGCGCGTTTTGTGGCGGCTGCTCGCTTATATGGGGCGATACAAAAAAGAAGCTGCGCTCGCCTTTGCGCTCCTTCTATTGGCGACCGCCGGGGAGCTGGCCGGCCCGTATCTCGTGAAAGTGTTTATCGATGATTATTTGATGCCGAACCGCCTCGCACCGGGTCCGGTGACGGCGCTGGCAGCCGCCTATATCGGCGTGCTCGTCGGGAAAACCGTCATTTGGTATTTTCAGCTGATTGGGTTTCAGCGGCTTGCTTTATATATTATCCAAGCGTTGCGGATGGACGTCTTTTCCAAAGTGCATCGACTTGGGATGAGCTACTTTGACCGGACGCCGGGCGGCAGCATCGTCTCGCGGGTGACAAATGACACGGAAGCGATCAAAGATATGTTTATTAGCGTTTTAGCGGTGTTTGTGCAAAACGGTCTGCTTGTCATTGGCGTTTATATCGTCATGTTTTCACTCAATGTTCAGCTTGCGCTGTTTTGTCTGTTCATTCTTCCGGCCATCGCATTGATTATGAAAACATACCGCCGTTACAGCTCGGTATTTTACCAAGAGATGCGCGAACGGCTGAGCGAGCTGAACGCCAAATTGAATGAATCGCTGCAAGGGATGGCCATCATTCAAGCGTTCCGCCAGCAGCGCCGCCTGTACGAAGAGTTTGCTGCCGTAAATGAGGCGCATTACGAAGCGGGAATGAAAAACATTCGCCTTGACGGGCTGCTGCTTCGGCCGGCGATCGATGTTGTCTATATGGTGTCGATCATGGTCGTACTCAGCTTTTTCGGCATTTCGGCGCTTGAGAGCCCGGTCGAGATCGGGGTGCTGTACGCGTTTGTCAACTATTTGGAACGTTTTTTCGAGCCGGTGACGCAAATGATGATGCGGTTGTCGCTCTATCAGCAGGCGATCGTTTCCGCCTCCCGCGTCTTTGCGCTCCTTGACCATGATGAAGAGGCCCCGTCCAATCCGGAACAGGCGCCGTATACGATTGAGCGTGGAGAAATTGAGTTTCGCGATGTCAGCTTTTCATATGATGGCAGGCGCGACGTGCTGAAGCGGCTGTCTTTTACCATCCGTCCCGGGCAGACGGTGGCGTTCGTCGGGCATACGGGCAGCGGCAAAAGCTCGATCATCAACTTGCTTATGCGGTTTTATGAATTTGATCGTGGCGATATTTTGCTTGACGGCCGGTCGATCCGCGACTATTCGCGCGCCGAGCTGCGCCGCGCTCTCGGTCTCGTCTTGCAAGATCCGTTTTTGTTTTATGGGACGGTGAAAGAGAATATTCGCATGTATGACGAGCGCTTAAGCGATGAAGAGATTAAGAGCGCCGCCCGTCTCGTACAGGCGGATGCGTTCATTGAACAGCTGCCCGGACGCTATGACCATCTGCTTGCGGAGCGCGGCGCCACGTTATCGAGCGGGCAACGCCAGCTCCTTTCGTTCGCTCGCACGATCGCTGCCAATCCGAAAATATTAGTGCTCGATGAGGCGACCGCCCATATTGACACCGAGACGGAGGAGGCGATTCAAACGGCGCTGGCGCAAATGCGAAAAGGGAGGACGACGATCGCGATCGCCCATCGCCTGTCGACGATTCAAGACGCCGACCAAATTTTTGTCCTGCACCGCGGCGAAATTGTTGAGCACGGTACACACCAACAGCTGTTGGCGCAAAAAGGGTTGTACTACCAAATGTACTTGTTGCAAAACGGTCTTGTCGATGCCCGCGCGTAAAGAAAAAAGCGCCGTTTCCCGCCTTAGCGGGAGGCGCTTTGTTTTCGTTGTCGCACTTGTTCGCGTTGATAGGCGTTGAGCAGCGTGTCAAGTTCTTTGCTTACTTTCATCGCGGCTTCCGAGTTTAAACCGGTTTTGGCTACGGTGTCGACAAGTTCCATCCGCTTTTGTTCGATTAAGGTTAACAAATTGCGTTTTGGCACGAATAAACCGTCCTTTTCATGAAGTATCGTGTACTGTATTTTATATTATTTTACCAATGAACGCAAAAATGGAAAATAGAAAAATTGACCAAGAAACGGTGAGAAAAACGTTACGGAAGGATGGATTTTTGCTAAAATAAAAGTAAAAAACGGAGCAGGGGCTGATTCAACAGTGAATGATCTCAATCTCTTTTTAGCGTTCGGCGCCGGGTTTTTGTCGTTTATTTCCCCGTGCTGCTTGCCGCTTTATCCGGCGTTTTTATCTTATATTACCGGCGTGTCGGTCAGCGAGTTGAAAGAGGAAAACGCCATGCTCAACCGTCGCAGTTTATGGCACACGCTTTGCTTCTTGCTAGGGTTTTCGCTGATTTTTATTTCTCTCGGCTTTGGTACTTCGTTTCTCGGCCGGCTGTTTGCCGATTATCAAGATGTGATCCGGCAAATCGGCGCGGTGTTGATCGTCGCCCTTGGCCTTGTCGTCGCCGGGCTGTGGAAGCCGGCGTTTTTGCTGAAAGACCGGCGCATTTCGTTTCGTGAGCGGCCGTCGGGCTATTTTGGCTCGGCGCTCATCGGCATGGCGTTCGCCGCCGGTTGGACGCCGTGTATGGGTCCGATTTTAGTGGCGGTTATTGCCTTGGCCGCGGCCAATCCGGGTTCAGGGATGATGTATATGCTCGCGTATACGCTCGGCTTTGCCGTTCCGTTTTTCATTCTGTCGTTTTTTATCGGCAAACTGCAATGGATTCGCCGCCGTAGTGCATCCATTATGAAAGCAGGCGGATATGTTATGATGGCGATGGGGGTTGTCCTTTATTTTGACTGGATGACGAAGATCATCGCCTATACAACAAGTCTGTTTGGCGGATTTACCGGCTTTTAGCCGAAGAGGGACGCTTTGTAGTTGATGGAATCCAAAAACAGGTAGGGAGAGGATGGTGGAGAAGGTGGCTGCCGTTTTAGTGGTTGACGATGCGAAGTTTATGCGATTGACGCTGACCCGCATTTTGGAAAAGGCGGGCCATACAGTAGCCGGCGAGGCGGAAAACGGCAAAGAAGCGGTCGAGCTGTATCGTCGGCTGCGTCCGGAGTTGGTCATCATGGACATTACGATGCCGGTCATGAACGGCATCGAAGCGGTGCGGGCGATCAAGGACACTGACCCGGGAGCGAAAATCATCATCTGTTCAGCGCTGGGGCAGCAGCGCATGGTCGTCGAGGCGATCGAAGCTGGCGCCGCCGACTTTATTGTCAAACCGTTTGAGGAAAACCGCGTTCTCGAAGCGGTCGCCCGCCTGTTATAGACGACCGCCGGCGCAAGGGAAGCCGAACCCGCAGGCTGTATAAAGATCGCTTCGGCTCTTTCCATTGACAGGGAGATGGTTCCGCACTCCCTCTATGCCGGCAGTGAGGTCGTTCGAAGGGAACAGTAGGCAAGCACGATCGTTTTTGCTATAATAATCGTGTTGTCCATGAATTTTGTTGGAAGAAGGTGATGGCTTTGTTGGCGCTTCTTACATCGCTCATCGCCATTGTGATGACTTGTTTCGTCTTTTTTGTGCGCATGAAAGCATCGGAAAAGCCGACGAACGCGAAAAAAATCATTTTGCCGCCGCTGTTTATGAGCACAGGAGCGCTCATGTTCATCGATCCGGTATTCCGCGTCACGCGCGGGGAGCTCATCGAAGCGGTCGTTCTCGGCCTGTTTTTTTCGCTGTTTCTCATTAAAACATCGAAATTTGAAATCCGTGGCAACGACATTTACCTGAAACGTTCGAAGGCGTTTGTTTGGATTTTGCTCAGTTTGATCGCCATTCGCTTCGGCTTGAAGACATATTTAGGGAGGACGATCGACTACGGCCAGTTAAGCGGCATGTTTTATTTGCTTGCGTTTTCCATGATCGTCCCATGGCGGATCGCGATGTATGTGTCGTATAAAAAACTGGCAGCGCAATTGAAACCGCCGGTGTTCACTTGATCCCCACCTGCATCTGCGGCGTTGAAGCCAAAGATTCCCGGTTGGGGAAGGGAAAGGAGCGTGTCTCAGCAGCGGTGGGACACTTTTTTCACTGCCATATACGATAAGCAGCGAACCGATTTGTGATGCGGGATCCCGTACTTTGCGGGGGATAGCTGGCCTTTTGAATTAGCCGCTCCCTTTTTCCCGCTCAATGTCCTTTTGGCTGCGCGAAGGAATGCGCGTTGCCAAACAGACGAAAGCCGCTGGCGTCCGACCTGAAGTGTAAGGCCGGTCAGCGGCTTTCCAACAAATGTTGATATGGGGCGAGATCAATATTTTTTGCCTGCAGCGTCCGGATTAAAAACTTATGGTCGCGCTTTGGCGTCGCGATAATATACCCGCGGATGAGCAAGTCGCGCGTAATGCGGGGCGCCTGTTCTTTGAGCGCGAGCTCGCCGATTTTGCCGGCGATTTTTTGCCGGGCCACGTCGCGAAACAACTCCGGCACAGGGCGGACGAGCTCCTCGAGCAAGGCCTTTTCTTCTTCCCCCCATAAATGGCGCGTCTGTTCGATATAATACTCCTGCCAGTCGAGCTCCGATTTTCCGTCTTCTTTCGGCAGCCGTTTCAAAAATTTGCGGAACATAAAAAAGCCGCCGATCGACATCATGACAAGCAAAAAGACAACCCAAACCAAAATAGACCAAAGAAACCATCCGGTCAGCACGATGACCACCCCAACCAATAATCGATAGTTTGCTGTTCGGCCACCCGCGGCAGCGGGGCGGCTTAGACAAGTTTCGTCTATTATTATGTCGAAAAGCGCAAGGTTTGGCAAGCTTTGAGAGCGCCCAACGTTCTGTTACGGTGCGTAACGCAACTGTAACGCAACTGTAAAGATGCCTGTCCCGTCCTAGCGCGTCAACGGTTTTGAAACAAGCTGCCCGCCCGGCTGGAAATGAAAGACAGTGACGCGCCTAGTTTTGCCTGCTAATCTAGTAAGCAAAGAGAAACAGGAAGAACGATGGCGGCAAGGGGGATGATGGGCATGAGGAAAACAATTGCAGTACTGGCCATAGCTTGCAGCCTGGCGCTTGGTTCGCAATCGCTGCCGGCGGAAGCGGCGGGCTCCTATACATACTACCAAGTGAAAAAAGGCGATACGCTGTCGAAAATCGCCAAACAATATCATACAACGGTGGCTTCACTCAAATCGCTCAACGGTTTAAAAACGGATATGATCCGCATTGGCGCGAAATTGAAAGTGCCGGCGGCTGCGAAGCGTCCTGCCTTGGCATCAGCCGGCAAAAAGGCGATTTCGCTCACCGCCGCCGATCGAAAGCTGCTTGCCCAGCTCGTGCAGGCGGAAACCGGTTCAAGCGAGCCGTTTGCCGGCAAAGTGGAGGTCGCGCTTGTCATTTTGAACCGCGTCCACCATCCGGAGTTTCCGAACACGGTGCGTGGTGTCATTTACCAAAAGATGAAGTCGGGCTATGCGTTTGTGCCGGTGAAAACGGGGAAATTGACGCGCATTCAGCCGACGAAACAAGATTACGCGGCGGTCGACAAAGCGGTCGCTCTCTTCCCGGGCGACCGCCGCGGTTCCCTCTATTTTTACAATCCAAAGGTGACAAAAGACAAATGGATGCTGTCGCGTCCGGTGACGACCCGTATCGGGCATCACGTCTTTGCGAAGTGAACGGGGTCGGGACAGACCCTGTTTCTTTTTTGCCGTATGGCGCCATAAGGCGATCGCCGCCGCCAAGCAGGGGAAACTAGCCGAAGCGCGCCGGCTGTTGGAGCAGGCTGGGGCGGAACGGCAAGCCGCCCACGAGCTGCAAACGTCGCTGCTGCAGCAAGAAGCCGGCGGGCAGTCTACGGCTGTGACGCTGCTGATGGTGCACGCCCAAGACCATTTGATGACAGCGATTGCCGTCAAAGAGTTGGCAGCTGAATTCGTCGATTTGTATGAACATATTCATTCGTAAAGGCCAACCCGCCCGTTTCACCCGGGCGGGTTTTGGCAGCCAATGAGGTAACCATAATTTAATTATGTAAACACAATGGCATCAAAGCAGTTGCTCCAGCGTTTGCTGCCGGTTGAACGAAGCGGCGCTCCCCGCTCCTTCTTGGCAAACGGAACGGAGGACACGCCGCCCTTCAGCCGAGCGGTTTACATATCATGGCTTGTGTTATGTTTTTGCCGCGTATGGTTGCGGTTTTTTACTTTTTTCGACCCGCTGAGCGGTTCGGGCTGCCCGGGGTTGTCGCCTTTCGGGGCATTTTTGCGCATATCTTTGCCGTCGTTTTTGTTCGTCATCGCCTTGTGTCCCCCCTTTGCCCCTTAGCATGCGGCATTCCGCTGTCGCTTATTCCGCGTATAATTTGCCGCCCGATTGAAACGATAAGTAGTGAACGACGGCTATGACCGCAAAGGAGGAACGAGCCATGGTTTATCATAAAACGAAGCAAGACGCGTTTCAGGCAGCGCAAAAGGCGACGATGGAGGCAAAAGAGTGGCATGACCATCTCGTCCGCGATCAAGCCGATTACGGCTATCAGTTAGCCCATTTGCGGCAGGAAGTGAACGAAGCGTTTGCGCAAATTGAAAACGCGCTTGAAGTCGCCTCGGAAACACAGCGCGTGCAGCTCGAGAAATTCCGCAGCGACTTGCAGGCGATTGTGGATGACGTGAATCAACATGAGTAAGGGAATGCCGGCGGCGGACATTCCCTTTTTGCTGTCAATTGGGCATGTGTGCGCTCAAGAACACCGTTTCCCAATGGTATGAACGAATCGCTGCCCAAGGCGGCCAATCCGCCCGGATGCTCGGGCATGGCGAATTGGCAGCCTGCCGCAGGGCGGGATCCCAGACGTTTTCCCGCTTCTCATAGCTAGAAGAGAGCGGGCAATGCGGTTATGGCAGGCCCGGGTGGCGAAACGGCCGCCAAGTCATTGATTCTTTTTTCGCTTTTTGTTGTTTTGCCGCTGCGCTTCGGTCAGCGGTTCATTGGAAAACTCTTCATTGTAGCCGGCGCCCATCCCTTGCGCTTTCGCGGCGTTCATGCCAGGGATGACATGGTTCGCTTTTCGTTTGCCCATTCCTTTTCACCTCCGCTTCTAGTTTGCGACGAAACAGCCGCCTTATTCTTTCCTTGCCGCCGCGAGGAAATAAAATGGCGAAACGATGGAAATCATTATTTACAACTTGTCCTGTTATATAATAAGATAAAAACGGGCCGAACTTTATGGGGATTGGGAGAATTCGTGCTATTTTTTCGACTTTCGCACGGAAAAATAGTATAGTATTATTGTGAAGTGAAGGGGGTTATACATATGGCGAAACAAGATGTGTTCAACGCCCGCTCTTCATTCGAAGTCAACGGTAAAAAATACAATTATTACCGTTTGCAAGCGCTTGAAGAGGCGGGAATCGGCCAGGTAAGCCGCCTGCCGTACTCGATTAAAGTATTGCTCGAATCGGTGCTCCGCCAAGTCGACGGCCGCGTCATTACGAAAGAGCATGTCGAAAACTTGGCCAAATGGGGAACGCCGGACATGAAAGACATCGATGTGCCGTTTAAGCCGTCGCGCGTCATTTTGCAAGACTTCACCGGCGTGCCGGCCGTCGTCGATTTGGCTTCGATGCGCAAGGCGATGGCGGATTTGGGTGGCGATCCGTACGAAATCAACCCGGAAATCCCGGTCGATCTCGTCATCGACCACTCAGTGCAAGTTGACCGCTACGGATCGGACGATGCGCTTGAGTACAACATGAACTTGGAATTCTCCCGCAACGCTGAACGGTACAAGTTTTTGAAATGGGCGCAAAAAGCGTTCGACAACTACCGCGCTGTTCCGCCGGCGACCGGGATCGTCCACCAAGTAAACTTGGAGTATTTGGCAAGCGTCGTTCATGCAGTTGAAGGGGAAAACAACGAGTACGAAGCGTTCCCGGATACGCTTGTTGGGACGGACTCGCATACGACGATGATCAACGGTCTTGGCGTCCTCGGCTGGGGCGTCGGCGGCATTGAAGCGGAAGCGGGCATGCTCGGCCAACCGTCGTATTTCCCGGTGCCGGAAGTCATTGGCGTCCGCTTGACCGGCAAGCTTCCAGACGGTTCGACGGCTACCGACTTGGCTTTGAAAGTGACGCAAGTGCTGCGGAAAAAAGGCGTCGTCGGCAAATTCGTCGAATTTTTCGGCCCGGGGGTCGCGACGCTGCCGCTGGCTGACCGGGCGACAATCGCCAACATGGCGCCGGAATACGGAGCGACGTGCGGCTTCTTCCCGGTTGACGCCGAAGCGCTTGACTACTTGCGCCTAACCGGCCGCGACGAACATCATATTCAAGTCGTTGAGGCGTATTGCAAAGCGAACGGTTTGTTCTACACGCCGGATGCGCCAGAGCCGACGTTTACGGACGTCGTTGAAATCAACTTGTCGGAAATCGAAACGAACTTGTCCGGTCCGAAACGGCCGCAAGACTTGATTCCGCTTTCGAAAATGAAGCAATCGTTCCGCGATGCGGTGAAAGCGCCGCAAGGCAACCAAGGCTTCGGATTGACGGAAGCGGACTTGGAGCGGGAAATTACGGTTACGCTCAACGGTGAACAAGTGAAAATGAAAACGGGCGCCGTCGTGATCGCGGCCATTACGAGCTGTACCAATACATCCAACCCGTACGTTCTCGTCGCCGCTGGCTTAGTGGCGAAAAAAGCGGTGGAAAAAGGCTTGCAAGTGCCGAAGTACGTAAAAACGTCGCTCGCTCCGGGTTCGAAAGTCGTCACCGGCTACTTGCGCGACTCGGGCTTGCTTCCGTATCTTCAGCAGCTCGGCTTCAACATCGTCGGCTACGGTTGTACGACGTGCATCGGCAACTCGGGTCCGCTCGCGCCGGAGCTTGAAAAGGCGCTCGCCGAAAGCGACTTGCTTGTGACAAGCGTCCTGTCCGGCAACCGGAACTTTGAAGGCCGCATCCATCCGCTTGTCAAAGGCAACTATTTGGCCTCGCCGCCGCTCGTCGTTGCCTATGCGCTCGCCGGCACGGTCGATATCGACTTGCTCAACGAGCCGATCGGCAAAGGCAAAGACGGTCATGACGTCTATTTCCGCGACATTTGGCCGTCGATGGAAGAAGTGAAAGACGTCGTCAAACGGGCGGTCGATCCGGAGTTGTTCCGCAAAGAATATGAGCGCGTGTTCGACGGCAATCCGCGTTGGAACGCGATCGAAACGACAGACGAGCCGCTTTATCAATGGGATGAAAACTCGACATACATCCAAAACCCGCCGTTCTTTGAAGGCTTGTCGCCGGATGTGCGCAAAGTCGAACCGCTCACCGGCTTGCGCGTCGTCGGCAAATTTGGCGACTCGGTGACGACCGACCACATCTCGCCGGCAGGGTCAATCGGCAAAAACACGCCGGCAGGTCAATATTTGATTTCGAAAGGCGTCGAGCCGAAAGATTTCAACTCGTACGGTTCGCGGCGCGGCAACCACGAAGTGATGATGCGCGGAACATTCGCGAACATCCGCATCCGCAACCAAATCGCGCCGGGCACGGAAGGCGGCTATACGACGTACTGGCCGACCGGCGAAGTGATGTCGATTTACGATGCGTGCATGAAATACAAACAAGACGGCACCGGGCTTGTCGTTGTCGCCGGCAAAGACTACGGCATGGGCAGCTCGCGCGACTGGGCGGCGAAAGGGACGTTCTTGCTCGGCATCAAAACGGTCATCGCCGAAAGCTTTGAGCGCATCCACCGCTCGAACCTCGTCCTGATGGGCGTCTTGCCGCTGCAGTTCAAAGAAGGCGAAAACGCCGAAACGCTCGGTTTGACCGGCAAAGAAGTGTTCGAAGTCCACATTGATGAAAACGTCAAACCGCGCGACCTTGTCAAAGTGACAGCGACGAACGCGGAAACGGGCGAGACAAAAGAATTTGAAGCCATTGTCCGCTTTGACAGTGAAGTGGAAATTGACTATTATCGCCATGGCGGCATTTTGCAAATGGTGCTGCGCGAAAAATTGGCGAAAGTGAAACAATAATCACAAAAAGCAGGCTTCCCGATGCGGAAGCCTGCTTTATTTTGTGTTCAGCTTTTTAGCGGCGTTCTCGAGCTTGCTTTTCGGATCCGGGGTGAGCGTCCCGTCTTGGCCAAAGCCTTGCGGATTGACGCCCGGGGCTTTCGTGCCGCGGTTGCGGCCGCCGTTTTTCGCCATCATTTTCACCTCCACTCGGATAGTATGGCCGATCGGGGTGAAAATATAAGCAAAGCACGGCCGGCAAAGGAGAGAAGAACGATGAACAAAGGATTAAAAACGGCGCTTGCAACGATCGCACTGGCGCAATTTTTAAAAATTCCGATCAAGCAGGCTGAAACAGGCCGCTGGGATTGGCGATTGTTTTTCGAAACAGGGGGAATGCCAAGCTCTCACTCCGCCGGCGTTTCGTCGTTGGCGACGTTTATCGCCTTGGAGCGGGGGATGAAGACGGTTGATTTTGCCTTGGCGGCGTTATTTGGATTGATCGTCATGTACGATGCGCAAGGAGTGCGGCGGCAGGCGGGCGAACTCGCCCTCCGTCTGAATGAACTGGCCGAGGAGGTAAAAAAACTGGAAGACGATCCGGAACAAGACGTGTACAAAAAACGGCAGCAACAGCTTCGGACCCGTCTTGGGCATCAGCCGATTGAAGTCATCGGCGGAGCGCTCCTTGGGATCGCGACTGGCGCATTTTCGCATTGGCTTTGCCGCCGCAGGCGAGCGCTTTAAGCCGCGAAGCGGATGCGGCGTCTACAGCATAAGCATGGAGGCAAATGCCTGAAGCCAAGAACAAAGCTGTCCCGCTTTTTAGGCCGGACAGCTTCTGCCGCCGCTATGAGAAGATGTTCCGTTTTTCCCGCCACCGTTTTCTCCATAAGCGAGTGCTTGGAAGTTCAGCGAGGATCATACCGGCCAAAATCGCGATGCCGCCGAGCCAGGCGGACGGCGACAACCGCTCACCGGCCCACAGATAAGCAGTCAAAGCGGCGAACACCGGTTCCATTGCGAAAATGAGCGCGACGCGGGTGGGGGTTGTATATTTTTGCACCGCCGTCTGAATTAAAAAGGCGGCGGTCGTCGCCAGCAGCGAAGTGACCATGAGCGCTCCCCATACTTGTGGGCGGCGGAGCACCGCCGCATTCCACATATTGGACGCCTCTTCAAGCCAAAGGGCAAAGAAAAAACAGAGTGCAGCGACGGTAAAAATTTGCACCATCGTCAGCAGCATGGTTGAATAACGCGACGAATATCGACCTGTGACGATAATGTGCATGGCAAATGAAATGGCACAAAAAAAGACGAATACGTCACCGCGGTTGAATGACAGCTCCGCTCCGCCCGTCAGCCAATACAAGCCGAAGGCGGCCAGTACCGCTCCGACGGCTGCGTTCGCGGTCGGTTTTTGCTTGGCAATGAAAACGGAAAAGAGCGGTACGAGCACGACGCTCAGCCCGGTAATAAAGCCTGCTTTCGACGAAGTTGTATACAAAAGCCCGACCGTTTGGAACGCATAGCCGCAAAACAGCCAAAGCCCCATCCATGCCCCGGCGCCGACGACCCGCCACGATAACTGGCCGAGCAGCGGACGGGAAGCGATGGCGATCCATGCAAAAAGTAACAAGCCGGCCAAACTGAAGCGGACGGCGTTAAACGCCAGCGGCTCCAAAAACGAGATTGCGTTTTGGACGACGACAAACGTCGCCCCCCAGACGAACGCCACCGCCAGCAAGCTAAGGTCAGCAACGGTTTGCTGCTTCAATTCGATTCCTCCTTGTCGGTCTTTTCCACCCGTTGATCGGCTGCTAGCCGCTAGTGTACCATAAACGCAGCGAAAGAAACACACTTTTTTGAAAAAAAAAAGACCGGCTCCTGCGACAAAACGGGTTGATATGGGAGTCTGTCGTGCATAATAATTAAATAATGAACAAGGCCGAAAATATGATAAAATAAAAACCAGCCTCGATCATCGCGATGCGGAAGGGTGACAACGTTTGGATGTGCAAATCCGTTGGACATATATAACACCGAAAAAGCAAGAAGCCGTTCTCGTGTCGGATTGGACCGATGCCAAAGAGGCGCTTATGTTGGCGGACGATTTTGAAAAAACCGGACGGACGAAGGCGCTTGAGATCATCGACCGGGGCGGAACCTCTTGGTCAAAAAAAGAACTGCAAAAGCTGCTCAAAGAAATCGAAAGCGAGCCGCATGACGTCGTTGCGTATTTTGACGGCGGGTTTGATCATGAAACAGCCCAGGGCGGCGCCGGCGCGGTTGTGTACTATAAGCAAAACGACCACCGCTACCGGTTGCGTGCCAACCGCCGGCTCGGTGGGATCAAATCGAACAACGAAGCCGAGTATGCGGCGTTTTGGTTTGTGATGCAGCTGCTTGAGGAGCTTGGCGTCCGCCATTTGCCGGTGACGTTTCGCGGCGACTCCCATGTTGTCTTAAAGCAGCTGTCAGGCGACTGGCCGTGTTTTGAGGACGACTATAATGCCTGGCTTGACCGCATTGAGGAGAAAATGCGCGCGCTCGGCATCCAGCCGGTGTACGAACCCGTTTCGCGCAAACAAAACAAGGAGGCTGATTCGCTCGCGCGCCAGGCGCTCGACGGACAGCTGATCACGGGCCAAACGGAATTGACGGAGAAAGGGTAAGGCTGTATGGAAAAGAAGCGAAATCGACGCAAAGAAATATTGGAACAAATCGCTCAGCTGGAAGAAACGTACTGCGACGGCTGCTTTTTAAAAAGCACCTTCCGGAAAGAGTACGGCAAAACGTACGCCCAGTCGTTTTGCATCCAGCAATGCACGGTCGGGGAACAAATGCGGCAGTACGGGGAGATGCTGCTTTCCGCACCGCCGCGTCCGCGCCAATAGCGGCGGGCTGGAAACCGCGGGGCGGTTTTTCAGCGCAAAGTCAGTCTCCTTAGCACGATGCCGGACGACGGTGAAAGGCCGACTACATCCGATCGAAGGGGAGAGCGATCCAAGCGGGCGGATGATAGGCACAGCAAAAAGAGCTTCGCATGGCGAAGCTCTGTCCCCGGGTTATTGTTGCGCCTCGCGAAGCTGGTGCTCGGCGCGGGTCAGTTTTTGCTCGCACTGGGCAAAAAAGTCATCGTCCACCCCGGTCGCTGCCTGCCGGGCGCGGTTGAGTTGGCGGCGGGCGTTTTCGACCGCTCGTTCCGCATGGTCAAGCATTTCCGGATCGAGCTGCATCGTCGCCTGACCAACCATTTTTTCTGCCGTCTCGACAAACATTTCCACTTGCTTCAAGTCGTTGTATCCCGTATGTACGTCGGCATCGCGTTTGGCCATATAAACACCTCCTTTTTGTTATTGTTTGCCGTCTGGCGGGAACTATGCAAAACGAACATGAAAAAGGCATCCGTGCTTGTGCAGGATGCCTTTTGTTCCGCTGCCGTTCTTTCGTCTATGTCAACGAAGCTTTATAATTTGACAACGTTCGCTGCTTGCGGTCCGCGGTTTCCTTGTACGATTTCAAACGAAACTTCTTGGCCTTCTTCTAACGTTTTGAACCCTTCACCTTGGATTGCCGTGAAGTGAACGAATACGTCCGAACCGCCTTCCACTTCGATAAAACCGTAACCTTTTTCGTTGTTAAACCATTTTACTTTACCACGTTGCATAATACTGAATTCCTCCTAATACCTTTAGCCAGCTTGGCTAACCTCGAGATTTTTATCAAATAACAAAATATACTCCACAGCCATCCAAGATGCGTGTTCGTGCTGAACGCTTGAAATATATTCTGTTATGTGATGACTTTACTATACACTATTGGAAGCTGTCGAGTCAAGCAAAAGACAGGAAATTTCCGAAAAAAGTGGGTTGCTCGTCTAAGAAACGCCATCTTAGAAAGGAAAACGGGCCGCCGAAGGAGAAAAAAGTCATGAACGACCGAGAAAAACCATACATTGGAGTAGGAACGACAAAAAGGGGGAGAAGCGGATGTACCGCGGAAAAATCGCGGGCCAAGAAGTGATCGTCCGACTGGGCAACCGGGTCAGCCGCCGGTATTTCAGCGACAATAAAATTTACCACATGGTTCTGTCGTACGGAGAATCAGCATTCCGCAAAGGACAGGATACGTTTTGCATCTACAATGACCGCGTCGGCTTGATCGTCGCGGAGGTCGAGCAGCAGGATGTCCCGGTCATCCGGATCGATTACATTATTGAGAATGAAAATGTATACGAGTAACGGATTGACAAGAGCAGGCGGATGCGGTAACCTCTGATGTAAGCGGTAACAAAAACTGCGTTCGTCTGTTTCATCCCGAGACAGACTTTTGCCGTACGGGCAATCGTCTGTTTATTTTTTGGCTTTGGCTGAAACGGGCGGCGGCTTTTTTTCGTATATTGAAACGACAAGGGAGACAGACTAAAGAGGTGACGATCAGTGTTGTTGCGCAAAATGATGTCAAGAGTCGGGGTCGGGTCGGCACACGTCGACTTGATCTTAAATAAATCGTTATGGCGGCAGGGGGAAACGATTCAAGGGATCGTTCATATTTATGGCGGAACGGTCGAACAAACGGTGAAGCGGCTCGATGTCGAGCTGGTGCAAAAAACGATCGAAAACGGCAAGGAGCGCGATGCGGTCGTGGCCGTCATCCCGGCGGCCGGAGCGTTCGCGATCCGGCCGGGTGAAAAAAAAGAAATCCCGTTTGCCTACAAGATCCCTGATACGCTGCCGTTGTCGCGCCTCGGCCGTTCGTACCGGTTCATCACCCGCCTTCACATCGAGGATGCGGTCGATACGCTCGACTTCGACTATGTGCAAATTTTACCGAAAAAATAGGTTGACAACGCTTACACATTTGCGGTATGCTAAAGGCAAGTTAATCATTTCGTGGCGGAGAAACGGAGACCCACACATCATTCCTCTAAATAGGGGAAGTGTGTGGGTCTTTGTTTTTTCGCCCAACAAACAACCTTCCGGAAGGACCACTGAAGCAGGAAATGACAGCGAAAATCGCGAATGAAAAGGAGGAAGCGAACAAATGTCACCGTTTTTAGGAGAATTCGTCGGCACGGCACTGCTCATCATTTTCGGAGCCGGGGTATGCGCCGGCGTGAACTTAAAGAAATCGTACGCAGCCAACTCAGGTTGGCTGGTCATTACGATGGGATGGGGATTGGCTGTGGCGATTGCGGCGTATGCCGTCGGACAATACAGCGGCGCCCATCTCAATCCGGCTTTGACAGTCGCATTGGCGCTTGCCGGTGATTTTCCATGGAAAGACGTGCCGGGCTATATTGCAGCGCAAGTGCTTGGGGCGGTCGTTGGGGCGGTCATCGTCTGTCTTCATTATTGGCCGCATTGGAAAGAAACAGATGACCCCGGCGTCAAGCTCGGCGTGTTTGCCACCGGTCCGGCCGTGCCGAATGTTGTCGCCAATTTGTTAAGTGAAATGATCGGCACGTTTGTGCTTGTTTTGGCGATTTTGGCAATCGGCGCCAATAAGTTCGCTGACGGCCTCAATCCGTTTATCGTCGGTTTTTTGATTGTGGCGATTGGTTTGTCGCTTGGCGGGACGACCGGATACGCCATCAATCCGGCCCGCGACTTCGGTCCGCGGCTCGCCCATTTTTTGCTGCCGATCCCGGGCAAAGGTTCGTCGAACTGGTCGTACGCCTGGGTGCCGATCGTCGGCCCGCTGCTTGGCGGCGCAATGGGCAGCTTAGTGTATAAGGTGTTGTTTTTAGGCAAGACAAGCCCGGCGCTATGGGGTGTGATCATGGCTGCAGCGGCCGTATTGGCGGCGGCGGGTGTGTTGAAAGGAAAAGAGGCGGGAACGGCTGCGGCGGACCGCCGTTCAGCCTGACAGAGAACGTGTCGTTTGAAGTGAAGCCATTGAACGAAAACAATTGAGCAGGAGAGGAGAATGGGGATGACGGATCAATATATTTTGGCCATCGACCAAGGCACAACGAGCTCGCGCGCCATTTTGTTCAACAAAAAAGGCGAAATCGTCCATATCGCTCAAAAAGAGTTTACGCAATATTTCCCGCAGCCCGGCTGGGTCGAGCACAATGCCAATGAAATTTGGGGCTCGGTGCTTGCCGTCATTGCGGGCGTCTTGTCCGAAGCGCAAGTGAAGCCGGAACAAGTGGCAGGGATCGGGATTACGAACCAGCGGGAAACGACGGTCGTCTGGGAGAAAGAGAGCGGCAACCCGATTTACAACGCCATCGTCTGGCAGTCGCGGCAGACGGCCGATATTTGCGAGGAGTTGAAAGCGAAAGGATATGATCCGCTGTTTCGCGACAAAACGGGATTGCTCATTGACGCCTACTTTTCCGGAACGAAAGTGAAATGGATTTTGGACCATGTCGACGGAGCGCGCGAACGGGCGGAGCGGGGCGAACTGCTCTTTGGCACGATCGACACGTGGCTCATTTGGAAGCTGTCCGGCGGCCGCGCCCATGTGACCGACTACTCGAACGCGTCGCGCACGTTGATGTTTAACATTCATACGCTCGAGTGGGATGACGAACTGCTTAGCATCCTAGGCGTACCGAAGGCGATGCTTCCCGAGGTGCGTCCATCGTCGGAAGTGTACGCCAAAACCGTTCCGCACCATTTCTTCGGCGTCGAGGTGCCGATCGCCGGGGCGGCGGGCGACCAACAGGCGGCGTTGTTCGGGCAGGCGTGCTTTCGGGAAGGAATGGCGAAAAACACGTACGGCACCGGCTGCTTTATGCTCATGAACACCGGAGAAAAAGCGGTTAAGTCGAAACACGGGCTGCTCACCACGATCGCCTGGGGCATCGACGGCAAAGTCGAGTATGCGCTTGAAGGCAGCATTTTCGTTGCCGGTTCGGCCATTCAATGGTTGCGCGACGGCTTGCGGATGATCAAAACCGCAGCGGACAGCGAGGCGTACGCCGACAAAGTGGAATCGACCGACGGGGTGTATGTCGTCCCGGCATTCGTCGGGCTTGGCACGCCGTATTGGGACAGCGATGTGCGCGGCGCGGTGTTTGGCCTTACGCGCGGCACGACGAAGGAGCATTTCATCCGCGCGACGTTGGAATCGCTCGCGTATCAGACGAAAGATGTGCTTGCCGCTATGGAAGCCGATTCCGGCATCTCGCTGACGACGTTGCGCGTCGACGGTGGGGCGGTGAGAAACAACTTTCTTATGCAGTTCCAGAGCGATTTGCTGGCCGTGCCCGTGGAGCGGCCGGTTGTGAATGAAACGACCGCGCTTGGGGCAGCGTATTTGGCAGGGCTGGCCGTCGGCTACTGGGATAGCCGTGAGGATATTGCCGTTCAGTGGCAGCTTGAGCGCTGCTTTGAGCCGAAGATGGCGGACGACAAGCGGACGGCG
The DNA here is from genome assembly GCF_000445995.2 of Geobacillus genomosp. 3. Taxonomy (GTDB): domain Bacteria; phylum Bacillota; class Bacilli; order Bacillales; family Anoxybacillaceae; genus Geobacillus. The sequence goes on from NC_022080.4 coordinate 1,252,741, forward strand.
CTCTATGAAGGTTGGAAAAAAGCGGTGCAGGCGGCGATGGCGTTTAAATAACAACGAGAAAACGGATGCCCTCAGCAAGGGTGTCCGTTTTTTTATGGTGGAAAACGGGAGGGCGGCTGACTGTTCGGCGGTGGAAATGAACTCCAGTGCAGACACTAGCCCACTTCGATCTGTCAGTGAGCGGCTTTTGAAGAGAGAACGGAATATAAAATTATCTTATAAAACTATGTGCTAAATATTCAATGAAAACTTAAACGCAATGACAGTTAAGAAATGAAACGACATGCCGTTTTATTTATGTTTGAATATCAGGCAGGCAATGCCGCAGGGAAGCCTAAATAGACAAAACAAACAAAAACGTTGTCGCTTTTGTCCACTTGTGGTAACATAAGAAGTAAATTACATACGTCTTATCAAGAGTGGGCGAGAGAACGGGCTTGATGACCCCACAGCAACCTGCCGCCGGCAAGGTGCTAACACCCGCAAAGCGGTTTCGCTTTGGATGATAAGAACGGCTTCCCCCTTTCGCGTCATTCCGAGGCGAAAGGGGGTTTTTTATGGATGGGAGGTGAGGGAAAGCAGTGGCGGAACGATATTCGCTTCGCGACTGCATGGCGGCGCATTTGCCAGCTGCGGCGTTTGCTGTTCATGTCATGCGCTGTGTGCAGGCGGAACTCATCCGGCTTGATCCGCAGGCGGTGGCGCATGTCGACCGCGGGGGGAAGTATATTCATTTGTATGGGGAGGTACGCGGAACGGCGTTTTCTGTTCTGCTGACCGTCGATGAGGCAGACGAATGGAGGGCAGCCGGTCCGTACGCCCTTGACCGCTACATATGGACCGAACTTGCGAAAAAAGGGATTCGGCCGATGCAATGGACGCCGTACTTGCAGGCGGTGTTTTTCACTTCATGACAGAAAGGGAGAAGCAACAGATGGCAGTGAAAAAATTTGAACATGTCGGCATTCAAGTCAAAGACATCGAGGCATCAAAGGCATTTTACCAAAACGTCGTCGGCCTTGAGCTGTTAAGCGAAATGATCCATACGAACGGGACGATGAAACTGTCGTTTTTAGGGATCGATGGTTCGATCATCGTCGAACTGATCGAAGGGTACAACCCAAACTTGCCAACCGAAGGAAAAGTGCACCATGTAGCGTTTACGGTGGAAGGCATTGAGCAGGAAAAAGAACGGCTTCAATCGCTTGATGTGTCGCTTGTATGGGAAGATATTACCGAGCTCCCGAACGGGGCGAAATATTTATTTTTCCTCGGTCCGGACGGCGAATGGATCGAATTTTACGAGCCAGGACAATGAACGGAAGGGAAGGCGGCCATGCCGATGGCCGCCTTTTGTCGCGGCGGCGCGGTTTAGCCGTGGAAGAAGGAAAAGGAGCGGTGCATCGCGTATATATAAAGGGGGAGAGGAGGAGAACAGATGGAGCCGCAAGTCATTCGCGCCATTCAAGACGACTACCCGGATGAATTCGCCTGGTGCTACGGCTGCGGACGGCTGAATGAGCAAGGCCATCATTTCCGCACCGGCTGGGACGGGGACAAAACGGTGACCGTCTATACGCCGCGCCCGGAACATACGGCGATTCCCGGGTTTGTGTATGGCGGGCTGATCGCCTCGCTCATCGACTGCCACGGCACCGGTTCCGCGGCGCTGGCCTTGCATCGGAAAAACGGCCATGAGCCGGGAAGCGGGGAAACGCCGCCGCGTTTCGTCACCGCGTCGCTTCATGTTGACTTTGTCAAGCCGACGCCGCATGGCGTGCCGCTTGTCGCCGTCGGAACGGTGACGGAGATTCATCCGAAAAAATGGCAAGTGGACACCGAAGTGTTCGTCAACGGCGAACGATGCGCCAGCGGGCAAGTCATAGCGGTCGTCATGCCGAAAACATTTGTCCGCGCTTGATCCAGCAACGAAAAGCGCCGGAGAGCTGCTGTGTTTAACAGCGCTTTCTCCGGCGTTTGGCCGCCGTTGTCCTCTCGTCCTCACTTCGCTGCTGTTTCGTCTTGAGTTTAGGAGGCGACCCGTCGCGTCACGGTTTGTCCATGACGAGCACCGACGATGTAGCGCTCGCTACTTCTTTGCCGTTTTGCCGGACGACAGCAGTCACATAGGCGATGGTTTTCCCGAACTTTTCCACTCTTGCTTCGATTTCAGCTTCCCCCACTGCTGCCGGGCGGTGAAATGTCGTCTGCAAGTTGATGGAGGCGAGCAGTTGGTCATCGCGAAGCAAAGTGGTTACCGCATACGCCATTAGAGCGTCCGCCGCCGCCCCGACAAACCCGCCCATAATAACCCCGTTGCCGTTAAGCAGCGATTCGCGGATTGTCCATACTCCTTTCGCATAGCCGTCCCGGGCTTCTGTCAAGCGGACGCCAAGCGCCTCATCGCATGGCGGCGGCGCGCTTTGCCCGGCGATAACGTCATGTAAGTTGGTCAATGGCTTCATCGCGAACACCCCTTCTGTTGTCAATCATGTTTTTTATTCGCCAAACGGCAGCGATTTCCTCTTTTCGCATGTGCGGGAAGGAGAACGGCAAAGCGGCGGCGAAAGAAACAAGCAGCTGACAACGGAAAGGGGATGGTCGGATGTATCAACAGCCGGAGGAAAGCCGCTGGACCGGACGGATCGACAGCGTGAAGGACGAGCGGGCGTTTCGTCTTCATCAGCGCATTCGCTTGCTTGATTTGTCACAGCCATTCGCGCCCGCGGAACGGGCGGCGGCCTTCATCGGGTTTGCCTGCGACGAAGGCGTGCGCCGCAACCAAGGACGCCAAGGGGCGAAAGAGGCGCCCGCCGCCGTCAAAGCGGCGCTTGCCCGGCTGCCTTGGCACCTTCCGGAAGGGGTCGAAGCTTACGATGCGGGCGATGTCGTTTATGTTGAGGAACAGCTCGAACAAAGCCAGGCGGAACTTGGTGAAGCGGTCGCCCGCCTGCTGCAAAACAACATGGCGCCTATCGTGATCGGCGGCGGCCATGAGACGGCGTACGGCCATTACTTGGGCGTCCGCAAGGCGCTGGGCCGCGAGCGAACGATCGGCATCATCAACATTGACGCTCATTTCGACTTGCGGCCGTACGATGACGGTCCGACATCCGGGACGATGTTTCGGCAAATATTGGATCAAGACGAACGGGCCGGTTATTTTTGCCTCGGCATTCAGCGGCTCGGCAACACGGCGGCGCTGTTTGCGGATGCCGAAGCGTACGGCTGCCGGTACGTGCTCGAGGACGAGCTGACCGCCAACGTTGACGCCGCTTATGAACAGATCGAGGAGTTTGCCGCAAAGCACGATGCGGTGATGCTCACCATTTGCATGGACGCCATCAGCGCGGCGGCCGCGCCGGGGGTGAGCGCGCCGTCGCCGTTTGGGCTCTCTCCGGCTTTGGCGCGCGCCCTCATCCGCCGCATCGTTTCCCATCCGAAAACGATAAGCATCGATCTTTGCGAAGTCAATCCGCGGTTGGATGAAGGAGGAAAAACGGTGGCGTTAGCCGCCGCCTTTTGCATGGAGGCGCTCCTTCATTTCCGCCGCTTGCAGCCAAGGCGGTGAGAACGTGAAGTTGGTCATTGCCGAACGGGATGACAAAGAACGGGAAGCGATCCGCTGGCTCGTTTCCGCCTATTCGCTGCCGATCGAGCACGTGTATACAGCGGCCACCGTCGAGGAGATGATGGTGCTTCTTGAGCAGGAGGCGCCAGAGCTGTTGTACGTCGAACTTGATATGATTCCGTATGACCAATGGCCGAGGGCGACGGCCCACGTCCGCCTGTTTTGCCGGCGGGTGATCGCCGCCACCGCCGAGGCGACGTTCGCGCGGGCGAAGCAAGCCATCGACTGGCAATGCGTCGATTTGCTCGTCAAGCCGCTCGAGCCCGCCAAACTGAAGCAGGCGCTGAGAACGGCGGCTTCGCTTTTCCCAAGCCGCCCGAGCCTGGCTGCGGGGGGAGAGGGTCCTCATCATGATTACCGTTCGTTATTTTGCGATGACCCCGCCGCCTCCCCTCATGTATGGTTGGTGCAGGCGGAACAGCCGGCTTTGTCTCCGGAAGTGATTCGCTTTTTAACGGACTATCCGTTTCGCGGCCGGGCGCGCGTGTTGCCGCTGACTTATATGGCGGTTTGCCTGCTTTTCGATCTGCCGGGTGACGGGAAAGAGGCGGCGTGGAAGCTGTTGCGCGATTGGGAGGAAGACCACCATGAGCCGCTCGCGATCGTGGCGATGCCGCCGGACGGCCGGAAAACGGTGCGCGCGCAATACCAGGCGGCCCGCCGGTTGCTGGAGACGACGTTTTTCATCGGCTACCGCCAGGTGATCGCCCCGGCGCCCGAATACGAACAGCAGCGCGAGCTTGATCCGTTTTTGACGCCCGAGGAGCAGCGGCAATGGATCGGGATGCTCGAGCGGTTCGACTACGAAGCGGTGAAACGATGGCTGCAGCGCGAGTTTTGGCATTGGACGCCGCCGTTTCCGAGCCCGGAGATGGTGCGGACGAGGCTGACAAGCATTTTGGCGCAAATTCGCCGGTTTATGAAAACGTACCGCCTTGACCGCGGCATGACGGAGCGGGAGTATATGCGCCTCTTTCACGAAATTTTGTACAACCCCGTCTTATACCGGATCGTCCAGGAATTGATTTTGTTTTTATACCGGCTGCTTCACGAGGCGAAACAAGCCGAGGAAGGCGCGCGCGCCGATGCCGTGGAGCGCGGTCTCCGCTACATGGAAGCGCACTTTCGCGACCCGTCGCTGACGCTTGAGAAAGCGGCGGCCGCAGCCGGACGCAGCCCTGCGTATTTCAGCCATTTGTTGTCGAAAAAGCGCGGCATCACCTTTCGCCAGTGGCTGACGAACCGGCGGCTCGAGGAAGCGAAGCGTCTGCTCCGGCAGACGGACTTGTCGGTCAAAGAAATCGCTGAACAAACGGGGTTTCGCACCGCCCATTATTTGACGCGCGTTTTCAAAGCCGAGCTGAACGAGACGCCGACCGCCTACCGCGACGGGCAACGGGCCCTTCCGCCGCGGTAGGCGTTTTTTTCATGAAAATGCGCGTGCCTCAGGCGATCCGGTTGAAGGCAAATCTATGCACCGTGAGAAGCCGCGCTCACGCCGGGCGCCAGGCAGGATGGGTCCGTGGCCGGGGAGTCAAAAGAAAAGGACAATTGCGAAAAAAAGTGATGGGAGAAAGGCAAAAATCAAGAAACATTTCGAAAGATTGTGCATAAATTTGAAAGCGCTGTCTATCGAAGCGGCGGCCGCCCTTTTTTACAATAAAAGAAAAAAGGAGGATGACAATGGCAGAGAAACGGACGGTGCGCCCGCTTGCGGGCACAGCCCGGCAGGCGAAAGGGTGGATTCAAGAAGCGGCGCTGCGCATGCTAAACAACAACTTGCACCCCGATGTCGCCGAGCGGCCGGATGAATTGATTGTGTACGGCGGCATCGGCAAGGCGGCGCGCAACTGGGAATGTTACGAAGCGATTGTGGATACCCTTCTTCGTTTGGAAAACGACGAGACGCTGCTCATCCAATCCGGCAAGCCGGTGGCGGTGTTTCGCACCCATCCGGACGCGCCGCGCGTGCTGATCGCCAACTCCAACCTCGTGCCGGCATGGGCGACGTGGGACCATTTCCATGAGCTTGACAAAAAGGGGCTGATCATGTACGGACAAATGACGGCCGGAAGCTGGATTTACATCGGCAGCCAAGGAATCGTCCAAGGGACGTATGAAACGTTTGCCGAAGTGGCGCGCCAACATTTCGGCGGCACGTTGGCCGGAACGATCACCTTAACCGCCGGCCTTGGCGGCATGGGCGGGGCGCAGCCGCTTGCCGTGACGATGAACGGCGGCGTCTGCCTCGCCATTGAAGTCGATCCGGCCCGCATTCAGCGCCGCCTTGATACGAAATACCTCGACACGATGACCGATAGCTTGGAAGCGGCACTTGCGATGGCAAAACGAGCGAAGGAAGAGAAAAAAGCGCTGTCAATCGGCCTTGTCGGCAATGCAGCTGAAGTGCTGCCGCGTCTCGTCGAAATGGGCTTTGTTCCGGACGTCCTGACCGACCAGACGTCCGCCCACGATCCGTTAAACGGCTACATTCCCGCCGGGTTGACGCTTGAGGAAGCGGCTGAACTAAGGGCGCGCGACCCGAAACAGTACATCGCCCGGGCGAAACAGTCGATCGCCGCCCATGTGCGGGCGATGCTCGCAATGCAAAGGCAAGGGGCGGTGACGTTTGACTACGGCAACAACATCCGCCAGGTGGCGAAAGACGAAGGAGTCGAGGACGCTTTCTCGTTTCCGGGCTTTGTGCCGGCCTACATCCGCCCGCTCTTTTGCGAAGGAAAAGGGCCGTTCCGTTGGGTGGCGCTCTCCGGCGATCCGGAAGACATTTACAAAACCGATGAAGTCATTTTGCGCGAATTCCGCGACAATGAGCGCCTTTGCCATTGGATTCGCATGGCGCAAACACGCATCAAATTTCAAGGGCTGCCGGCGCGCATTTGTTGGCTCGGCTATGGCGAGCGGGCGAAATTCGGCAAAATCATCAACGACATGGTGGCCAAAGGCGAGCTGAAAGCGCCGATCGTCATCGGCCGCGATCATTTGGATTCCGGCTCCGTCGCTTCGCCGAACCGGGAGACGGAAGGAATGAAAGACGGAAGCGACGCCATCGCCGACTGGCCGATTTTAAACGCGCTCGTGAATGCCGTCGGCGGCGCGAGCTGGGTGTCGGTCCATCACGGCGGCGGCGTCGGCATGGGCTATTCGATTCACGCCGGCATGGTCATTGTCGCCGACGGGACGAAAGAGGCGGAAAAACGGCTGGAACGGGTGCTGACGACCGATCCGGGGTTGGGTGTCGTCCGCCACGCCGACGCCGGCTATGAGCTTGCCATTCGGACGGCGAAAGAAAAAGGCATCGATATGCCGATGCTGAAGTAGAAAGGGGAGAGATGCATGCGCCCGCTTTTTGTCCGCCGCGCCCGCCAGCTCGTCACGCTGGCGGGAAGCTCCGCGGCCCCGCTCGTCAAGGAGAAGATGAGCGACCTTGCCATCATGGAAAACGGCAGCGTCTGGATCGAACATGGCACGATCGCGGCGGTCGGCCCAGACGATGAACTGGCCCGCCAGTTTGCCGACCGGCTCGCCGAGGCCGAAGTCATTGATGCCAAAGGCAAAACGGTGACGCCCGGGCTTGTCGATCCGCACACCCATCTCGTGTACGCCGGCAGCCGCGAACACGAATGGACGATGCGCCTCGGCGGGGCGACGTACATGGAGATCATGAACGCCGGCGGCGGCATCCATGCGACGACAAACGCGACGCGCCAAGCGTCAGAAGAAGCGCTGTATGACGAAAGCAAGCGGAGGCTCGACCAGTTTTTGCTTCATGGCGTCACAACGGTCGAGGCGAAAAGCGGCTACGGTTTAAGCCTGGAGCACGAACTGAAGCAGCTCGAGACCGCCAAACAGCTCGATGACACGCATCCGGTCGATGTCGTGTCCACTTTCCTTGGCGCCCACGCTGTTCCGCCGGAATGGAAGCATACCCCGGACGAATACGTCCGCCTCATCATCGACGAAATGATTCCCGAAGTGAGCCGGCGGGGGCTCGCCGAGTTCAACGACGTCTTTTGCGAGCGCGGCGTCTTCACTCCCAACGAGGCGCGCCGCATTTTGGAAGCCGGAAAAGCGTACGGTTTGACGCCGAAAATTCACGCCGATGAAATCGAACCGTACGGCGGGGCGGAACTGGCCGCCGAAGTCGGCGCCATCTCCGCCGACCACTTGCTTCGCGCATCGGACGAGGGAATCCGCCGCATGGCCGAGCGCGGCGTCATCGGCGTTCTCTTGCCGGGCACGGCGTTTTTCCTCATGACCCAAGCCGCCGACGCCCGCCGCTTGATCGACGCCGGCGTTCCCGTCGCTTTGGCGACCGACTGCAACCCTGGTTCGTCGCCGACCGTCTCGCTGCCGCTTGTCATGAGCCTGGCCTGCTTGCATATGGGCATGACCCCCGCGGAAGCCATCGCCGCCGCCACGATCAACGCCGCCCACGCCATCGGCCGCGCCCATCTCGTCGGCAGCCTCGAGCCGGGGAAGAAGGCGGATTTGGTTATATTCCAAGTGCCGAACTATGTGCAGGTGATGTACTATTACGGGATCAACCATATCGAGACGGTGATCAAAAATGGGAAGGTGGTGGTGAAGGAAGGGAAGGTGCGCATCTAAAGGGGGAACGGCTCTTCCGTCAAGACGTATGGCGCCGGAAGCGATGATGCTTCCGGCTGCGCCGTCACCGTTTGTTTATGAGAAAACCAATGGGGGTGGAGGAGAATGAAATCGGATACAAATATGGCGCCATCCGTGCCGACACCAACACCGGCAAGCGGCGCATGGAAGTTTTTCGTCTTTAGCGCCATCGGGATTTTTGTGTTTTTTGTTCCAGTGTCGATTGGCGGCACATCGTCCATTTTGCTTGACCACATTGTAACGTGGATTCGCACACAGTTTTCGGCACTTGTTCCGTATTATGCGTTGATTGTGATCGCGTTAGGGGCGATTTACCCCTTTTATACGAAAACATGGAATAAAGATGCAGTGACAGCGGTTTTTTCAATATTGAAAGTTCTTGGATTGATCGTGGCGATCATGTTGGTGTTTCAGGTCGGTCCTTCATGGCTGTTCCGATCGGATATGGGGCCGTTTTTGTACGATAAGCTCGTTATTTCCGTCGGCCTCCTTGTGCCGATTGGCTCCGTTTTTCTCGCCATGCTGGTTGGTTACGGGCTGCTCGAATTTGTCGGCGTCTGGATGCAGCCCATCATGCGGCCGATTTGGAAAACGCCGGGCCGTTCGGCGATTGACGCCGTCGCATCCTTTGTCGGCAGCTACTCGATCGGTTTGTTGATCACCAACAAGGTGTTCAAAGAAGGAAAATATACGGTGAAAGAGGCGGCCATCATCGCCACCGGCTTTTCCACCGTGTCGGTGACGTTTATGGTTGTTGTCGCCAAAACATTAGGGTTGATGTCGATCTGGAACACGTATTTTTGGGTGACGTTCCTTGTCACGTTTGCCGTCACGGCGCTCACCGCCCGACTTTGGCCGCTGAACCGCATGAGCGATGAGTATTGCGATGGAAAAGGGGATCCTGAACAAAAAGTGACGGGCAACTACATGAAACAAGCTTGGTCCGAGGCAATGAAAGCGGTAGGGCAGTCAAAAGGAATCGGGACGAACATATGGGAAAACTTGCGCGATGGTTTCATCATGACGATGGGCATTTTGCCGTCGATTATGTCAGTCGGACTCATCGGACTGCTGCTCGCTGAATATACGCCGCTGTTTGACTGGTTGGGCTACCTGTTCTATCCATTCACCCTTTTGTTGCAAATCCCTGAACCGCTGTTGGCCGCCAAAGCATCCGCTATTGAAATCGCCGAAATGTTTTTGCCAGCCTTGCTCGTCACTGAAGCTCCGCTTGTCACGAAATTCATCATCGCTGTCGTCTCGGTATCGGCCATTTTGTTTTTCTCGGCTGTTATCCCATGCATTATATCAACCGAAATTCCGCTCAGCCTGCCGCGGCTTCTTGTCATCTGGTTCGAGCGGACGGTATTGACGCTCATCCTCACCGCCCCGCTTGCGCACTGGCTGCTTTGACGGAAACAGAAGCGGCGCCCGTTTTGGCTGGGGCGCCGTTTGGGTTATCGTCGTTCTCGGAGCAGTGGTATCATTTCGCCAACAAGGGGAACCGTTACGCAAAACTTACAAAACTCTGCAAGAACGTTGCAGAAGTTTTCGTTTGCTTCCTTGTTCATCGCGTCCGATTTCGCCGAAGCTACTCTCGTTTGATTGACGCTCCGAAGGCTTCACTTCCCGTGTCACTCACGGTACCCGTCGCTATGCAGGATATCTCGAAAGATTGATGCTGGCGTTTCGATCTCTGTCCATTTCAAGTCCACAAGCATCACATCGAAATATCCTCCCTAAAAAAGCCTGTCCACCCCCGAAACAGGCTTTCACATCGTCTCCCGCTGCTACTTTAACAAATCGCGAATCTCGGTGAGCAGTTCCTCCTCCTTCGTCAGCGTCGGCGCGGTTTCTTTGACTTCTTCCTGCTTTTTCACCCGTTCATACAGTGTATTGATCAGTTTGACAAACAGAAAAATCGAAAACGCGATGATCAAAAAGTCAACAACCGTTTGCAGAAACGCCCCGTATTTCACTTCCGCCTCACCGACTTTCCACGACAGGCCGCTGAAATCAATCCCGCCCAAAAGCAAGCCGACAAGCGGCATGATGATGTCATTGACGAGCGAAGAGACGATTTTGCCAAACGCTCCGCCGATAATGACCCCGACCGCCAAATCGACGACATTGCCGCGGACGGCGAATTTTTTAAACTCGTTCCACATGCCAATTCCCCTTCCTCCGGAAATGGTTCGTCTGTTATTATACCCGACCAACCGCAACAGTGAAATTTTTTTATTTAAATCATAGAAAAACAATGTGTTTTATAGTATTATAGAATACATCAATCAACAACCATCAAAGGGGGAAATACACCAATGGAAATGACTGCGCAGCAACGCGGCGTTGGCGAGAAGCAGGCGGCAGGCGCTCCGAAACATCCGACCACGTGGATCATTGCCGTCTCCTGTCTCGTCTTGATCGGTGGCACGTTGTTCTTATATAGCCAAGTCTCTTGGCAACAGGCGCTTTTGTACGTGTTGGGGGCGTTTGGCGGATTTGTGTTGTACCAGGCGCACTTCGGCTTTACGTCCGCATGGCGAAAGTTTATTCTCTACCGCCAAGGAGAAGGCATCCGGGCGCAGATGATCATGATGGCGGTGGCCAGCGCGCTGTTTTTGCCGCTGCTCGTCAAAGGATCGATTTTCGGCCATGCCGTTGCCGGCAATGTGCATGATGTCGGCCTTGCGGTGATGATCGGTGCGTTTATTTTTGGCATCGGCATGCAGCTTGGTGACGGCTGCGCGTCCGGGACGCTGTACCATATTGGCGGCGGCGATGCGAACGGCATTGTGACGCTCATCGGCTTCATCGCCGGATCGGTGATTGCCACCACTCATTTTGATGTGTGGACGAATATGCCGCACGTTGACCCGATTTCACTCCTTGCCCAGTTTGGCGCATTCGGTGGGTTCGTGCTGCAGCTTGTTTTACTGGCGGTCGTTTACTATGTGGTGACAGTGATGGAAAAGCGGCGTCATGGCCAACTCATTGCCGCGCCGCTGGAGAATCGTCATGGGTGGAAAGTCATTTATAAAGGACCATGGTCGCTGCTTGTCGGTGCTTTGTTGCTTGCGGTGATGAACGTGCTCGTGTTGATGGTGAAAGGGTCGCCATGGGGCATTACATCCGCCTTCGCTCTTTGGGGAGCGAAATTCGTGCAGCTGTTCGGCGTTGACCCGACCGCTTGGGCGTATTGGCAAGATGAAGCGAAGCGGCAGGCGCTTGCCAACCCGCTCTACTACGATAAAACAACGGTCATGGACATTAGCTTAATGTTCGGCGCCTTATTGGCGGCGGCGCTCGCGGGTCGCTACACAAAGCCGGTTCAATGGAAGCGGCCGACGCGTATGACGGTCGGCGCGCTTATCGGCGGGCTGATGATGGGATATGGCGCCCGGTTGGCCTTTGGCTGCAATATCGGCGCGTATTTTAGCGGGATCGCTTCGTTCAGCGTCCATGGCTGGGTCTGGTTCGTCTTTGCCTTCCTTGGCAGCCTGATCGGCGTCAAACTGCGTCCGTATTGTGCGTACAAAAACTAAACAATCGAACATCGGCACCCCGTCATATTGGCGGGGTGTTTTTTTATGATGGACGGAATGTGGTACAATGATCGTGGGGCTTTGACATGCACCGCCGCTCGGTTTTTCAAAACTATTTTTTGAAGTAGGGAAAAGAGCGCGGCGGTGTTCATTGGAAGAGGAGGGAAAAGGCATGCGACGAGCGGTCTCGATCGTCTGCATCGGTGGGGCGAATGTCGACCGGAAAGCGCGGTTGCTTGCGCCGTTTCAGCTTGGCACGTCCCATCCTGTCGCCACGACGCAAACGGCAGGCGGGGTGGCGAGAAACGTGGCGGAAAACTTAGGGCGTCTTGGCCATACTGTTTCGCTCGTCAGCGCCGTCGGGGATGACCACGACGGACAGTGGCTTATCGACGCAACGGGCCCGTATGTGGATGTACGGCACATCGTGCGAACGGCAAAAGCGAACACCGGGACGTATACAGCGGTGCTTGATGAACGCGGTGAAATGGTCGTCGCCTTGGCGGATATGGCGGTTTATGATACAGTGGGAGACGAATGGATGAAGCAGCGGTGGTCCGAACTCAGTCCCGTCTCGGCCGTCGTGCTCGATACGAATTTTCCAAGTGACGCCATTCGATGGACGATCGAACAGTGCCACAGGGAGCGCCTCCCGCTTTGTGTCGTGACCGTGTCGGTTCCAAAAGTCAAGCGGCTCCCGCCCTGTCTGCATGGGGTGACATGGCTTGTGACGAATGAAGCGGAAAGTATAGCGCTTGCCGGAACCGGGGGGGACAGCGTGACCGAAGCCATGGAAGCGCTCATTCGTTCTGGTGTTGAAAACGTCGTCGTCACGCGCGGCGCAAACGGCGTCGCGTATGCCACCGAGCAAGGGGAAAGAGGGACGCTCGCGGCGCCCAACGTAACGGTCACCGACGCCACCGGAGCGGGAGACGCTTTTGCGGCTGGATTTTTGTACGGTGTCCTCGGCGGCTTTTCGGTTGAAGACGCTTGCCGCTTCGGAATGAGCAATGCAGCGCTCACACTGCAAACAGCCGAAACGGTCAATCGCGCATTGAATGAACGAACATTGCATGCCACGTATGAACAATATTTCCACCAAGGAGGAACAAAACAATGAAGGATGTTCTCATTTTTTCCGAAGAAGTCGCCCAAGCCAAGGCGGAACAAAAGCCGATCGTCGCCTTGGAATCGACGATCATCTCGCACGGCATGCCGTATCCGGAAAATGTGCAAACGGCAAAAGACGTCGAACAGATCATCCGCGACCGCGGCGCCGTGCCGGCAACTATCGCCATTTTAAACGGAAAAATCAAAATCGGGCTGACTGAAGAGGAGCTTGAACAGCTCGGGACAAGCCGCGACGTGGAAAAGGTGAGCCGCCGCGACTTGCCGTATGTCGTCGCCATGAAAAAACACGGAGCGACAACGGTAGCCGCGACGATGATTTGCGCCCAGATGGCCGGCATCCGTGTATTTGCGACCGGCGGCATCGGCGGCGTGCACCGCGGCGCCGAACAGACGATGGACATCTCAGCCGATTTGCAGGAGCTCGCGCGCACCAACGTCGCCGTCGTCTGTGCCGGGGCGAAATCGATTTTAGACTTAGGCTTGACGCTTGAATACTTGGAGACGCACGGCGTTCCGGTCATCGGCCATCAGACGGACGTCCTGCCGGCGTTCTATTCGCGGACAAGCCCGTTTCATGTCGACTACCGCTTAGACAGCGCCGCCGACATCGCCCGCTTCATCGAAACGAAATGGGCGCTCGGGCTTCAAGGCGGCATTGTCGTCGCCAACCCGGTTCCCGAAGAAGACGAACTGGAAGAGTCGTATATCACCGCCATCATCGAACAAGCGCTCGCCGAAGCGGAACAGCAGCACATCACCGGCAAAGCGGTCACCCCGTTTTTGCTTGACCGAGTGAAGACGTTAACCGGAGGCAAAAGCTTGCAAGCGAACATCGCCTTAGTGAAAAACAACGCCGCCTTAGCGGCTGATCTGGCCCGTGAGCTGTCTTAATGTGAATGCCCCCGCCTTGATGAAAGAGCGGGGGCATGATGGTTGATGGATTTATCGGGTGTGAAGAAGATGGCGGATTTTTCGATCGTGCTGGGCGATTTTGACGGAGTGGAAGTCGACCGTTTCTTGTGTTTCGGCCAGTTCGACGCGGATGTGGCCAAGCTTCGCTTCGAGCCGTTCAAACCGTTCGTTGATGGTGCGCTCCAACTGGGCGATTTGCCGTTCAAATCGGCCGCCCATCTCCTCGATGCGCCCGTCCATTCCTTCCATGCGTTTGTCCATGTCTTCGACGCGCTTATCCATCGTGTTCGTTTTTTCGTTCAATGCTTGCACTTGGTGTTGAAGCGAGTCGAATTTTTCATAGAGCGCCTCGAACTGCTTGCGCATATCAGCCGCGTACAAATCCAACGGGTGCAAAATTTGCGCCAATATTGTGTTTTCTTCCATTACCTTCACCTCCTTCCACCCTAGTATATCAGACAGGCAAGTTCACAGAAAGGGAAAACGGTTTTCAAATCGAACGCGATTTCGTCTAAAGTGTTGCGGAAAGTAAGCTCCCGTACTTTGACGTGAACTACCCACCACCTACACTTCGCTTAGAAGTGGGAGACTTCTTTCGAAAGATGTTAAAAAACAACCCGCCCCCATGCGCTGAAGCAGGGAGCGGGTTTTCCATTAAAACGCCACCGCCATCAAGCTTAAGCTTCCATACTGGTATTCGCGGAACAAGACGCGCGGCGCTTGGTCGCGGCCGCCTGCGCCGTAGGCGATCCAATACGGCGCGAGGTGCTCGGGCGTCGGCACGGTTTGCCTGGCGTACGGCGCTTTGTTCTCATAATCGAACACGTCTTCACTGCGAGCGGCTGACTGGCTGAGAAGCCAATCATCAAACGACACGGCCCACGCGTCCGCCTCGGCATGCCCTTCCCAGCGGAGCGCCATCAAATTGTGCACCGTCCCGCCGCTGCCGATGACCATCACTCCCTCATCCCGCAGCGGGCGCAGCGCCTCGCCGAGCTGGAACAATTGCTTCGGCGTCCACCAGGGCACCACCGATGCCTGTACAACCGGAATGTCCGCTTTCGGAAACAAGCGACGTAACAGCACCCATGAGCCGTGATCCAACCCGCGCGTCCGATCGACGGCCACTTCCGCCACACCAGCGAGGCGCTCGCGCACGCGTTCCGCCCACTCAACTGACCCGTACGCCGGGTAAGCGATTTCATACAAGTCGTACGGAAAACCGGAAAAATCATAAATCATTCCGTACGTCCCTTCTACTGCCGAAACGGTTGGCTTGCGCGTCATCCAATGTGCGGTAAAGATGACAATCGCCTTTGGGTAAATGCCTTCCCCGAGCTTCGCTAGAAAGGATGTATACGCATTGTCCTCAATCGCCAACATCGGTGACCCGTGAGCGAGAAACAAGGCAGGGGCTTTCATGGTTCACTCCTCCTCGTGAATGGGGAAACTTTATAGCGTCCCGTTGCGCATGTTTGCGCCGATCGACCTATCTCCATTGTAGCATATCCGTTTCTCGTTATCATCTCGAAATGAGGAATCCCTCTCGTCCCTCTATTTGGCGCCCGCCCAAGGGGTGACGGAGACGCCAGGAGGTGAAATGGGGCGGGTGAAGCGGGACATCCGCTGACTCATTCCTACCGGAGAACGCGTGCGGACGGATGATGACATCCGTCTCGGCGAAAGCAAACGGGCGCAAGATGGCGAACGGTCGGGGGCGGCATATATCGCCTATTCGATTTTGGCCCTTGATCATTTAACGAATTTCCGAAAGAAGTCTCCGCCTCAAGGAACGCGAATGGTGTAACGCAAGGAGTAGGTGGGAGATGAATTTCGGTTGGCGTTAGCCAACGAATATGATAGAATATGGTGAGAGCGGGCATCTTCGGAACGAAGGGAAGCGTAAAGAGTTCTGTGTGCGGCTTACCGTTCGGCGAACACGCACAAGTTGCTTGAAGCCCCCACCTCTAAGCGAAGTGTGGGTGGTGGGTAGTTCACAACGCACAAAAATCAGTTTATAATATACGCGTCTGACACAAAAACGCCGCCTGCGCCGACGAACACGGCTGCGTCTTGCCTCCCGTTCGCTGACAACTTGGACATATGCCCAAGCCTTTGACCGGCTGCGCGGCGCTGAAGCGAACGCCGCCATTAGCCGTTTTCCGGACGAAAACGTGGAACGGGCGACACAAGCTCATTCTCGGCGTTTGAAAGGGATTCGAGGTGAGATGGCGGCTGCCTCTATGCCCCGCGGTCCTTTTCGCTCATGAAACGGAGACAAGCCGCCGCCAAATTCACGCGTATACGAAGAAAACGATCAACATGGCCCCGTAGCTCAGTGGATAGAGCGTCGGTTTCCTAAACCGTGCGTCGGAGGTTCGAATCCTCTCGGGGCCGTTTCTAGCACCCGACGAGTTCGGATTGAAATTCCTAAACTCCTTGATACGACTGCGTTTGCGGTCGTTTTTCTTTTTTTGGAAATCCCGAAAAAAACGATAGAATCCGAAAAAATGTTGCACGAATTTTGCACGGCGATCACAGGGCATTATAGAGTTCCATCATGGTTTGAGCGAAGGTTTTTCTTTATCTTCCGCCATATTCGCCGCCGCTCAACCCGATCGAGCGTTTGTGGAAATGGCGGAGAGATGCCACCTGGCGAATGGGTTTCCTGAACATGTTCCCCCTCTGCGAACGCTCGAAAAAGCAGCTCTCTCACTAGTTGAGAAGGCTGCTTTTTTAGTAGAATAGAAGAAAAATAGAAACGAGGAAACACATTTCGACACGAAGGAGACATTCTTATGTCATTGCACGATCTTTTCCGCCAAGTGATGGCCATTTACGAACAAGAAAAACGCGAAAAACTGTCAAAAGAGCGTCGGTCGTTTCAGCTGGTGACGCGGGCGATTCCAGAGGCATTGAAAGCGCTGCCTTTTCTGCCGCCTGACCGATATGTGGTGAAAGGTTCAGTGGGAAAGAGCGGAAATTGGGCCGCTGTGCCGTGGGTGGCGGTGATGGATCAACAGGTGACGGATTCGACGCAGCGGGGGTATTATATCGTCTACTTGTTCAGTGAAGATATGCGCCGGCTCTATTTGACGCTCGCCCAAGGGGTGACGGAGACGCCGAGAGAGGAAATGGAGCGGGTGAAGCGGGACATCCGCCGGCTCATTCTCCCCGGGGAACGCGTGCGGACGGATGATGACATCCGTCTTGGCGAAAGCAAGCGGGCGAAAGACTATGAACGATCGGTGGCGGCGTATATCGTCTATTCGTTTGCCGATCTGCCATCCGACGACCAGCTCGTGCGCGACCTCGAAACGATGACCGGGCATTATCGGCAATATGTGGAGCGAACCGAACCGGCGGCGTCGCCCGCGCCGGCCCTTTCCTATCGGGGAGCGGTTGAGCATATTCACTCATACATATCCGCCAAAGGGTTTTACTATACGAAAGAGGAAGTGGCCAACCTCTTTCTATCGTTAAAAACAAAACCGTTCGTCATCTTGTGCGGCATTTCCGGAACCGGGAAAACGAAAATCGTTCAATGGCTCGCCGAGAGCGTCGGCGCGACGGAAGACAACGGCCGCTTCACCTTGATCCCCGTCCGCCCGGATTGGCAAGACGGCTCGGACTTGCTTGGCTATGTCGACATTAAAGGCGATTTCAAGCCCGGGCCGCTCACGAACGTCATCATCGAGGCGGGGAAGCATCCGGACAAGCCGTATTTCGTCGTGTTGGACGAGATGAACCTCGCCCGCGTTGAGCATTACTTCAGCGATGTCTTAAGCGTCATGGAAAGCCGCCGCTGGGAAGACGGGCGCATCACCTCGTCGCGGTTGCTGCCGAGAGAAACGGCAAGGTGCGATCTTTTTCTCCCGCCGAACGTCTACATCGTCGGCACGGTCAACATGGACGAGACGACCCACCCCTTCAGCAAAAAAGTGCTTGACCGGGCGAACACGATCGAGTTCAACCGCGTCCGGCTCGACCATCTTGACTTTTTGCGCGGCTTGCCGGCCGTCGCACCCCTGTCCGTCGGGCAGGAGCTGTTCGCGGCGCGGTATTTGCATTTGAAAGATGTGCACGCACACTGCCCGGAGCTTGTTGAAACCGTGACGAAAAAGCTCGTGGAGATCAACCGCATCCTCATGTCGCTTAACGCTCATATCGGCTACCGCGTCCGCGATGAAATTTGCTTCTACCTTGCGTACAACGAAGAAGGAAAGCTGATGGAATTTGACGAGGCGTTTGACTTTTGCCTAATGCAAAAAATTTTGCCGCGCCTCTCAGGGAGCGACGCGCGGCTCGAAACAGCGCTCAAGCAGCTGTTCGTCCTGTGCGCCGGTTTTGAACCGGACGGTGATTACAGCGGCATGCTGGACGTGTCGTATGCCCGTTATCCCAAAAGCGCGGAGAAAATTTGGCAGATGCTGCGGAGGTTGGAAGACGATGGCTTCACTTCGTTCTGGCTTGGGGCGTGACGATCGCGAGCTCGTCCATATCGAAACGAATCAGCTCACGCTGGTGATCAAAGGGAGGCCGTACCACGAACAATACGAAGGGCTCCAGCAGTACCGCCGCCTCGATTTCCACGAGACGATGGAGTTTTTCGCCAGCGGGGAAGGCATTTTGGACGTCAAACTGTTTGACGTTGACGCCGGAGAGCTTGTTGAGTGGTCAGGGGGCCACCGCCCGATTTTCTTCGAAAACGGCGTCTACCAGCTGCTCGTCGTTCCGAAAACGGACCGGGCGCTCTCCTTTTATCATGAGTCGCCAGCGCTGAGAAACGCCATCAGCCTGGTTGACATCGGCGGACAGGCGGTGTTGATGGGCAATCTCCATTTTCCGAACGAGATCGGGCTGTCGACATTCGAAGTCCGCGACGGCCACCGCTCCGTTTTGGAGGTGACGATCGAAATTTTCCCGACGAAGTTGACATACAAACAAGACTACCAGCGGCTGCTTGATGAAGTGAGCGAAGAAATTTACAACCTCGCCTTTCATTTCATTAAACGCACGTACCAGCGAGCGAAGGCGAAGCGCAGCGGCACGCCGTCAAGAAGCGAATTTTTCCGGCTCATGGACGCGCATATCGGTGACTTTTTGCGTGCCATTCGCCATATCGAGCGGCAGCCGCACCATCAACTGTTCACCGTCCATGTGAGGGTGCGCGGCGACCAGCTCGGCCGCCTGGATGCGGCCGGAAGAAACGAGTTGCGCAAACGGCCGCACGTGTTCTGTGATGTCAAGCGCGGCATCGACATCGGAAGTCGAACCGTCATGCCGCGGTCGGGGCTCAAAGCGAAAAAGGAACTGACGTATGACACGCTCGAAAACCGGTTCGTCAAATGGATGATGGTGCGCCTTGTCGAGAAGCTGCGCGATTTGTTCGAACACGTGCAAGGGAAACAAAAACGGTACGAAACAGAACCGGATCCGGATTTGCTGGAGCGCATCCAATCGAGGATCGACGCGCTCGAAACGCAGCTTCGCCGCCCCTTTTGGCGGCCGATCGGGCGGCTTGACCGCTCTGTTGCGAGCCTCGTCCTGCAAATGGCGCCCGGGTACCGTGACGCCTATCAGCTGTTTCTCATCATCACCCGCGGCCTCGCCTTGCAAGGGAAGCTGTACCGAATGTCCGTCAAAGATGTCGCCACGCTGTACGAGTATTGGACGTTTTTGAAACTCGGCCAGCTCCTCGGGAAAAAATACACCCTCATCAGCCAAAATGTCATCCAAGTAAACCGCTTAGGGCTGTTCGTCAATCTCGAAAAAAGCCGCTCCGCCAAGCGGGTGTACGAACATCCGCACACGGGCGAGCGAATCACGCTGACCTATCAGCCGTACGAAGGAAGGCTGCCGACCGTCCCGCAAATGCCCGATACGGTGCTGGCGATTGAAAAGAAGGGAAAGGACTATACATTCAACTACATTTTCGACGCCAAATATCGCCTTGACTTCGCCGTCTCCGGCAGCCCATACGAAAAACGGTACGGAATGCCGGGCCCGATGGAAGACGACATCAACACGATGCACCGCTACCGCGATTCCCTTGTCGCCCGCCGCGGCGGCCCATACGAGCGCACCGCCTTTGGCGCCTATGTGCTGTTTCCGTGGCATGACGAAGACAGCTACCAGGCGCACCCACTGTACAAAAGCATCAACGACGTCAACATCGGCGGCCTGCCGTTTTTGCCGAACGCCACCCGTCTCGTCGAACAGTTCATCGAGCGGCTGATTGAAAAAAATCCCGAAGAACTGCAAAACGAAGGCATCCTGCCGCAAGGGATTATCGAAGAATGGCGGTCGGCGTTCGATGAGCATGTGCTTGTCGGCATGGTGCCAAGCGCGCGGCACTACGAAGTCTACCGAAAACACCGCTTCTACCATATCCCGGTGAAGCAGCTGAAAAAAGGCTGGCAAGACGCGCGCTACATCGCCCTTTACCCGAAGCGGGGAGCCGCGCCGCAAAACGGGGTCACATGTTTCGGCAAAATCGCTGATGTGAAAATCATCAAACGCTCGGACATCACCGAACTGCCAAAACAAAGCGATGACGACTACGTCCGTTTCGAAGTCGAACATTGGCAGCCTCTCAAAAACGTCATCCGTCCGGTCGGCTACGGCATTGCCGTCTACGCGATGACGACGCTCAACACGCTCAAACAGGCGAAAGAACTGCCGGAACTGTTCATGAAATCAAAGGACGAAATCGCCCTTTGGCGCTTGCTGAGGCGGCTGTCCGACCGCATCCGCTTCGACCTCGACGCCCGCTACTTGGACGGAGCGTCCAAGATCACCGCATACCGGGTCAAAAACATATCCATCCGCCTCGAGGACGATCGGCTCATGATCACAAACGGCGCAAAGCAAAAAACGATCCCCGCCGAACTGCTCCGCAAACAACCGTCGGCCGTGTTTCGCGAGGTGGTGGGGATGATGGGGGAGGGGTGAATGATGGATGACCAGGCGGTTATGACCGAAAAGCGGCCCTTCTTCCCTTTGGAAACAATTTCTGTTTCGACAAATTTCGATACTGTTTTCTCGGATGTTTTAGTAAAATAGATCTGATTCCATAGTCAAACATGATTGCGATTGTTTCGACTGCGTTGAAAGAACGGTTCTTACTATTTTTGAAACTAACAGGGGTGAACACAATATGACTGTAAAAGCAGACATCGATTTTCAGAAAGATTTGTTTGAGGCTGCCAATAAAATGCGCGGGAGTGTGGCTCCTGCTGATTATAAACACTATGTTCTTCCATTAATTTTTTTGCGCTATCTTTCTAACAAGTACGAAAAGCGCCGAAAAGAATTAGAGCAAATCGTAAAAGATCCAAAAAGCGATTGGTATACGGAAGATGATGAAATGCGGCAAATCATCATCACCGATCCGGACCAATATAAGGCAGAAAACGTCTTTGTCGTGCCTGAAGAAGCAAGTTGGTCTTATATTATGAAAAACGCCAAGCAGCCGAATATTAAAGAGATTCTTGATAATGCGATGAAGCGTCTTGAAGAGGAAAACCCAGAACTTGAAGGCATATTGCCGCGAATTTACCAAGGTTCGAACTTGCCGCCTGAAAACGTGGCGGGATTAATCGAAATTTTTTCTCGTGATGTATTTAGCGCCAATACGGATGACAGTGTAGATATATTGGGCCGTACATATGAGTATTTTATTAGTTCTTTTGCCGCTTCCGAAGGCAACAGAGGTGGAGAATTCTTTACGCCATCCAGTATCGTTAAATTGCTTGTTGCCATGCTGGAGCCGAAAAGCGGGATTGTGTTTGATCCAGCGTGCGGCAGCGGCGGGATGTTTATACAAAGTGAAGAATATGCGCCAAACAAACACGCTCTTTCGTTTTATGGGCAAGAAAATGTCGTAACGACCGTACGTCTTGGAAAAATGAACGTTTTATTGCATGGCATCAATGCGGAAATTCGCTTGGGTGATTCGCTGTTAAACGATCAGTTCCCTGATTTAAAGGCCGATTACGTGATTGCCAATCCGCCGTTTAACCAAAAAGACTGGGGAGCAGACCGTTTATCCAAAAATGACCCGCGCTTAATCGGGCCAGTTACAAACAGCAATGCGAACTATATGTGGATGCAGCATTTCTTATATCATTTAAACGATACAGGTACAGCAGGATTTGTCATGGCAAACGGAGCAATGACAACGAATGTGAAAGAGGAAAAAGAGGTCCGTCAAAAATTAGTGGATGAAGGGTATATTGACTGCATTGTTCAATTGCCTGAAAAATTGTTCTTTACCACAGGCATTCCATGCTGCTTATTCTTTTTAAGCAAAAATCGTGACGGCAAAAACGGCTATCGGGCAAGAAAAAATGAAATTTTATTTATCGATGCCCGCAAAATGGGAACGCTCGTCAGCCGCAAGCAAAAAGCGCTGTCTAAAGAGGAAATTGATCAAATCGCTGCCGTTTATCGTGCCTACAAATACGAAGGGGCAGAAAGATACGAAGACATTGCCGGGTTCTGTAAAGTTGCAACAATTGATGAAGTACGAGCCAATGACTACAAATTAACACCGGGGATTTATGTTGGGACGGAAGTATCCAATGAGGACGATGTACCGTTTGAAGAAAAGATGGCTGAATTGACACAACGTCTTTTAGAACAGTTTGAAGAGTCTAATTGCCTTCAAGAAAAGATTAAGAGGGACTTGGAGGAATTGATGTGAGTAAATGGATTGAAGGAAAATTAAAGGACTTAGTCGAGGTAAACCCCACTGTAAAACTTAGAAAAGGTGAAATATATCCATTTGTGAGTATGGATGTTATTCAACCTTTTTATAAACCAGTAGAAGCAAAGGAAGAAAGAGAATTTAAGTCTGGCGGAGCAAAATTTGAGAATGGTGATACACTTTTTGCGCGAATAACACCCTGCCTTGAGAATGGCAAGATTGCACAGGTGAAAAACCTTAAAAATGGGAAAGGGTTTGGTTCAACCGAGTTTATCGTATTACGTGGTAAAGAGGGTATCACAGATACAGATTTTGTGTATTATCTTGTAACTAACAAGTCATTTCGCGAAAATGCTGAAAGGTTGATGGTAGGTACATCGGGGCGACAGAGGGTCGATAAACAACAATTTGAGGACCAAATAATTTCGATACCTGACCTTGAAACGCAAAAAAGAATTTCATCCATTCTAGGTAGTATTGATAGGAAAATTGAACTCAATGTAGAGATGAACAAAACCCTCGAAGAAATGGCCATGACGCTTTATAAGCATTGGTTTGTTGATTTTGGACCGTTTCAAGACGGGGAATTTGTTGGGTCGGAATCAGGAGTTATCCCAAATAATTGGAAAATTGGTCAAGTTAAAGATTTGGCAAAAGTATCAAGTGGTAAACGTCCTAAGATTAAAGATATAGGTGAATACCCTATATTTGGGGGAGGGGGGCCTATGGGAGTTACAAATGAATATTTGTATAATGAACCTATATTTATTACTGGTCGTGTAGGGACAATTGGCAAGGTATTTAGAGTTTCAAAACCATGTTGGCCTTCTGACAATTCTCTGGTTTTAATCCCCTTAAAAGCATATTACTATAGTTTTTTATATGCTGTTCTTAAAAATATAGATTTTTCTCTAATAACAGGTGGTTCGACTCAACCATTAATAACACAAACAAGTTTAAAGTCTATAAAAGTAATAATACCACCTGAGGAAACTATAGAACAATATAATAAACAAGTGTTAACATATTACAGTTTAATAGATAAAAATGATAACATTAATAAACAACTTAGTGAAATAAGAGATTATCTCCTCCCTCGCCTTTTATCAGGTGAAATTGATTTATCTCAAGCAGAAAAACAAGTAGAGGAAGTACTTTAAACAAACTTAAATTCGACTAGGAGGTGCAAGCAGCATGGCAACGAGACCTCTAGGTGAAACGGAATTTGAAGAAACGACGATCGAGCGTTTAAAGCGGTTAGGCTATGACTATCTTCATGCGCAAGAATTGTTTCAGCGTGGAGAGCGTAACAGTCTTCATGAAGTAGTTCTTTATGGTCGGTTGGAAGCCTTCTTAAAGAAGGCTTATCCGGCCATACCTGAACATGAAATAAAAAGACTTGCTCAAGTACTAACAGCGCCAGATGAAGTAAAACTGATTAACCGGAATATGCATTTCCACAAAATGTTGACGAAAGGACTTGAGTTCTCTTATGAGGTAAACGACGAAACGTACACGCCTCACGTTTTCCCGATCGATTGGGAACATCCAGAGAACAATGACTTTTTAGTAGTCAATCAATTATCGATTGAAGGGCGAATGTCCCGTAGACCAGATATCGTTATATATATTAACGGTTTACCACTGATTGTATTTGAGTTAAAAAATCCGAACAACGAGCAAGCGACTGTTTATGATGCATATACCCAAATTCAAAACTATACGTATGATATCTCGCAATTATTTAACTACAACGCTTTTGTTGTCATTTCCGATAACGTAGAAACAAAGCATGGAATGCCGTTTGCTGATTACGATTTCTTTGCTTCATGGAAATCGATTGATGGGCGAAATGTCGATAACAACCGCGCCAATACGATGCGCACGCTGATTGAAGGATTATTCCCGAAAGATCGTCTACTAAATTATATTCGTAATTTCATTGTCTTTTTGGAGGAAGGTAGTAAAATTACCAAAGTTGGTGCGAAATATCATCAGTTTTTTGGCGTGAACTTTGCGGTGAATGAAGCGATACGTGCGACTCGGCCTGATGGAGATCGGAAAATCGGTGTTATGTATCATACAACGGGTTCCGGTAAATCGCTAAGCATGTTATTTTTCGTAGGAATTTTGTCTCGGCATCCGGAAATGGAAAATCCATCAATTGTCATTCAAGTGGACCGTAATGACTTAGACGAACAGTTGCATGATACGTTTGTGCAAGGGAAATCATACATCGGCCATGTGCATCACGCGGAAAATACCGAACAGTTGCGGACATTACTGAGAGGGGAAGCGGGACAAATTATTTTCTCCACTATTGAAAAATTCCGTAAAAAAGAAGGAGAAACCCGACACCCTGTTTTATCGGAAAGACGAAACATTGTGGTGATTGCCGATGAAGCACATCGCACCCAAGCCGGTTTTGCGGGCGGATTTGCCGCTCAGTTGCGTTATGCTTTGCCGAACGCTTCCTATATTGGATTTACGGGAACCCCGGTCGATTTTGTTGATAACAATACAGAAGAAATTTTCGGACATATTATCCACCGCTACGATATGGCTCAGGCGGTCGAAGACAAAGCGACATTGCCCATTTACTATGAGAGCCGTCTAATTCCGCTTGATTTATCCGCTGGGGACATTGATGAAAAATACAGAAAAATTATCGAAGAAGCAGGGGGAGACGATGAAGAGTCAGAGAGCTATAAAAGAAAATGGGCCGCTCTGGAAAAAGTCGTCGGTACTCCAAAACGGCTCCGTCGTTTAGCCAAAGATATCGTATCACATTTTAACCAAGTCGCCAATCCATTTCAAAAAGCGATGATTGTCTGCATGAGCCGACGCATTGCGGTGGATTTGTATAACTATCTAAGAGAAATTCCGGAATGCCCTCCTGTTGAAGTGATTATGACAGGGGATGTATCAAAGGATCCGAAAGAGTGGCGCGAAGTCCAGCCGGGAAGCAAATATGCGCATATTAAATCGAAAAAAGAGCAAGAAGAAGTGAAAGCCAAACTTCGTGACCCAGAAGACCCTTTGAAATTTGTCATTGTCGTCGATATGTGGCTGACAGGAATGGACGCCAAACCGCTTTCTTATCTTTATATCGATAAGCCGATGAAGGGACATAACCTGATGCAAGCCATTGCCCGTGTAAACCGCGTGTTTCCGGGAAAAGAAGGCGGTGTCGTCGTTGATTATATTGGCATCGCCACTTCCCTGAAAGAAGCAACTCATAAATATACGCAAAGCGGCGGCACGGGAAGTCCTACTTATGATATTTCCGAGGCCGTTAACATCTTCATGGATCATCTAGAGGCAGTAAGGGGATTTATTCCAAGCAAGATTGATATGCAAAACTGGCGGGCAAAACCAAAGATAGAGCGCGAGGACTTCATTGCAGATCTTGTTAACATTCTTTTAACTCACATTTCGCACCCTAGCAGGGGAGAAAGAAAGGATTTTTTATTTCGTTTTTCAGAATAACGTTTCGACCAACACGACTAGCGATGGCAATCCTTTTTTTACCATCGCTAGTCGTTCCATATGACGTTACACGTAAATGCTCTCATCCATGCCCAATCCCTGCAGAATCCTTCGCTGATCAGGGGTGAGCGGTTTCCCTAGCCTGCGTTGGATTTGCCCATCCGGCAACTCCAACAGGACGACTCTGACATACCAAAACAATTGAAAAATCGCTTGTCCGGTCGGACGGGTCAGCTTGCGGCCTCCGGCGCCCTTTAATGGGCGTTCGGGTGTGATGAACTGACGCACCCGGCGCTGGAAGACGCGATAAATGGCCAAGGCCAGCAGAAACAAATAGCCCAACACCGCCACTCGTTCCGGTTTTTTGACGTAAATTTCGTCCGTAAAGAACGGATCTTTTAGGAAGGAGAAGTTCATTTCCACCGAGATCTGCCCTTTATACAGCTTCAAGATCTCTTGGGCATCCATGGGTTGGCCCTTCCATTCCTTTGGAACAGTCGTGACGAGGACAAACCGGGACGCTTTCCGTCTCGCCTGCTCCCACGCGTCTTGGTTGAATTCCACGCTCAGCCGAAGGGTGTACAGCGTCTCCATTTCCGGTTCCGCCCCTTTTTTCGGCCGTCCACGCCGTTTTTTCGGGCGCACGATCTCTTCGACGACGGCCTCCACTCGATGGAACCGGGGACGAAGGGATGCCTTCAAGGAGGCCAAGGCTTGTTCGGCGTCTTCCCGACAAGAGAAAGGATGACGCTCCCAACGGGCTTGTTCCTCGCGAAGAAGCTCCGCTTCTTTGGTTCGTTCTGTTTCGAGCGTCTTTCCTTTTCGCTGGTCGAGCGCACTCGATTCGACGACGATCAGTCGTACGGGCTGGCCTTCATATGTCGAGGCCGTTTCCCATACCCGGTACGTGGCGCCGTTTTTCTCGGCCAGCGCAAAGGGGGCGCTCCACGCCGAATCGGGTTGGGCATCCGCCTCCGAAAGCGCCGTTTTGACAATCCGGAGCGACGACGGCCCTCTCGTGATCAAAAAGGCGTTGGCGGCTTTCGTTTGCGCCAGCGTGTCCTTCGTCATCGCAGCGGAATCTGCCACGTAAATCCATTCGTCTTCGATCTTCGCTTCCCTCAGCTGCTCATGGACTCGCGACAACACCTCGGGATTCCACGTTTTGTCCGGCACGTTGCCGTCGTGCACGTCGCCGTAAAACGGAATGCCGTCCTCGTTGCCGATCAGGCCGAATCCGATCTGCTTTTGCCAGCGATGATGGCGGTTATAGCCATAGGTGATGTGCAACCCATCCGACGAATCGGATTCATACGCACCGTAAACCGTCTTGTCCGTCGTATCCGCGTGAAAGACACGGAGAGGGAGGCCTTCTTTCTTGTAGATTTGTACCAGGCAAGACGAAAGGACTTGATGGATATTGGCCTCATACAGCCGGTCCAAATGGCGAGCAATGGCATCGTCGTTGAACCAAGACGGATCCAATCCTGGCCGGATCAGCTTGGGCAAGTCGATGTCATGCGCCCACCGTTCCAAATGAACGAGGGCTTGCCGGCCGCTCAAGATATCCAAGAGAAGCAGCCCGACCACATCACTGGCTCGGGTTTGGCATTGAGGATCCACCGGAACCAGCCGGTCAATCAGCTGAGGGAGGCCAAGATCTTTGAAAATGGTACTTATTATATTCAAATAGGAACTTTCATAAATCGCCCGAATTCGAACGTCCATGATGGAAAAACTCCTTTGCATTCCTTGTGTGTCAAGGACCTATTCGACACCGGGATGAAAAAATCCTCCCGATTTTGGTCGAGAGGGTGCGAAATGTGAGTTCTTAACGTATGACGATTACGTCAATATGATGACGTCAGGGTGGGTGCAGTCCGGACATGTAAACGGTACGCAAGCATTGACGTTGCTGATTGATTTGCGCAGTTATATGGACGGCGTGAAAAGTTTTCAAGATATCATGGAACGCCTGCAAGCGCTTGTTGATCTTCAGGAAGTCAGCCGCGTATTTGATGAAACTGCGAAGGAGCAGGCGGGGCGTCACCAGTTGAAGAGTTATTTAAGCAACCCGTTTCGCTGTTTTCCGTATGTGCATCAGTCTAGATACGAAATTACTGTCAAGCAGTTGGTCGAATGCACGAAAGATTTAGCTCGAAAAGTGAACCGTCTGCTATTGGGGGAAAGGGAAAAGAGAAATGTCAGGGTGTATATTGAAGAACTGAACGACATCTATGTGGCTGTAAGCGGCCAATGGGAGTCTAGTGCTAAACAAAAGATGGAAAAGTTATTTTCCGTTTCGATTCCTGCCGACTGGGAGTTTACGATGGAAGAGTTATACCAGTTTCTTACATTGCACTTAGGTACAGAGGAAGATGAGGAAGACAATGATCAAGACAGTCCACAAATTGTAAACATTGACCAGTTGGTTGGAAAAACGTTGATTGCACATAACATTCACGTAACAGGCTTATCGTTGCAAACGTTTCCTTGGAAACAGTCTGAAATGCCACACTTGTTGATGCATAGTTGGTTGAAAGAATGTATTCGCCGTTCATTTGTTGCTGCGAATCGAATCATGCGGATGAATGCGCTTGTAGTTGATTATTACTCACGGGATGTTACGAGAGATACTGCGCTATATTCCATTTATCATCTTTTGGCGTATGGCAAGGGACAAATTACTTTTAGTTATATTAAAGATTTGTACGAGCATGACGGACCAAGCATTTATTTCGCTATCTTACAGGAATTGTATGGACAAACGGAAGAAGTTGCAGAGGAGCAACCCGAAGAGTGGAAATGGGAAGAAGAGACCGTTGTCAAAGAGGAGATACCGAAAGAACCGTTACAGGCTATTCCCGATTTGCTATGGCTGGACAGCGATTTTTGCCAGCGAAAATTCTTTTTCAATGCGTTTGTTGAACATCATCCGATTTATGAAAACGATTTCCATCAGCAGCAAGCTTTTGCGATCATCGGCAAACTTCTTGCTGAACAAGGGGATGGAGAAGCGCTGGTGCGGGAGACCATATTCCCTTTATTTCCGCAATGGACAAACGCGCACAAGCAAAACTTGTTGGATACAACCTATGCCTCCAGCCTAAGAACGTATAAATCATATCAAAATATTTATTATCCAAAGGCGATGAAACGGCTTCAACGCTTGGGAAGCAAATATATGGTCACAAAAAATTGGAAAGCAAAATATCAATATGACCATGACACCTTTCGGATTGATGAGCATATAAAGGAATTTCTTGCAAGTGTTCAAATAAAGGAAATCGAAGCAAGAAGCGGACAACATTGCCGCATGTGCCCATTCCTGCACGTTTGTAAGGACGGTGAGTATGTCATCGATGCAAACGACAACTGATCTCCGTAAGAAACGTCTAGACTTTGCCAGACGATCGGCGCGAGCTTGGCAAAATTATTTTGATGCCCATGGCCTGTTGGCTAATATTACGCTAAGCCCTGAACAAATTTCCGTTGTCCAGCAAGATGAAGATCAAATGTTGATCAACGGTTCGGCGGGCACCGGCAAAAGCCTGACATTAATTTATAAGTTGCTAAAAGTCATGGAACAGGAAAATGAACCGAAGCGCATTTTATATTGTTCATTTAATACGACGCTTATTGAAGATGCAAGAAAACGAATCGAGCAGTCGAGCAAGTTTCACGAGATCAAGGATAAACATACCTTGCATATGGAAACTTTTCACTATATGGCGGCAAGGATTTTAAGGGAAATTGGTTTTCCAAACGCAGAATTTTTGCGGATCAACCTTGAAAACTTGCGGCGCTATGAGGACGCCATTACGCGCCGTACGATAGCGCTTGTAGATACGTTTATGGAAAGCGAAAAATATAAAAAGCTGCCGCTGGAACAAAAACTTTACAAAACGCATGCAGGTACATTTTTAATGGATGAAATTCTTTGGATGAAAGCGAACGGTTTTGTCACAGAAGAATTGTATTATGATTGTGAACGGGCGGGAAGGGGAAACATCCCGCGATTAACCAAAGAGCAGCGCCGAACGGTTTTCTATTTGTATAAGGAATATGAAAAAATGTTAAAAAAACAGTTCCACGATCATTTAGATTTAGAAGATTATGCTTTGTTGCTGTTGAAACATTTTGAGGATATTCCGGATTCATTGAAGTACGACTATATTTTTGTTGATGAAGTTCAGGATTTGCAAGCGATGCAATTAAAAGCACTGGTCAGATTAACCAAAAAATCAATTGTTGTCTCCGGCGACCCGAAGCAACGTATTTACAAACGAAGCCCGTTCTCTTATCGGGATTTAGGGTTGCACATCGAGGGGAGGAAAACGAGAAACTTGCGAACAAACTACCGATCAACAAAACAAATCATGAAACTGGCAAGCAGTTTGGAGTTCATTGATGAAGAAAACGACCGTTTGGATGATCAACGTTTTGTGAGAGAAGGAAAAAAACCGTCGATCTACTTTTTCTCGGGCTCGAAAGAACTGAGTTGTCATCTAGTAAACCAAGTAAAAGTGATTCAGAAAAACGACCCGGATGCGACAATCGCTGTTATCCACCGTCATGATGGAGACAAATATGCAATTAGTCAATGTCCGGTTCTTATGGAATTAAAGAAATACTTTGATGTCATCACCACATCCCAATATGGAAGAAGATTTGATTTGAACAAACAAAAAAAGCCGATCTTCTTTACGGATGCATATAGCGTCAAAGGGCTTGAGTTTGATTATGTATTTTTGATTCATTTTGACCGTGATCATTATCCGAGTAAAAAGAGGATTGAAGAGTTGGATAAACGAGCCGGTGACAATAAAAATAGTGACGGCTACAAGGCGGATTTTGAAGCTATACTCAATGACGAAAAGAAAGTTCTTTATGTTGCAATCACTAGGGCGAAAAAAGAAGTGCAGTTAATGTATACTGGCCGCAGCTTTAGAAGTATTTGTCCTTTTGTAAGAAATTTCCGCAAAGAAGATTACGATGCCTTTGGCTTTGATTCAAGTATATATTCCAAGTAAGGGAGCGGTTTGTTTGGCAACGATTCAGTTTGAAATCAAAAAACGAATTGCGACATTGTCTAGTTCGCCCAAAGGATGGAATAAGGAACTAAATCTTGTGAGTTGGAACGGATATCCCCCGAAGTATGATATACGGGATTGGGATGTCTCACATGCGAAAATGGGAAAAGGAGTTACCCTTTCAGAAGCGGAAGCGAAGGAGTTATATTACGCATTAAAACAGCTGTTTGAGGAAAATTCATTTAAAAACTCCAACGTGCAAAATGAGGATTGGCGGAAACGAATCGATGAATGGACGGAGAACACTCCGTTATTTATTCAGCAACTCAAGAATGTGCTAATATTCATGAACGAAAAAGGGTACTCTGTCGAGAAGCAAAGACAATTACTAACAGGGATACAATCGGCACCATCTGAAGAAGCGTTGCAATACGAAATAGAAAGCATTAGCAGCATTTATCCTTCATTCCATAGGGAGTTTATTAGCCTGGTTCGAAAGTTAGAGTCGGAGGAACTGGAACGGTTGTTTTTATATATTTGTCATCGCTAGTTTTGGCTGGAAAAGTCATCTCATCGATCGGATGGCGCGGTTGGAAACCCAAAGACATGTGTTCAACCAAAAAAACAGTTGCTGAAAAAGGCAAATGAAGTGTCCAGCGAGACCAAGACGACATCGAGAGCAAGTCAAACATCACAAAAACGTTGCCTATGCCTCGGAAATCTAACAGCTTCTCGGGGCGAACCGGTTCGACGCGAATGATCTGTTCGTCTCAACTGGGGGATTTACATGCACCGTTTTTCCAATTATAATGATATTTAGAATAACCGCTGCCGTTCGGATGGATGGCAGGTCAAGAGAGAGGGGCGGCATCGCCGCTCCTTTTGTATTCATTGCCATGGACGGGAGGGAATGCGTTGTATTCGCGAATTGCCTTATTTATTGATGGTGGATATCTCGACCATGTGTTGAAATGGCATGGAAAAGCCAAAATCGATTACAGCAAGCTTGCTCAACAAATGGCTCAAGGCCATCTGCTTTTACGAACGTACTACTACCATTGCCTTCCCCATCAATCATCCTATCCATCTCTAGAGGAAAAAGACTATTTCTCCCATGCACAACGTTTTTTCAAAAGACTAAACCGGCTTGGTAGTTTTACCGTCCGGGAGGGAAAGCTAGCATTTCGTGGCATTGATGAGCGTGGGTTTCCAGTGTTTGAGCAAAAAAGGATCGATGTGATGCTAGCAACCGATTTGGTTATGCATAGTACGAAGAAATTAATCACTCATGCGGCATTGTTGACGGGGGACAGTGATTTTTTGCCCGCGTTGCAAATCGCACAATCAGAAGGAGTGTATATCACCCTTTATTATTCCGACGGAAATGATGAGATTCGGCCACACGACGAACTGCTAGATCTTGTCGATGACAGGAAAGTAATTGATGCGGAATTTCTCCACAGCATTCGACGGGAATGAGAAGGCGATTGTGTACAAACTGTTATTTCCGAAGGGCGTGTTTTTGATTTCAGCCGCCTATTTGAGAAATGCCACTGCAACTCCAAAATGAAAAGCTCCTCGCCTATTTGAACGACAACGCCATCCCGAGCGAAAAATCGCCGTTTGACCATATCATTTACGATTCCGGAGTGGAAGAGCGGTTCGCGAAACGGTTTGAAAACGATGAAAACGTGAAAGTGTACGTCAAACTGCCGAACTGGTTCAAAATCGACACCCCAATCGGTTCCTACAATCCCGACTGGGCGCTCGTCATCGAAAAGGATGGCCTTCGTCCGCGAAACGAAAGGACGGGAATGGGAGGGAGAACTGCGGCCCGGTGAAGCGGCGAAAATTTCATTCGCCTGCAAGCACTTCCAAGCCATCGGCACGGACGTAGAATTCATCGGACCGGAGAATGATGTCGAACGGTTTATATTGTAGTCTTAAGCCGTTAAAGGTGGGGACAAAGCAGAAGCCGAGCGGGCTTCTGTTTTGTTTCATTAGTATCTTTACGTATTTGACCGCAAACTGTCTTGGACAACAAATCTATCAGATATAGAAAGGGAGAGCGGCGCCGTACCGCTCTTTTTGTATTTTTTGACGGTCGACAAAGTTCGACGGAAATGTTTTACAAAAGTTGATACAATCAAATCAACGGAATCTTTTTATCTACGACAAAGGGAGGGGGCACGGGTGGCAACGATTCGCAAAGCGGATTATTACTACGGAGCGCTTCTTTCCGCTCTGGTCAACGGCGGGTTGGCGCCGGCGCTCTTTGAAAAGGAAGATGACAATCGCCAGATTTATGAAGTCACGACGAATAAAGCGAGCTATATCATGTACACGAAATACAACACGAATCCATCGGGATCGAAAGATTTCACTTGGTCGTTTGTATTCAGCGACCATGAGATTGCCGAAATTAACAAGATTGATCTCGAACACAGCAAGGAAAAAGAAATCGTGTTTGTATTTATCTGCGCACAGAAACAGCCGAGCGATTCCAATCAAGTGATTGCCATCGTCCGTTGGAATGAGTTTCTCGAGTGTGTCGACCTGCAAAGACAACAAGTTCGGGGAACTCCACGACTTTCCATAAAAGCGGTGAAAGGCTCTCCCAAGCTTCGCCTCTACGGCAGCAAGCGCGCCGATGTATTGGATGGGAAAGATCATACGATCAAAATTGAACGAAATCGACTAAACAGTTTGTAATTAGGTGAAGAACACCGATGGATGGGCTAGGTTATCTGATTTGTTCGTTTTGGCTTAAACGCATTGCCTACAGTGGGAGCCATAGGCTCATTGTTTCAGCTCCTGTTTTTAGAAGAGTGATTGTTTCACTGGTGGAGCGATTTCTTTTTGCCAAAAGGAGGAACCCGGATGTCAAAATGGTGGATGATCCGCGCGGGCGACCGCAATGAACTCATTCCGCTTTGGTTGGAGAAGGGGATCGCATCGATCGGCTGGGCGAGGCTGGGCAATCCGAAGAACGTTCAGTCGAAAGAACAGTTGCAGCGAAAGGCTGATGAAGTATTTGCCGAGGCAAAACCAAAATCGAGAACGAGTTGGGTTAACCAAGTATGGCGTTTTGCCTATGAAATCAAAAAAGGCGATCGTGTGATCACATATTCGAAGGAGAAAAGGGAGTACATTGTTGGAACGGTGACAGAAGAACATCGTTACGATCCCGCCATCGGGTATTCCTATTATCCGAACATCATCCGTGTAAAATGGGAAAATGCCACAGTTTCAAGGGATTCGTTGTCACAAGGAGCGAAGAACAGTTTGGGTTCGACGCTAACGGTTTTTCGAGTTGACGAATGGGGGGATGAAATCGAGCAGCGTTTAAACAGTCAACCATTCTCAAAACCTCAGGATGAAACTGAAGAGGGGGAAACGGAAGAAATCGTCGAAGACCTTGTCGGAAAAGCGTTGATGATGATCCAAGACAAAGTGGACAAGCTCGACCCGTGGCAAATGCAAGATTTAGTGGCGGGCTTGCTTCAGGCGATGGGGTATAACGTGCAAGTGAGTCCGAAAGGCCCTGACGGTGGGGTCGATGTGTTGGCCTATAAGGATGCATTTGGATTTGAAAAACCAATTATTAAGGTGCAAGTGAAGCATCGTAAAAGTGCCGCTTCTGCCCCTGAAATCCAGCAGCTTCTCGGGGCCAATCCGATTGATGCCAATTGTTTGTTCGTCTCAACAGGGGGCTTTACTTCCCAAGCAGAAGCGGTGGCCAAACATAACTCAGTCAAATTAATTGATTTGGAAGAGCTGGTCAACTTCATTGTTCAGTGGTACGAACATATGCCAAACGATGCGCGAGCACTGTTGCCGCTGCAAAAAATGTATGTGCCCGAATCTTGACAAACATATGGCTTCATCCCCGCTTTGCGAGTGCGAGAGGATGAAGCCCTTTGGCGATGATCGATATGTTCTTAGTCCAAAACGTTGCGATATTGATCGTACACCAGCGAGGTCAAGCTAATCTTGTCTAAATAACGAACTGGGCACAGGAAAGTGACGGTGACCACTCCAGGATGTCGGCCGATTTCGATAGCGCCGGTAATCGTGGCGCGGTTCATCACTTCAGGAACAGAGATGCCTAACGTTTTCGCTGCGCGCTTCAGCCCGTTTTCTGTTGCCTCGTTTAAGTTGGCTCCCGTCCCGACAAAGGAAATTGGCAATGATTCCTCCAACTTGCTTACGCCCCATGATTGTGCCAAATCAAGGGCGATCTCTTTTTCTTTTTTTGTCAATGGCTTTGCCAAGTAGGGGAGGTCCTCAGCAACAGGAAGAAGAATCGGTCCGTCAATGGCCAATCCTTTAATTACTTTCACTTGAAGGGTGACGATGCCAGATACGTCGGTCGTATGTCCAGCAATTTCCCCGTCGCCCTGCATGGCATGCATATCACCGAGATAAACGCCTCCGCCCCGCACTTTCACAGGGCAGATCAACACGGCGCCTTCGCGTACACGGTTAATGTCCATATGTCCGTCCGTGCGATCTTCCAGCTGTTCTTTCGCAATCCCGTACTCATGTGGAGCGTTGATCAAAAATTGGCCAAAGTCGCCAGCGTTATGTGAATCCGGCAACGGGCGCGCTGGGGTGGTGCCGAGTTGCCCAAGAAACGGTCGGAGCCTGGCCACCGTTCCAACCAAGTCATGGGGGGCAAATGTAACGATTGGGTTTTGGACGGAGTTGTCGGGTGTTGCCATATAGTATCGCCCTTGTTGGGCAATGTGCTCCGCCGCTTCTTTATGCACAGTTACCCCGATTTGTCGGTTTGGATCAAACGCCATTGTATAGCCGTTCGTAAATACAAATGGGGTCACGTCCGCGCCACAATTTGCACATCGAATGGCCCCGGGTCCGATCCCTTCGATTTTCGTTTCCGGGTACATTGTTCCACACTGTGGGCATTTGACAGCCACGAATGGATCGCCGACAAACCGCCCTTCTATGGGCTTATCATTTCCTGAGGATGTAGCGATAGAAGTGACACGAATTGACTTGATCTTAATTGCAATAGCATCTCCGACTTCAGCACCTTCCACAAAAACGGGCTTCGTCACCTCATGGCCACCGCGGATGCAAGGGGTGATCATCGGTCCCCAGCAGCCAGGAGTCGTGTTGGCGACAATGTATCCCCCATCTTGCACGGGACCAAGCATGTTTTCATTAGGGTCCAAGATGCCGTTAGTAAACTCACTGATAAACACCGTTTGTTTTGCTTCCATGGCGTTCCCCTCTTTACTTTTAGATTTTAGGATTGGCTGCATAGGAACTTTGGAGCGCTGACACCGAACCTTCACCAGGTGATGTCTAACTACATTTTAGGAAATTCAGTAGAGTATTGTCAAAATAATTGTTTGTATATTTATTATATTTCCTAAATTAAAAATATTTTGTAATTTAATCCTCGCAATGTATAATAATTTTAGAAGGGAGGCAACGAAATGAGAAATAGCATAGAAAAGAAATTAAGAGAAAAAGGGATTAAGTGTTCGGGACAGGAATTGATGATGCTTGAGCATAAATCATCGGCCCAGCTTTTGGAGAGGGAGCGATATTAAACGTGGCTGATGTGTTTGAAACATTGCATCCTGAGCTGAAACAGCTGCCCGCTATCCTGGGGAAGCCAGCCAATGATTTGTGATAAATAAGGAAAAAGAGTTAGAGTGTCGATGATTTATCAGCCTTGCTATTGGATATAGAAAGAGAGCGGCACCGTACCGCTCTTTTTGTATTTTTGTCGGTCGACAAAGTTTGACGGCGATGTTTGGAGAAAGTTGATACAATCAAAATAACGAAATCTTTTGATTTGCCTATGGGGGATGAACATTGGAAGTCGTAACTTCTACCTTCTATTCGATTGTTTCCGAACGAAGTCGGATTCAGCTGATGGATGCAGATTGGAGCGATCGGTACGGGTGGTTGGCTGTGCAGAAACATCATAACCGGGTGGAGTGTGTGGCAAATGGAGTTGTTCTCCATCCAGACGTGACTGTTCGGGTTCCCATCATTCGCTGGGTCGGCAGCGAGCGCTTTTTGCTGGCTGATGCAAGAAGTGACGGAATCCGCCATAATGTGTTTTTGGTAGATTTATATGGAAAGGTGCAACATTCATTTTGCGGCGGCGACGGGATTGAAGACATAGCGGTTGGAAGAGAAGGAATATGGATCGGCTACTTTGATGAAGGGGTTTTTGGCAAAGGAATTTCTGCGGAAGGATTGGTTTTGTTTCGATTGGATGGATCACCAATATTTAACTATCATTCCCATCTAACGGATCGCCCCATGATCATCGACTGCTATGCGATTTGCAAGGGGAGGTCCTCGACATTATGGCTTTTTCCTTATAGCGATTTTTCGCTGATTCATTTGGACCCCTGCACAAAAGCAATGAAACGATATGAAGTGCCTGAATCGTTGCGCGGATCGACAGCTCTATGTGTCAGGGGAAACTATGCGTATTTTTGCAACAGCTATCATGCAAAGGAGGAACTGTACAGCTGGGATATCGGAAAAGGGGAACTGGAGAAAATTGGACGAATCCATGGGGCGGTTAGGGGACTAGGGCCGAAGGAAACAGGCCACTTTATAAGCATCGACGGTGATTCAGCGAGTGTGCATACGATCCTGAATCCAATGGAATACGAATATTCGGTGTCACATTTCGCACTCTATTGATCAAAGGCGAGAGGATGTTTTTGTTCCGATGTCGAATGAATCTTTGGCGCGCGAGGGAAGTATAGAAGGTTGTACCTTATGGGGGTTCGCATTCGCTGAAATCTTTGTCTTCCGCAGTTGATTGAGCGGCTGATTCCGGTAAACTTCCAATGCCGACCTCGTGCCAGTGATGGCGTTCAGTTGCTCACAAAGCCCTTTGCCCCCTCTTGGTAAGGTGTGAAATGTGACGTTTAAGTGAGGGATTAGATTCGTTCAAGGACGGATGTCAGAAAACAACGTATATATAATGGAAGA
Source organism: Geobacillus genomosp. 3 (assembly GCF_000445995.2). Classification (GTDB taxonomy): domain Bacteria; phylum Bacillota; class Bacilli; order Bacillales; family Anoxybacillaceae; genus Geobacillus. The sequence goes on from NC_022080.4 coordinate 1,290,835, forward strand.
AAAAACAACGTATATATAATGGAAGAATGCAGTTTGGTTTTGGTTGAAATTGGATGACAAACAACTGTTGACTTCGGATGATGACAGTAGTATTATATAAATCGTCGCTTCGGTGATAGACAAGAAGCGGCCTAAAACAACAGAGTGCGTTCAACAAAGAACGAAAACACAAAAGTTAAAAATTGTTTGTTGACAAAAGATGATTTTTTGATATAATTAAATTCGTTTGGTTGTTCAAGGTGATAATTAAAAAACTTGACAACCATTGAATGAAATGATATATTAATAAAGTTATTGAATTGCAAACGCGAGTGGATTCAGAGAAGCTGAATTCCTCAGTACAAGGCTATGGAAAGCAGTTGATTGTTCCTTGAAAACTGAACGAAACGAAGCGCGTGCGCCATGACCATTGGTTTTGGCGCTGAACAAGCCAATCAACTTTCTTTTGGAGAGTTTGATCCTGGCTCAGGACGAACGCTGGCGGCGTGCCTAATACATGCAAGTCGAGCGGACCGGATCAGGGCTTGCCTTGATTCGGTCAGCGGCGGACGGGTGAGTAACACGTGGGCAACCTGCCCGCAAGACCGGGATAACTCCGGGAAACCGGAGCTAATACCGGATAACACCGAAGACCGCATGGTCTTCGGTTGAAAGGCGGCCTTTGGCTGTCACTTGCGGATGGGCCCGCGGCGCATTAGCTAGTTGGTGAGGTAACGGCTCACCAAGGCGACGATGCGTAGCCGGCCTGAGAGGGTGACCGGCCACACTGGGACTGAGACACGGCCCAGACTCCTACGGGAGGCAGCAGTAGGGAATCTTCCGCAATGGACGAAAGTCTGACGGAGCGACGCCGCGTGAGCGAAGAAGGCCTTCGGATCGTAAAGCTCTGTTGTGAGGGACGAAGGAGCGCCGTTTGAACAAGGCGGCGCGGTGACGGTACCTCACGAGAAAGCCCCGGCTAACTACGTGCCAGCAGCCGCGGTAATACGTAGGGGGCGAGCGTTGTCCGGAATTATTGGGCGTAAAGCGCGCGCAGGCGGTCCTTTAAGTCTGATGTGAAAGCCCACGGCTCAACCGTGGAGGGTCATTGGAAACTGGGGGACTTGAGTGCAGGAGAGGGGAGCGGAATTCCACGTGTAGCGGTGAAATGCGTAGAGATGTGGAGGAACACCAGTGGCGAAGGCGGCTCTCTGGCCTGTAACTGACGCTGAGGCGCGAAAGCGTGGGGAGCAAACAGGATTAGATACCCTGGTAGTCCACGCCGTAAACGATGAGTGCTAAGTGTTAGAGGGGTCACACCCTTTAGTGCTGCAGCTAACGCGATAAGCACTCCGCCTGGGGAGTACGGCCGCAAGGCTGAAACTCAAAGGAATTGACGGGGGCCCGCACAAGCGGTGGAGCATGTGGTTTAATTCGAAGCAACGCGAAGAACCTTACCAGGTCTTGACATCCCCTGACAACCCAAGAGATTGGGCGTTCCCCCTTCGGGGGGGCAGGGTGACAGGTGGTGCATGGTTGTCGTCAGCTCGTGTCGTGAGATGTTGGGTTAAGTCCCGCAACGAGCGCAACCCTTGCCTCTAGTTGCCAGCATTCAGGTGGGCACTCTAGAGGGACTGCCGGCTAAAAGTCGGAGGAAGGTGGGGATGACGTCAAATCATCATGCCCCTTATGACCTGGGCTACACACGTGCTACAATGGGCGGTACAAAGGGCTGCGAACCCGTGAGGGGGAGCGAATCCCAAAAAGCCGCTCTCAGTTCGGATTGCAGGCTGCAACTCGCCTGCATGAAGCCGGAATCGCTAGTAATCGCGGATCAGCATGCCGCGGTGAATACGTTCCCGGGCCTTGTACACACCGCCCGTCACACCACGAGAGCTTGCAACACCCGAAGTCGGTGAGGTAACCCGCAAGGGAGCCAGCCGCCGAAGGTGGGGCAAGTGATTGGGGTGAAGTCGTAACAAGGTAGCCGTACCGGAAGGTGCGGCTGGATCACCTCCTTTCTAAGGATGAAGAAAAGCGGAGGCCGTAATGGCCAACTGTCGATACATCGCGTTTTCGTTTCGTTCAGTTTTGAGGGAATGAAAAATTCCTTCACGTGTTTTGCGCCTGCGTCTTCTAGCAGATTCAGGGAAGATGGATTCCTCGGCGCAAAGCTGCAAGGAAGCAGACTCAAAGCAGTCGCTTCGTTCAGTTTTGAAGGAATGAAAAATTCCTTCCTATCGTTCTTTGAAAACTAGATAACCGGAAAAGCGGAGGCGCCGCGATCGGCTCTTGAAGCCAAATGTTCTTCACCCGTAGGGGTGCTTGCACCCCGAGGGGGAAGGTTATTTGGCAGAAAAGAGCCAGGCGCCGACGCTAGACAGTTTAGGAAGAAGCCGAGAAGCGCTGTAGGTTAAGCTAGAAAGGGCGCACGGTGGATGCCTTGGCACTAGGAGCCGATGAAGGACGGGGCAAACGCCGAAACGCTCCGGGGAGCTGTAAGCAAGCGTCGATCCGGAGATGTCCGAATGGGGGAACCCCCTGCCTGTAATGGGGCAGGATCCATGCCTGAATCCATAGGGCATGGAGGGCACACCCGGGGAACTGAAACATCTTAGTACCCGGAGGAGAAGAAAGCAAACGCGATTCCCTGAGTAGCGGCGAGCGAAACGGGAACAGCCCAAACCAAGAGGCGTGCCTCTTGGGGTTGTAGGACCGCCCAGATGGGAGTGAGAAAGGAACGGGGTAGACGAACCGGTCTGGAACGGCCGGCCAGAGAAGGTGACAGCCCTGTAGTCGAAACTTCGTTCCCTCCCGGGCGGCTCCTGAGTACGGCGGGACACGGGAAATCCCGTCGGAAGCAGGGAGGACCATCTCCCAAGGCTAAATACTCCCTAGTGACCGATAGTGCACCAGTACCGTGAGGGAAAGGTGAAAAGCACCCCGGAAGGGGAGTGAAAGAGAACCTGAAACCGTGTGCCTACAAGTAGTCAGAGCCCGTTAAAGGGTGATGGCGTGCCTTTTGTAGAATGAACCGGCGAGTGACGATGGCGTGCGAGGTTAAGCCGAACAGGCGGAGCCGCAGCGAAAGCGAGTCTGAACAGGGCGTATGAGTACGTCGTCGTCGACCCGAAACCAGGTGATCTACCCATGTCCAGGGTGAAGGCCGGGTAACACCGGCTGGAGGCCCGAACCCACGCACGTTGAAAAGTGCGGGGATGAGGTGTGGGTAGGGGTGAAATGCCAATCGAACTTGGAGATAGCTGGTTCTCCCCGAAATAGCTTTAGGGCTAGCCTCAAGGTGAGAGTCTTGGAGGTAGAGCACTGATTGGGCTAGGGGCCCTCATCGGGTTACCGAACCCAGTCAAACTCCGAATGCCAATGACTTATCCTTGGGAGTCAGACTGCGAGTGATAAGATCCGTGGTCAAGAGGGAAACAGCCCAGATCGCCAGCTAAGGCCCCGAAGTGCACGTTCAGTGGAAAAGGATGTGGAGTTGCCCAGACAACCAGGATGTTGGCTTAGAAGCAGCCACCATTTAAAGAGTGCGTAATAGCTCACTGGTCGAGTGACTCTGCGCCGAAAATGTACCGGGGCTAAACGTGCCGCCGAAGCTGCGGGATGACCGTTGGTCATCGGTAGGGGAGCGTTCTAAGGGCACAGAAGCCAGACCGGAAGGACTGGTGGAGCGCTTAGAAGTGAGAATGCCGGTATGAGTAGCGAAAACAGAGGTGAGAATCCTCTGCGCCGAAAGCCTAAGGGTTCCTGAGGAAGGTTCGTCCGCTCAGGGTTAGTCGGGACCTAAGCCGAGGCCGAAAGGCGTAGGTGATGGACAACAGGTGGAGATTCCTGTACCACCTCCTTCCCGTTTGAGCAATGGGGGGACGCAGGAGGATAGGGCGAGCAGGCGGTTGGAAGAGCCTGTCCAAGCCGCAAGGCTGATCCGTAGGCAAATCCGCGGATCAAAAAGGCCAAGCGGTGACGGCGACGGAGTCATCCGGAAGTCCCCGATTTCACACTGCCAAGAAAAGCCTCTAGCGAGGGAAGAGGTGCCCGTACCGCAAACCGACACAGGTAGGCGAGGAGAGAATCCTAAGGCGCGCGGGAGAACTCTCGTTAAGGAACTCGGCAAAATGACCCCGTAACTTCGGGAGAAGGGGTGCTCGTTTGGGTGAAGAGCCCGAACGAGCCGCAGTGAAAAGGCCCAAGCGACTGTTTATCAAAAACACAGGTCTCTGCGAAGCCGAAAGGCGACGTATAGGGGCTGACACCTGCCCGGTGCTGGAAGGTTAAGGGGAGCGCTTAGCGCAAGCGAAGGTGCGAACCGAAGCCCCAGTAAACGGCGGCCGTAACTATAACGGTCCTAAGGTAGCGAAATTCCTTGTCGGGTAAGTTCCGACCCGCACGAAAGGTGTAACGACTTGGGCACTGTCTCAACGAGAGACCCGGTGAAATTATATTACCTGTGAAGATGCAGGTTACCCGCGACAGGACGGAAAGACCCCGTGGAGCTTTACTGCAGCCTGATATGGAATTTTGGTATCGCTTGTACAGGATAGGTGGGAGCCAGAGAAGCCGGAGCGCCAGCTTCGGTGGAGGCGGCGGTGGGATACCACCCTGGCGGTATTGAAATTCTAACCCGCACCCCTTATCGGGGTGGGAGACAGTGTCAGGTGGGCAGTTTGACTGGGGCGGTCGCCTCCCAAAAGGTAACGGAGGCGCCCAAAGGTTCCCTCAGAATGGTTGGAAATCATTCGGAGAGTGCAAAGGCACAAGGGAGCTTGACTGCGAGACGGACAGGTCGAGCAGGGACGAAAGTCGGGCTTAGTGATCCGGTGGTTCCGCATGGAAGGGCCATCGCTCAACGGATAAAAGCTACCCCGGGGATAACAGGCTGATCTCCCCCAAGAGTCCACATCGACGGGGAGGTTTGGCACCTCGATGTCGGCTCATCGCATCCTGGGGCTGTAGTCGGTCCCAAGGGTTGGGCTGTTCGCCCATTAAAGCGGTACGCGAGCTGGGTTCAGAACGTCGTGAGACAGTTCGGTCCCTATCCGTCGTGGGCGCAGGAAATTTGCGAGGAGCTGTCCTTAGTACGAGAGGACCGGGATGGACGCACCGCTGGTGTACCAGTTGTCCCGCCAGGGGCACCGCTGGGTAGCTATGTGCGGACGGGATAAGCGCTGAAAGCATCTAAGCGTGAAGCCCCCCTCAAGATGAGATTTCCCATCGCGTGAAGCGAGTAAGATCCCTCGAAGATGACGAGGTCGATAGGTCCGAGGTGGAAGCGTGGCGACACGTGCAGCTGACGGATACTAATCGATCGAGGGCTTAACCAAAATGCGGCTTCTTCCCACAACGGTTATCTAGTTTTGAAGGAATGAAAAAATCCTTGACAATAAACCAAATTTCCTTATAATAAAACTTGTCCATTATTGCCTAGTGGTGATAGCGGAGGGGAAACACCCGTTCCCATCCCGAACACGGAAGTTAAGCCCTCCAGCGCCGATGGTAGTTGGGGCCAGCGCCCCTGCAAGAGTAGGTCGCTGCTAGGCAAAGAACAAGCAGCCAGTTGTGCGCAATGCATAATTGGCTGCTTTTGTTTTTATTGATCAAAATTCCGTGTGTACATTGCCGTCCGTCCTATGCAGTCGTATGAGTTAAAATTTCCAAGTTTGATGACATCTTATGAGAAGGCGGTGCATGCCCATCCCTAAAGTTCAAAATTTCTTCATTTTTTCTCCACAGATGGTGGCGAAATATTCAACTATTTTGTAAAATTAAATTATGTAGGTGAGCGTGGGTTTCCACTATTGATACCATAATTGTGGAGCAAAATACTTTATTATATGAGTATATTTTTTACGGTGCAAATAAAAGTGATATACTATAAGTGAAATGTGTTATAATAATTCTTGTCATCTCCCCCAAGTGGAGAAGGGGAGTGTTGAAATCGTTTCGAGCGGTCGCTCACCGTTTTTACAAATATTAGAGGATAGGGATGGTAAACATGGGCAACAGACAAACTAAAACGGATGTCATCTTAATCGGCGCCGGCATGATGAGTGCGACGTTGGGAACGCTTTTGAAGGAGTTGGCGCCGGAGTGGGACATTACCGTATTTGAAAGGCTCGGGGAGGCCGGGGCTGAGAGCTCCAATGAGTGGAACAACGCCGGGACCGGGCATGCGGCACTTTGTGAATTGAACTACACAGTGGAAAAGCCGGATGGGTCGATCGATATCAGCAAGGCGATCAAAATTAATGAACAGTTTTACGTCTCCTTGCAGTTTTGGGCTCATTTAGTGAACAGCGGAGTGCTCAAGGATCCAAAAGACTTCATCCGCCCGTTGCCGCATATGAGCTTTGTGCAAGGGGAAGCGAATGTGGCGTTTTTGAAAAAGCGGTATGAAACGATGGCCGACAACCCATTGTTCAAAGGGATGGAATTCTCCGACAACCCGAGAAAGCTGGCTGAATGGGTGCCGCTCATCATGGAAGGGCGGGTTGTGGACGAGCCGATCGCGGCCACCCGAATCGAATCGGGGACGGACGTCAATTTTGGGGAATTAACGCGCCAACTGTTTGCACATTTAAAACGGAAGAATGTGGAAATCCACTACCGCCACCACGTCGAAGATATGAAGCGCACAAGCGATGGCGCGTGGGAGCTGAAAGTGCGGAATTTGGACACGGGGGCTGTGGAGCGTCATGCGGCTCAGTTCGTCTTCATCGGCGCTGGAGGGGGAAGCCTGCACTTGTTGCAAAAATCCGGCATCCCAGAAGGGAAGGGGATCGGTGGATTCCCGGTCAGCGGGTTGTTTATGGTGTGCAACAACCCCGAGGTCGTCGAGCAACACCATGCGAAAGTGTACGGCAAAGCGAAAGTCGGGGCGCCGCCGATGTCGGTTCCGCATTTGGACACGCGGTTTATCAACAATCAAAAAATGTTGCTGTTTGGGCCGTTTGCCGGTTTTTCGCCGAAGTTTTTGAAAAATGGGTCCATGCTCGATTTGTTTACATCGATCAAACCGCACAACCTTTTGACGATGTTGGCGGCAGGCGCGAAAAATATGGCGCTCACCAATTACTTGATTCAGCAAGTGATGTTATCGAAAGAACAGCGCATGGAAGAGCTGCGTGAGTTTGTTCCGACGGCGAAAAGCGAGGAATGGGATGTTATCGTTGCCGGCCAGCGTGTGCAAGTGATCAAAGATACGGAGGCGGGCGGAAAAGGAACGTTGCAATTTGGCACGGAAGTCGTCCATGCGGCCGACGGCTCGGTTGCGGCGTTGCTCGGCGCTTCACCAGGTGCGTCGACGGCGGTTCACGTCATGCTCGAAGTGATTGCGAAGTGTTTCCCGGAGCGGATGAAAGAGTGGGAGCCGAAAGTGAAAGACATGATCCCTTCCTACGGCGCATCGCTTATGAAAAACGAGTCGCTTTTGCACGACATCCAACGTTCGACGGCAGAGGCGCTCGGTTTAAGAGAAGGGTTGGTTTTGCAGCTTGCCTAAACCAAGGCGGTTTTGCCGTTTAGGCGGCTCGGACGGACGATGAGTGGCAGCTGCCCACAACAGAGGGCAGCTTTTTTGTCATCACCGCGTAAGTCCGCGCTGTTAGATGGGGGCCCCTTTTTGCCGCATCTATTTCCCGGCCTTTTTGTCAGGCACGCCCGCCGCTGCACGGTGAAGGAAAATCGACTATACTGAAGGGGAACGGACAAAATGTTTCGCCTAGCATCATGTTAAAGTGGAAGAAAGAGCAGGCTCGGCGGCTTTGGAGCCGCCCGGGGCGATGAATCAGTGACGCGAAGGGGGTGGCGCGGTGCGGTGGGTGTCATATTTGGAAAAACGCAATTTTTTAACGTCTTTTTTGCAGCAGTACCGTTTAAAGCATCCGGACGCCCGGTTTGTATTGAACTATTTGCTTCAGCATCCCCACCTGTTGGAACACGTTCATTTTACGGAACATGAACGAAAGCAGGCGCGGTGGCTCGCCATTTCTGCGGTGATGGCGGAGGAAGAAGGGCTCGTGTTTTATCGGCATGGCCAAAAAAGCACGAGCTTGGCTACCATTATGGGTGATTTGGCGCTGCATCCGAACGAGCCGCTTTATTTGACGCTCCATTTTCCAGGGAAGGCGAGACATTTTGCTTATCTTCGGCTCGTTGATCAGCGGGCGTTTGAAAACGTCAGGCGGCACGAGCGCCATGAGAAAATGGCGAAGGCGGCTGAGCAAGTGTTGGATGAGGCGCTCAAGCGCCATGAACTGTCGGTGTTGAAAATGCAAATTGACCAGGCGCTTGACCGAAAAGATATGGCATTGTTTCAACAGCTGACGGAACAGTTGAAAAAATATGAAGGACAAAACGGCTAAGCGGCTGCGGGCTTGCATGGGGCAAGAGCCGCAGCCGGGTTGGCGCCGACCGCTGAACGCGGCGGATGGGCGTCAGGTTGCTGGTGTTTCACCGTGCGGCACCGTCAGGAAAGCGCGATGAGAGCCTCGGCGATGTTGTAGTCGAGCGGATCGAGTTCGGTCGGGCGGCCGAGCACGAGCTTGGCAAGCTCTGCGCCTAAATATGGCCCGGCGGTGAGTCCGGAAGAGCCGAGACCGTTGGCTGCGTAAAGGCCGGCAAAACCGGGAAGCGCCCCGAAGACAGGGAGAAATCCAGGAGTGCGCGGGCGAAACCCGACTCGTGTTTCCACGTAGGTGCACGCCGACAGCCCCGGCGCAACGGCGAGCGCTTTATCCAATATTTCGTGGATGCCGCCTGCGGTCGCGCGGACATCCATGCCCGCCTCATCTTCGTGAGTCGTCCCGACCACGATTCGGCCGCCAGGGAAGGCGAGCATATATTGATTGTTCGGCGGCATGACGACCGACCATCGGTCAGTCTCGCTTGTCAACCATTCGAGATGAACGATTTGCCCTTTTTGCGGCGTGACGGCAAATTTCACGCCCAGCGGCCCAAGCAGTTCGCCAGCCCATGCGCCGGCGGTCACGATGACGGCGTCCGCTTCGTAGTTTGCCCCGTCGATTTCGACGCCGATAATGCGTGAATCTCGGTGACGCAGCTGGGCGTTCCCGCGCATGTAGACAGCGCCAAGCTTTTGGGCGGCGTTGAGAAGGGCGGTGCGCAGCGCCCGGCCGTTGACGCGGGCCGCTCCGCTCACATAAACGGCGTGATACCCGTCAGCGAGCGGCGGAAACCATTCCTTTGTCTCCATCGGGCCAAGCCGCACGATTTCTCCCATTTCCGGCGCCTCTTTTCGCCGCTCAAGGGCGCGCGTTTCCAGTTGCTCGAGCTTCTGTTCGTCTGTATGCAGGCAAAGCGCCCCGACGCGCGCATAGCCGGTATTCGTTTCCCCGAGCGCTTGCAGTTCTTCTATGAGGGAGAGGTAAAACGTCGCCCCGCTTTTGGCTAACCGGTACCATTTTTTGTTCCGGCGCTGCGACAGCCAAGGGCAGACGATCCCTGCCGCCGCATCGGTCGCCTGCCCTTTGTCACCGCGGTCGACAATCATGACGGTTGCCCCTTCTTTAGCCAAATGGTAGGCAGCAGAGGCCCCTAAAATGCCGGCTCCGACGATGATGTACTTCATTCATGAACACCTTTTCCTTTTTTCTACTAGCATACCATACACGGCGCCAATCGGGAACTGATGTGGACCGGCCCGAAAGCCGGCAGGAATCAAAAAGACAATGGGGTCAAAAGGGGGCAGGCATATTTTTTCCGTAAAAGATTTCATCCATCTCCCTTCTCAGCTTGGTGGTTGTTTCGTTCGCCTCTTGTTCGCTTAAGTCCGCTTTTGCATAGCCAAACAAGTAGTTGTCCAAGTCAAACTGTTTTAACTTGCATTTTGTGTGAAAAATATTCTCTTGGTAAATGTTTACGTCGATCATATCGTACTTTTCGCGAATGTGCCCCGGGATATAATCTTGAATTGATGTAATGTCATGGTCGATAAATAGCTTGTATCCGTGAATGTCGCGTGTAAATCCGCGCACGCGGTAGTCGATAATCATAATGTCGGCGTCAAATGAATGAATCAAATAGTCGAGCGCTTTGAGCGGCGAAATTTCCCCGCACGTGACGACATCAATATCGGCGCGGAACGTGCTAATTCCGTCATTCGGATGGTATTCCGGGTATGTATGGACGGTGATATGGCTTTTGTCGAGCGACAGCACCACCGCTTCTGGCAAAGGGCCGTCATCTTCGGGCACCTCGACGACCGGCCCTTCGGAAACGAGCATCGTCACGCTCGCGCCCTGCGGAACGTAATCTTGTTTGGCGATGTTTAACACATGGGCGCCGATCATATCGGCGACACGTCTTAAAATATTCGTCAGCCGCTCGGCATTGTACACGTCGTCAATATATTCGATATACGCCTCCCGCTCCTTCGCCGTTTTCGTATAGCAAATATCGTACATATTGAAGCTGAGTGATTTCGTCAAGTTGTTGAACCCGTGCAGCTTGACGCGCGGTGTTTTGTTCATCGACGGGACCCATCCTTTCGTTTTTTCTTAATTTGTCCCGTTGCTGGCGAAGATAGTAATTTTTCATTTAACATCTTTCCGAAAGAAGTCTCCCACTTCTAAACGAAGTGAAAGTGGGAGATGAATTTCGGTTAGGTGTAGCCTAAGGTTGTCTCTTTTTTTCTGTGAAAATAATGAATCCATGAGCGGTTATTTTCATGCTTGGGTGGCGAGTAAAAGCTTACTCATGGATGTTTTCTGTGAAAATCCATAAAACCCGGTCAACTCTGTATATCCTGTGATCAGTTTGGATACACTACAAATGGCCAAAAAAGACAACAGGAAAGCAGAGGTGCCTTATTTTTAGGCATCTCGTATATTCTGTATTCATTTTGGCTATACTAACTTACTTGTGGTCCCCAAAACGGTTCTTTTCGGGAAAGCATGCAGTAAATGGTGACAAGCATTCGGTGCGCGATCGCAACGAGTGCTTTTTTCTTTCCCCGGCGAGCCGCCAATGACCAAAATTTCGCCGCCAACGGTTGATTCCTGCATCGGGATAACGCCCATGCCGCCTCGCATAACGCGGATTTAATATGAGGATTACCCTTTACCGTTCGTGTACTTTTGCGTTTTCCAGCGCTTTCGTGATTTCCCGGGGCCACCCCAGCCCAAGAAGCGAGGCGCTGCGGTGTCGGGAACTGTCCCATATCCACTCCGATTTCGGCGATGATGACGGCGGCGGTTTCCTTTTTCACTCCAGGAATCGTCATCAGAAGATCCACTTCCTGTTGATACGGTTGTAAGAGATGGTCGATGCGTTGGTCCATCTCCTGAATCAAGCTTTCCAAATACTCGATGTGCTTCCACGATTGGCGAATCATGAACAACTCATGTTCGGTTAATGTCCCAAAGAGCGATTCCTGAATTTGTTGCTTTTTCCCTTTCATTCTTCCGTGAAGGCAAGCGTCGATATCGGCTTCTTCGATGTACCCCTGTTCCATTAAACGGGTCAAGAGTTTTCGGCCCGATACTCCGAAGATGTCGGAAATCACCGTACCCAGCTTGATATTGGAACACTCCAATACTTTATGAATTCGGTTTTTTTCCGCAATCAATTGACCCACCCACTTTTTGCGTAAACGGGTCAAGTCCCGCAATTCTCGAATTGGCGCGGGTGGCACAAAACTCTTTTCAATCAGTCCATAACGCAATAATTTAGCGATCCATTCCGCATCGGATACATCCGTTTTTCTCCCTGGGACATTCTTGATTCGCTGAGCGTTGGCCAAGGTAATGTCAAAGTAGTCCTCTAAAATGTTAAAGACCGGTTTCCAGTAAACCCCCGTACTCTCCATCGCTAGATGAGTGATTTCTCGATCCTCGAGCCATTTCAGGAGGCGAAACAAGTCTTTGGTAAACGTCGAAAACGTTTCGATCTCCTTTTGAATGTGGTCTTCTTCTCCCCAAAGCGCACAAACGACAATCGTTTTGGCATGAACATCTAAACCTGCGCAACGATGATAAAGCACATCCATGATCCGGACTCCTTCCATTGATGAATTCGCAAACAGTGAGTCCACTTGTTCGTTGGGCATTTTTCTGTTCGTAGTCACCTTTTCCAAATGAAAAGGGCTTACAATGGGTGGAACACCAAATGGACTCAAACAGTTTTTTGTACAGGGTCGAACCACCATTAAAAAGCACGTCTTTCCAAACTGTTTGCGTTCATCCTCCATTATGGAAGGAGCATTCCCGTTAGGAGCTTTTCCGGGGACTTGATCAAAAAAAGCCCTCTTGGTATGATGCAGGGGTGCCAAACAATACCTACCATCATGCCAAGGAGGACTTCAGATGAATTGTACACAAAATCAGAAAATCAATCAAGTCACGGAACACACATTGGTCGTGGGCATCGATATCGCGAAACGAACCCACTACGCCTGCTTCGTGGATGACCGGGGGCGCGTGCTTCGCAAGTCGTTCCCGATCTTCCAGTCGAAAGAGGGGTTTCAACAGCTGTATGAAGCGATCCAGGAGGGGAGGAAAGCGTTCGGGAAGGCACAGGTGATCGTCGCCGTGGAGCCGACCGGGCACTACTGGTTGAACCTGGCCTACTTCCTCGAGGAAAACGGGATCCCGCTGGTCATGGTCAACCCGGCGCATGTGTGCCGGTCGAAAGAACTCGATGACAACCTGCCGACGAAACACGACGCCAAAGACGCCCTGGTCATCGCCAGGCTGGCGAAAGACGGGCGATTCCTCGTCCCCCGGCTGCTGCACGAGATCGAAGCGGATTTGCGCGTCGGGAGCACGCTCAAAGAGAAGCTCCGGAAGGAACAGGCGGCGGTGAAAAACGCGATCATCTGTTGGACGGATCGGTATTTTCCAGAGTTTTGGACCGTGTTTCGCGACCTGGGGAAAACAGCGCTGGCGGTGCTGGAGTGGACGCCGCTTCCGGCCGATATGGCGGGTCGGACCGCCGAGGAGCTTCTGGAGGCGTACCGGCAAAGCGAAGGGCTGAAATGCCCGCAGAAAGCGAAAATTCAGGCGTTGATCGACGCCGCGAAGGGCTCGATTGGGGTGACGGAAGGGACGACGATGGCCCGGTTTGAGATCGCCGCGCTCGTCCGCCAATACCGCCAGTTCGAGGCCGAAATCGCAGCGTTGGACGCCGAGTTGAAGGCATTGGTTCAAACAACGATGGAGTATCAATGGCTGAAAACGGTCGACGGGTTGGGAGATGCCACGATCATCGATCTGCTGGCGGAGATCGGCAGTTTTGCCCACTATCGGGACCCGCGTCAATTGGTGAAATTGGCGGGCCTGACGCTCAAGGAGAACTCCTCCGGCCAGCGCAAAGGGCAAAAGCACATCTCGAAGCGGGGACGGAAACGGCTGCGATCGGTGCTGTTTCGGGCGGTGATTCCGCTGATCCGGCACAATGAGGCGTTTCGCGAGCTGCATGAGTACTATACGACCCGGCCCGTCAACCCGCTGACCGGAAAGCAGTCCATCGTCGCGTTATGCCGAAAGCTGTTGAATGTGCTGTTTGCGATTTGCACGAAGAAACAAGCGTTTGACGCGGAGCGAATGAGGCAGGACGTCTTGTCCCATGTTCCACACCGGGCGGCCTAAGGCCTCCCCCCACGAACGGAAGAAGTGTTGGACAACAGGATGACACCGGAGAAGCTGGCGTGATCTCATCCATTCGACCTCGAGTCCCGAAAGGAGCTTGGCCGGCCTCCGCCTGATGACGAGACCGAACGAGGGAATGTTGGCGCAAAGACGCCCGGAGACATGGGAGGGTTCGTCCTCATCAGCGATGCGGAGATCCAAGGGTGCATCGAATACACTTCCTCCCACTTCAGGAAAATGGATCCAGGCGTGGCCACGAAGCGCACCCTAGGTCTGTAAGATATCCACAAAACTGAAAAAGGATGTAAGGGATTTTGTCGAAAAATATTTTTTCGGCACCCCTGAGAGGCCGAAAAGCCTTGATATATCAACATTTCTAGAGGGAGGAAGTATGATGCCTCCACATAGCGAATCAAAAACCCTTTGTTTTCGGCAGCTGCCTCTCGCTATGTTATGTATGAAAACAAGAAAGCCTTTGGCTCAGGCAATTTGTCATAATGGCAAAAAACTCCCAATACATATAAACTGTTCAGGAAAAATGGGGGGATGATGATGACGCGGAAAGCGAAAACAGTGAGTGTCATCAATTGGAAGGGGGGAGTAGGGAAGACGACATTGACCTACCATTTAGCCGTTGGGTTACAGCACTTATCCCGTGATCAACTTGAACCGCTGGCCTACAAAAATATGCCTCCAAAAGTCCTGCTTGTTGACGCTGATGCCCAGTGCAACCTTTGCATTTCCTGCCTAACGGCGGAGCAGTTTGAACATATGATCTATCGGGATAAGGCCGGCACGCTAAAAGACTTAATCAAACACTTTTTAGAGAACGAGCGGCCGCCTGTCGATGTTCACGACTATATTTTGCCCTCTTGTGTACGAAGCGGGAATGATGAAGTATATACAAATATCGATTTGCTTCCTTCACACCCGGACTTAATCTACACCGATATGAACATTGCCGTCTATTCGAGGCCGAACTTTCGAAAGCAGCTTCTCGGCTCTGATCTTTATAAGTTCCAGCTGTTGGACAACATTTTGAACACCGTCAAACACGAGTATGATTTTATTTTCATCGACTGCCCGCCCAATTTAAACTATGTAACGCAAAATGCCCTGTACGCCAGCGACTGCTACTTGATTCCCACCATCCCCGACAAACTCTCTTCGTACGGTATTTTATCCATTATTCACAAGGTGAACGACCTAAATCAAATGTTTCGCTCCGCTGTCAAAGGCTACACTGATACAAAGCTGGTCGGCATTGTCCTAAACCAGATTCGCGAATATGGAAACAAACCGAAAGATACACAAGCATATATTATTAATATCTTAAAAAGCATGTTCCATACAGAGATTTTCGAAAACTATTTAACCTACGGAGACGGGATCCCCAAAGCGTCTGCCTTCGGCTATCCGGTATTCGCCCTGGCGCGTTCGCATCCCAACTCCGAAAAACAAAGCCAATGTGTCAAAAACATCACTTTTGAATTTGTGACATACTCCCACCACCTACGCTTCGCTTAGAGGTGGGGGCTTCTCGGGTAATCCCATCTCATGATGGGAAGTTGACCGAGCGATCCCCGTGTGCCCCACGGTTCGAGGACAAGTTAGACTATCGCTAATCGTTTCATGCCCTCCTGTTTGATATTGATGGCCGCATTGACGTCCCTGTCGCTCTCGAATCCACATTCACAGCGGAATGTACGCTCAGAAAGCGATAGAGACTTCCTCACTTTGCCGCAGCACGAACAAGTTTTCGATGATGGAAACCATTTGTCGATTTTGATCAGCTTCTTCCCCTGTTCGGCCAACTTGTACTGAAGGAAAGAGGTGAACATGCCCCAGCCATTGTCATGAACGCTTTGACCGAAATGGAGGGCTTGGGACATTCCCTTCATGTTGAGGTCTTCGATGACCACGCAATCATAAAGTTTCGCTAATTTGTGCGACTCCTTATGCAGAAAGTCCTTGCGCTGGTTGGCCATTTTCTCATGCAACTTCGCTACTTTCAGACGCTGTTTATGCCAACGATTCGAGCCTTTCTTTTTACGAGACAATTTACGCTGTTCTTTCGCTAATTTTTCCAATGCTTTGCGATAGAATCGAGGATAATTGGCTCTCTTCCCCTCGCTATCGACATACAGCGTACTCATGGAAAAGTCAAGCCCAACAACCGTTTGTACTTCTTTTGGTGCCGGTTGATGTTCGTACTCTGTGAGAATCGAAATATAGTATTTTCCTGTTTTTGTTTTCGTGATCGTACAAGCCTTGATGATATGGTGGGCAGGAATCTCCCGGTGTTGCCTGAGCTTGATCCATTTCAGTTTGGGCAACTTGATATAGCCATCTGAAAGCTTCATGTTGCCATTCACCACATTTGTGGTGTACGACTGTTTCGCCTTGCGGTTTTTGAGCTTTGGAAATCCAGCGCGGCCAGAAAAGAAGTTTTGAAACGCTTTTTGCAAATTCAATTGGGCGTTTGCCAGCGCAAGGCTATCCACTTCTTTTAGCCAAGGAAACTCCTTTTTGTACTTGGCAGGGGTCGGAAATTTTTGCTGTTTCAAGGATTCTTTATCGTCCTTGAACTTTTCAAACAGTTGTATGCGCTCTTCAAGCATTTTGTTATACACGAAACGGACACAACCGAAGGTTTTGGCGAGCAGTTGTTCTTGTTCTTTTGTTGGGTATAGACGGAACTGATAGGCTTTGTTGGCCATATCGACACCACATCACTTCATACCTTGATGTTCTATATAGTTTTTTATTACTTCAATGGGCGCACCACCCGTTGTAAGCAGGCAAAAGCTTCTTGACCAAAAATATTCTTTCCACCGTTTTCTTTTCACTTGCGGAAAATGCTTTTTGATCAGTCGAGAACTTGCACTTTTATAGGCATTGATGAACGTTGATCATTCCCTATTTGGGTGTGCTTTGAACAAAATATGCACATGGTCCATATCGTGATTCCATTCGATCAAGGAAATATTGTAATTTTTACCCAATCTCACAAACATATCTTTTGCATAGTCAGATATGGTATCATCCATCACTTGTCTGCGATATTTTACAACGAGAACAAGATGATCATATTGATGTTCTATATAGTTTTTTATTACTTCAATGGGCGCACCACCCGTTGTAAGCAGGCAAAAGCTTCTTGACCAAAAATATTCTTTCCACCGTTTTCTTTTCACTTGCGGAAAATGCTTTTTGATCAGTCGAGAACTTGCACTTTTATAGGCATTGATGAACGTTGATCATTCCCTATTTGGGTGTGCTTTGAACAAAATATGCACATGGTCCATATCGTGATTCCATTCGATCAAGGAAATATTGTAATTTTTACCCAATCTCACAAACATATCTTTTGCATAGTCAGATATGGTATCATCCATCACTTGTCTGCGATATTTTACAACGAGAACAAGATGATCATACAACAGGAACACTGAATGGTTATTATTGTCTAATTTCATTGATACAACAGCCTTTCATTTTTCTAAAACTGATTATATCATAACCCACAAAAAACATCCATGAGTAAATTTTACTCCCCACCCAGGCATGAAAATCCATCTCTCCCTCTAGAAATGTTGATATATCAAGGCTTTTCGGCCTCTCAGGGGTGCCGAAAAAATATTTTTCGACAAAATCCCTTACATCCTTTTTCAATTTTGTGGATATCTTACAGACCTAGGGTGCGCTTCGTGGCCACGCCTGGATCCATTTTCCTGACGTGGGAGGAAGTGTATTCGATGCACCCTTGGATCTCCGCATCGCTGATGAGGACGAACCCTCCCATGTCTCCGGGCGTCTTTGCGCCAACATTCCCTCGTTCGGTCTCGTCATCAGGCGGAGGCCGGCCAAGCTCCTTTCGGGACTCGAGGTCGAATGGATGAGATCACGCCAGCTTCTCCGGTGTCATCCTGTTGTCCAACACTTCTTCCGTTCGTGGGGGGAGGCCTTAGGCCGCCCGGTGTGGAACATGGGACAAGACGTCCTGCCTCATTCGCTCCGCGTCAAACGCTTGTTTCTTCGTGCAAATCGCAAACAGCACATTCAACAGCTTTCGGCATAACGCGACGATGGACTGCTTTCCGGTCAGCGGGTTGACGGGCCGGGTCGTATAGTACTCATGCAGCTCGCGAAACGCCTCATTGTGCCGGATCAGCGGAATCACCGCCCGAAACAGCACCGATCGCAGCCGTTTCCGTCCCCGCTTCGAGATGTGCTTTTGCCCTTTGCGCTGGCCGGAGGAGTTCTCCTTGAGCGTCAGGCCCGCCAACTTCACCAATTGACGCGGGTCCCGATAGTGGGCAAAACTGCCGATCTCCGCCAGCAGATCGATGATCGTGGCATCTCCCAACCCGTCGACCGTTTTCAGCCATTGATACTCCATCGTTGTTTGAACCAATGCCTTCAACTCGGCGTCCAACGCTGCGATTTCGGCCTCGAACTGGCGGTATTGGCGGACGAGCGCGGCGATCTCAAACCGGGCCATCGTCGTCCCTTCCGTCACCCCAATCGAGCCCTTCGCGGCGTCGATCAACGCCTGAATTTTCGCTTTCTGCGGGCATTTCAGCCCTTCGCTTTGCCGGTACGCCTCCAGAAGCTCCTCGGCGGTCCGACCCGCCATATCGGCCGGAAGCGGCGTCCACTCCAGCACCGCCAGCGCTGTTTTCCCCAGGTCGCGAAACACGGTCCAAAACTCTGGAAAATACCGATCCGTCCAACGGATGATCGCGTTTTTCACCGCCGCCTGTTCCTTCCGGAGCTTCTCTTTGAGCGTGCTCCCGACGCGCAAATCCGCTTCGATCTCGTGCAGCAGCCGGGGGACGAGGAATCGCCCGTCTTTCGCCAGCCTGGCGATGACCAGGGCGTCTTTGGCGTCGTGTTTCGTCGGCAGGTTGTCATCGAGTTCTTTCGACCGGCACACATGCGCCGGGTTGACCATGACCAGCGGGATCCCGTTTTCCTCGAGGAAGTAGGCCAGGTTCAACCAGTAGTGCCCGGTCGGCTCCACAGCGACGATCACCTGTGACTTCCCGAACGCTTTCCTCCCCTCCTGAATCGCTTCATACAGCTGTTGAAACCCCTCTTTCGACTGGAAGATCGGGAACGACTTGCGAAGCACGCGCCCCCGGTCATCCACGAAGCAGGCGTAGTGGGTTCGTTTCGCGATATCGATGCCCACGACCAATGTGTGTTCCGTGACTTGATTGATTTTCTGATTTTGTGTACAATTCATCTGAAGTCCTCCTTGGCATGATGGTAGGTATTGTTTGGCACCCCTGCATCATACCAAGAGGGCTTTTTTTGATCAAGTCCCCGGAAAAGCTCCTAACGGGAATGCTCCTTTCTCATATGAATATGTTACAAAGGGCGGATTCCCGCTGACTTGTATAACGAGAACGATAAGCCTTTCTCTTTCTCTGGTTTCCCTAGCCGAGAAGGCCCGAGGGCAGATGCCTGCGCCTCAAAAACTTTTCTCGTTTGGAGGGGATCCGTTGGGCGGCCTGTTGTTGGGTCGCGGCGTAGCATAACTTTTTTAAGCAGGGGGACTGTGATGAAACGGGTAGGAAAGGACGATTTTGTTTCCGGATTTGTTCCGCACCACAATCATGGCTCAGTCGATTATACGTCCATCGAAGGCGGGCATGTCCATCAATGTTTGGATGTCACGTCGCCGCCGATTGTCACCGAGGATGGGAACCATATTCACTACGTCGAAGGCTATGTATTGTATGAAGATGGCCATACCCATTACTACCGTGCCTATTCGGGGCCGGCCATTCCGGTCGGGAACGGAATGCACGTCCATTATTACGACTTTTATACGTCTGAAGATGCCGGACACCGCCATCGCGTCACAGGAGTGGATCAACCGGCTCCTGGGACGCGGCGAACATTTAGGCGAAGCAGCTGTTGCCGCGGCTGTTTCGCTATTTTTATGGCATTGACTATCCGTTTTGCCCATACATTATGAAAAGAGAAGGAGACAAAACAAGGGGGAGAGAGCGTGCAATTTTACTACGGTCCACATATGCCGCTGCGTATTTTGGATGAAATTGAATTTTGGAAGCATCAAGAAGAGGAGCATACGGTCGTCATTCGCGAGCTTGTGGCCGGATTGGAAGCGCCATATGTGGAAGCGTTGAAAAAGTGGGAAGAGGCGCTTTCGGCCACGCATCAGCAAGCGGTCCGCTACATTGAATCCGTCATTCGCGCGGCCTATTATATTCCTGCTCAACTGCACCAACAAGTGCTGCATTTCGTCTCCTACTGTCTGCAGCAAAGCCTTCAGTTCATTGAATTGTGCCGGCAAGTGAAAACGAACAGTGCGGCGGTAGGGCAAAATCCAACCGCCAAAGTCGTGCTCGATCACATTATTCGTGAGTCGGAATACTTTATCGGCATCGCCCAACTGTTGCTGCAGGGGACCCACACCGCGCCGGCTGCGCCGCGAACCCATTCAGAAGGGGCATCACAAGATGGGCAGTAATCTTGGCGAATGAGGTGCTTTTCCTTATTCAGTACAAGCCGCAAGGAGGCAATGTCTGTGATTGTTACAACGACCAATACGATTGAAGGAAACGAAATTGAGGAGTATCTCGGCATTGTAGCGGGCGAAGTGATTTTAGGCGCCAACGTCATCCGCGATTTTCTTGCCAGCATCACCGATATCATCGGCGGCCGGAGCGGGACGTATGAAAGCAAACTGGCCGAAGGGCGGGAGATGGCGATTAAGGAGATGATCAATAAAGCGAGGAACTTGGGAGCCAATGCGGTTGTTGGCGTGGATCTCGATTTTGAAACATTGCGCGATGGGATGATGATGTGCATTGCGACGGGAACGGCGGTGAAGGTGAAATAGCGGCGGAAACCCCAACGGTGATGGCGTATCAAATGAAATCGCAAGGTTAGGCGGCGGACGATGCTCCCCGCTTTTTTGTTGGCTGAGAAACTGTTTGCGGGGCGAAAATCAGGCAGGCGGGGCTTTTGGCTTTTTGCCGGACAGCCGCCATGTGGGCCTAATCCGGTAAAAACAACTTGACAAGAACGAAGGGATGGGCATATGATGCACATATATGAACATATGCTCATATATTAGCAGATATAAGGTGGGGAATGCCATGAAAATAGAAGATCATCTGTTTTTAGAAGCGGAGACAGTCGATGAAGTGTCGCGTCTATTTAAGGCGCTGGCGGATCCGACCCGGATCAAAATGCTGTATTTGTTATCGCAGGAAGAGTGCCATGTCGGCCATATCGCTGAGATGCTCGGCATGACGCAGTCGGCCGTTTCCCATCAGCTGGCGCTGCTGCGGAATTTGCGGCTCGTCAAATATCGGCGCGAGGGGAAGACGTTGGTGTATTCCTGCGACGATGACCATGTCATTTCGCTATTAAGACAGGCGATTGACCATGCACAACATCAATGAGGGGGAGAAGATAGATGCATCACCATGCACACGGCCATTGCGGCCATCATCATGGTCATCATCATGATGGAAGAGGGGGAAATCAAAAGGGGCTGGCGATCGCCTTTGGCATTACGGTCGGAATTATGGTTCTGGAGTTTATCGGCGGCCTTGTGACGAACAGTCTCGCCCTTCTTTCCGATTCCGGCCATATGCTTAGCGACGCTGCTTCGCTTTTTTTGAGCTTAGTGGCGGCGTGGTTTGCGGCGAGGCCTCCATCGCCGAAGAGAACGTATGGGTTTTATCGCCTGGAAATTTTAGCGGCGCTCCTAAACGGCGTCACATTGGTCGTGATGGCCGGCTGGATTGTCTGGGAGGCGATCGAGCGGTTCTCGCACCCGCCCGCGGTGGCGAGCGGTTCGATGATGTTGATTGCCGCTATCGGGCTGTTGGCCAACGCGGCAAGCGCCTGGATGCTCGTGCGCAAAGGAAATGTGAACGACAACGTCAACGTCCGCAGCGCCTATCTTCATGTGCTCGGCGATGCGCTGGGCTCGGTCGGCGCGATCGCGGCCGGACTTGTGATGTGGCTGTTCGGCTGGTATGCGGCTGACCCGCTCGTTTCCGTATTCGTTGCCGTCTTGATTTTAAAAGGAGCGTTCGCCGTCATTAAGCAGACGGTGCATATTTTGATGGAAGGGACGCCTGCTGCCATTGATCAAACGGAAGTGAAAGCGGCGTTGGCGGCGATTGACGGGGTCATTGATGTCCACGATTTGCACATTTGGACGATTACGTCAGGCTTGGACTCATTAAGCTGCCATCTGCTGATCGAAGACGGCCGCGATGCCCAGGCGATTTTGCAGCGGGCGATTGATGTGGTGGAGACCCATTTTCATATTCGTCATGCGACGATTCAAATTGAGATGCCGCATATTCGCCACACGGAGATGGACGTGTAGCGCGGGGGCTTGACGACGGCCCCCGCGCTATTCATGTGCGCTTGCCCATGTTGTTTGCAATGTTTTTAGGAAAATATGCATATTTTGCTTGTTTTCCATAATCGGAGAATAAATATAGGAAAGCATCCGGTGAAACGGCGGATGTGTTAAGCGAATCGCCGACAGGTGGCCGTGCTCGATGTCACGGGCGACGACGCTGCGCGACAACAACGACAGGGCGTTGCCGTTGATCAACGTTTCTTTAATGCCTTGGTTGCTGCTGATGATCATAAGCGATTTTACCTTCAGCCCGTTCGAGCGGACGAAATGGTTGAAATATTCCCTTGTTCCGGATCCGACTTCGCGTGCCACCCATGCTTTGTTTTGCAGCTCGGCGATGGCCACCTCGTCTTTTTGTGCCAGCTCATGGCGGCTAGAGGCGACGATGACGAGCTCGTCTTGCATAAACGGGTGGACGGACAGCTCTTTTTCGTTCGTTTGTCCTTCGATTAAGCCGATATCGACTTGGTATGATTTGACGAGTTCGACGATTTCTTTCGTATTGCCGATCATGACTTCCAGCTCGAGCTCAGGGTAGCGTTGCTGGAAATCGAGCAAAAACGGCGGCAAAATATACTCCCCGATTGTAAAACTGGCGCCGATTTTCAACTCGCCTTTCACCGAGTGGTGATGCTCCAAAATGTCTTGTTTCGTTTGTTCATAGAGTGCAATCATTTGTTTGGCGCGGTCGTACAACAGCTCGCCCGTCGGTGTCATGCGCAGTCGTTTCGGGGAGCGGATGAACAGTTTCGTCTGAAACTCTTTCTCTAAATTTTTAATGTGCAAGCTGACGCTTGGCTGGGACAAATGGAGAATTTCCGCCGTTTTTGTGAAGTTTTTCACTTCTGCTAACGTAATGAACGTCTTCAACTCGTCGTAATACATTGGCCAACCCCTCGCATGCAATCCGACTGTTTTGTTGCGGATCGTTATTAGTGATATTAATAGTTTTGATAATTTATATTTATTTTACTAATGTTTTGTTTTGCGGTAAAGTGTAAATATGATATGATATTTAAAGTCTACTTGTTTTATAGGAATAATGGAATTTAGGGGCAGGCGCCTGATTGGGCAAGGTGCGGCGCTGTTGTTCCGTTTATTTTAGATCAAGGGGTGGACACCGTTGCAGCTGCAAGTAACCAACAGTCCGTTTAGCCAGGAGCAGATTGAGCTCCTGAACCGTTTGTTGCCGACGTTGACGCCAGCACAAAAGTTTTGGCTGAGCGGGTATTTGGCCGCTGCCGAGTCGGCAGTTGCTGTGCTTGACGTCGAAGCGCCCGCACTGCTTGTCGGGGGCGGGAAGCCGGTCTCAAAAGAAGTGACAGTTCTATACGGCTCACAGACCGGCAATGCGCAAAAGCTGGCGGAAAAAGCCGGTAAAGCGCTGAAAGAGCGCGGTTTCGAGGCAAAAGTGTCGTCAATGCTTGACTTTAAGCCGAATGAATTGAAGAAAGTCGAGACGCTGCTCATCGTCGTGAGCACACACGGAGAAGGCGATCCGCCGGATAATGCCGTGTCGTTTTACGAGTTTCTCCATAGCAAGCGGGCGCCGAAGCTAAATCATTTGCGCTTTTCCGTCTTGGCGCTTGGCGATACGTCATATGAACAATTTTGCCAGACAGGAAAAGATTTTGACAAGCGGCTCGAGGAACTCGGGGGAGAGCGGTTTTATCCGCGCGTCGACTGTGACGTCGACTACGAGGAAGCGGCGGCGAAATGGCTTGACGGCGTGCTTGGCGAGCTGAGCAAAGGAGCCAATGCCGAGGCCGCGCCAGTGTCGTCGGCTGCTGTAGCCGTGCCGAAAGCTGAACCGGCGGTCGTCTATTCGCGGAAAAACCCGTTCCCGGCCGAAGTGCTTGAAAACATCAACTTAAACGGCCGCGGATCGAACAAGGAAACGCGCCATCTCGAATTGTCGCTCGAGGGATCGGGATTGAAATACGAGCCGGGCGACGCGCTTGGCATCTTCCCGAAAAACGATCCGGAGCTTGTCGATCTCATCGTTCAGGAAATGAAATGGAATCCGGAAGAAACGGTGACGATCGACAAAGACGGAGAAGTGCGGTCGCTGCGCGAGGCGCTTACGTCGCACTTTGAAATCACGGTCTTGACGAAAGCGCTGCTGCAAAAGCTTGCGCCGTTATCGAAAAACAGCGAACTTCAAACGCTTGTGGCACCAGGCAATGAGACGAAGCTGAAAGAATACGCCAAAGGCCGCGACTTATTGGATGCGTTCCGCGACTTCGGCCCATGGGACGCGGCGCCGCAACAAGTCATCTCGATTTTGCGCAAAATGCCGCCGCGCCTGTACTCAATCGCAAGCAGTCTGGCAGCTTATCCGGATGAAGTGCATTTGACGATCGGCGCGGTTCGCTATGAATCATACGG
Source organism: Geobacillus genomosp. 3 (assembly GCF_000445995.2). Lineage (GTDB taxonomy): Bacteria > Bacillota > Bacilli > Bacillales > Anoxybacillaceae > Geobacillus. The sequence goes on from NC_022080.4 coordinate 1,315,249, forward strand.
GCGCCAGCGTAAAGGGGTGTGCTCGACGTTTTGCGCCGAACGCATTCAAATTGGCGACACACTGCCGGTCTTTATCCAGCCAAACGCCAACTTCAAACTGCCGAAAGACCCAGATACGCCGATCATCATGATCGGGCCGGGCACCGGGGTCGCGCCGTTCCGTGCCTTTATGCAGGAACGCGAAGCGACGGGCGCGAACGGAAAATCGTGGCTCTTCTTTGGCGATCAGCATTTTGTGACCGACTTCCTCTATCAAACGGAATGGCAGGCGTGGCTGAAGAGCGGCGTGTTGACCAGAATGGATGTCGCCTTCTCGCGTGACACGGAAAGAAAAATATACGTCCAACACCGGATGCTCGAGCGAAGCAAAGAGCTGTTTGGCTGGCTTGAGGATGGCGCCGTTGTCTACGTATGTGGCGACAAACAACACATGGCGCGCGACGTCCATCAAACGTTGATCGAGATTATCGAAAAAGAAGGCGGAATGAGCCGCGAACAAGCCGAAGCATACGTCACTGAGATGCAAAAACAAAAACGGTACCAACGCGATGTATATTAAACCTCATGGAAAGGGAGTGGGCCAAACATGGCGAAAGTCATCTTAACCGCGCCGGACGGGCCGCCTAGCGATGTCGAGCGCATTAAACGGGAAAGCCGTTATTTGCGCGGTACGCTCGCGGAAACGATGGAAGATCCAATCAGCGCCGGCATTCCGGGCGATGACAACCGGCTGATGAAGTTCCATGGCAGCTACTTGCAAGACGACCGGGATGTCCGCACCGAGCGGCAAAAACAAAAACTCGAACCCGCATACCAATTTATGGTTCGCGTTCGCACGCCGGGCGGGGTGGCGACGCCTGAGCAATGGCTCGTCATGGACGAGATCGCCCGCAAGTATGCGAACGGCACATTGAAGCTGACGACGCGTCAAGCGTTTCAACTGCATGGCATCTTAAAATGGAACATGAAAAAGACGATGCAAGCCATTAACCATGCGCTCATGACGACGCTTGCGGCGTGCGGCGACGTGAACCGGAATGTCATGTGCAACCCGAATCCGTATCAGTCGGAAGTGCATGCGGAAGTGTACGAATGGGCAAAACTGTTGAGCGATCATTTGTTGCCGCGCACCCGGGCGTACTACGAAATTTGGTTGGATGACGAAAAAGTGGCGGGCACACCGCCGGTTGACGGTGAAGAAGAACCGATTTACGGTCCGACGTATTTGCCGCGGAAGTTTAAAATCGGCATCGCCGTCCCGCCGTCCAACGACGTTGATGTCTTTTCACAAGACATCGGCTTGATTGCCATCGTGGAAGATGGCAGGCTCGCCGGGTTTAACGTCGCCATCGGCGGAGGCATGGGAATGACCCATGGCGATAAAACGACGTATCCGCAGCTCGCCAAAGTGATCGGCTTCTGCCGGCCGGATCAAGTCGTCGAGGTGGCGGAGAAAATCATGACCGTTCAGCGCGACTACGGAAACCGTTCGTCGCGTAAAAACGCCCGCTTCAAATACACAATTGACCGGCTTGGCTTGGAAACAGTGAAAGAAGAGATTGAACGCCGCCTCGGCTGGAAGCTCGGCGAAGCGCGCCCATACCATTTCGAGCATAACGGTGACCGCTACGGATGGGTCGAGGGCGTCAATGGGACGTGGCATTTTACGCTTTATGTGGAAGGCGGCCGCGTCAAAGATTACGATGATTACAAACTGATGACGGGCTTGCGGGAGATCGCCAAAGTTCATACGGGCGATTTCCGGCTGACGCCAAACCAAAACTTAGTGATTGCGAACGTCACGAGCGAGAAAAAGAAAGAAATCGAAGCGTTGATTGCCGAATACGGCCTAACCGACGGCAAACGGTACACTGCCTTGCGCCGCAACGCGCTCGCCTGTGTCGCCTTGCCGACGTGCGGTTTGGCGATGGCGGAAGCGGAACGGTACTTGCCGACATTGCTTGATAAAATCGAGGAAATTGTTGAGGAAAACGGTTTGCGCGACGAGGAAATCACGATCCGCATGACGGGCTGTCCGAACGGCTGCGCCCGCCATGTGCTCGCCGAGATCGCCTTCGTCGGCAAAGCGGTCGGCAAATACAACATGTACCTTGGCGCCGCATTCAATGGCACGCGCCTTGGCAAACTGTACCGCGAAAACATCGGCGAAGATGAAATTTTGCGCGAACTGCGCGTCCTTTTGTCCCGCTATGCCAAAGAGCGTCTTGACGGCGAACACTTCGGCGACTTCGTCATCCGCGCCGGCATCGTCAAAGAAGTGACGGATGGGACGAATTTCCACGATTAAGGCGATGCGGATCTATCCCAACCGGTCTCTCCATGTTGAGGGGAGGCCGGTTTTTGTTGTTATTTTAATAATGTATCCAAAAAGGGATTGAAGAAGGAGCAGCGCTGCTTTACGGCGGCCAGCGTTTGACAGACGGAGAAAGGGCGAAAGGGTTGTATGTGCAGCCGACGATCTTTGAACACGTATCGCCCGACATGACGATCGCCCGCGAAGAAATTTTTGGCCCTGTGCTCGCATTGATCCAAGTCGATACGTTCGAGGAAGCGATCACGCTGGCCAATGACACGCCATTTGGGTTGAGCGCCTCGATTTTCACGCAAAATATCGGAAAGATGCTCGCGTTTATTCAAGACATCGAAGCCGGGCTTGTCCGCATTAATGAAGAAAGCGCAGGGGTTGAACTGCAAGCGCCGTTTGGCGGGATGAAGCAGTCCAGCTCCCACTCGCGGGAACAAGGACGGGCGGCCATCGAATTTTTCACCGCTTTGAAGACTGTATTGGTGAAAGGGTAAGAGACGAACGAAAGCGCTCTGCCGCTTTGGCAGGGCGCTTTTTGGTTTGCAGGGGGCGGCGATTGTCAGTGCGTGAGCGGTTCGCTTACAATAAAAGAAGAATAGGCCTGTGTGCGGGAGGGGAAGGGGAATGAGCCGGCCGAATGAACAACACTGCTATACGTTAAGCGAATTTTTTTCGTTGGCAGGGGACGAGCGGATGGAGCTGTACGAAGGAACGATTGTGTTGATGTCTCCGGCTCCTTATGAACATGAAGGTGTAGTGGCCAATTTGATCGCCGAGTTTCGCATGGCGTTAAAAGGAACTCCTTGTCTTGTGTTCGGCAGCAACCTCCAAGTCGTCTTTTTGTTTGAAGACGAACAAAAAGGAAAGCAAAACGTGACGGTGTTGCCGGATCTATCCGTTATTTGCGACCGAACGAAACTGCGTCAAGGGCGGTGCTACGGCGCTCCCGATCTGGTGGTGGAAGTGTTGTCGCCAAGCACCGCCCGCAATGACCGGCTGCTTAAGCGCCATTATTATGAAAAAGCGGGAGTCCGTGAGTATTGGCTTGTCGATTACCAGCATAAGATGATGGAAAAGTACGGATTGCATCTAAAAGGATTTGATCTTGAGGATGTATATGACATTTCGAATCCATCCGCAGCCTCAACGCTGTTTTCCAAAGTGAAGTTTTTAGTGAACGATGCGTTTTCCTTTTTGTTGTAAATACGACAACGCCACGCAACGCCGCGTGGCCTTTTTAACCTTCTATTTCTAAACATAGATGTACCGAACGGAGGAGAGGATCGGTTGTGGCTCATTGGAAATAAGGGGAAACAGATGAAAAAATGCGAAAATCAGTTGACAATGATAATTCTTATCAATTAAAATATGTTTGTGAAAATGATAATCTTTCTCTTTTTGAAGATAGATGAATTAAACTGAAACATTCAATGGGTTTGTCGTATCATGTTAGAAATTAGTTTTTATGAAAGAAGAATCAATACTAATAAATGGTGTATAGCCAAAACTAGTTCTTTCGCTTCAACATGTGATGTTTTTGGAGCGTTGTACAGAATGAAATGACAGGATGAGAGACGATGAAAAAATGGATCTTGTTGCTTGTCGTATTGTCGCTGGCATCGTTGTTTGTCGGCGTGCATCATTTATCGCCGCTGGCGTTGCTTGAAGGCGACAACGAGGCATGGGAAATTTTTTGGATCAGCCGTTTGCCCCGGCTTGTGAGCATTCTCATCGCGGGATCAAGCGTCAGCATCTGCGGCTTGATTATGCAACAACTAAGTCAAAACAAATTTGTGTCGCCGACAACCGCGGGAACGATGGATTGGGCGCGGCTTGGCCTGTTAGTGGCGATGATTGTATTCGCTTCTGCCGGCCCGCTTGTGAAGGCAGCGTTGGCTGTTGTTTTTGCGTTCATCGGCACGTTGCTGTTTATGACTATTTTGGATCGTGTGAAGTATAAAGATTCCGTGTTTATCCCGTTGATCGGGCTGATGGTTGGCAACATTATCGGCTCGGTGACCACGTTTTTGGCGTACAAATATGATTTGATTCAATCCGTGTCCGCGTGGCTGCATGGCGATTTTTCCGTTATGATGCAAGGACGTTATGAAATGTTGTATGTGAGCGTCCCGCTCATGGCGCTCGCGTATTTGTACGCCAACCGATTCACGATCGCTGGCATGGGAGAGGAGATGGCGACAAACCTAGGGCTTCGCTATCGTTCTATCGTGTATATCGGGCTTCTCATTGTCGCGGTCGTTTCAGCGGTGGAAGTGTTAACCGTTGGAACGTTGCCGTTTTTAGGGCTGATCGTTCCGAATATTGTCACGATTTATTACGGAGATCATTTGCGCAAAGTATTGCCATTGACGGCCGTGTTTGGCGCATTGTTTGTCTTGCTTTGCGACGTGTTCGGCCGTGTGGTCATTTATCCGTATGAAATTCCTATCGGTTTGACGGTTGGGGTGATCGGAAGCGGTGTTTTTCTATATTTGCTTGTAAGGAGAACGAAGCAGTATGTCTAAGCAGATGAAATTGACGATGCTTATCGTGTTGGCTCTCGTGTTGATCGCGCTGTTTATGTTCACCCAATTGCGGGGAGACCCCGCGTATGTGTTGCGTTCACGGGGGGAGAAAGTGATTGCGATGGTGCTTGTCGGCTGGGCAGGAGCGATGTCGACCGTCATCTTTCAGACGATGACGAACAATCGTATTTTAACGCCGAGCATCATCGGGTTTGATTCGGTATATATGCTGATTCAAACGGCGGTCGTATTTTTATTCGGATCAATGACGTTGATTATGATGAATGATACTATGCACTTTCTCCTTTCCGCCGGCAGCATGATCGGATTTTCTCTTCTGCTTTATTCGTTTTTATTTCGCCGAGAAGGGCAAAACTTATATTTTATCTTGCTTGTTGGGATGATTTTAGGTGCATTTTTCCAGAGTTTGACATCATTCATGCAATATTTGATTGATCCGAATGAGTTTTCCATCATTCAAGACCGGATGTTTGCGAGCGTCAACAATATGAAGACAGAGCTCCTTTGGCCGACAGGAGCGGTCATTGTGGCAGCGACATGGTACATATACAGCCATCTCCATGAACTTGATGTGTTGTCCCTTGGCAAAGACCATGCGATTAACTTAGGCATCCATTATGAGAAAGTGGTAAGACGGTTGCTTATGGTGGTGGCGGTATTGGTTGCGGTATCCACGGCGCTAGTGGGACCGATCATGTTTTTTGGTTTGATCGTCGCCAATGTGGCGTATACCTTTTTTCAAACGTATGAGCACCGATATTTGCTTACAGGTGCGGCGTTGTTTGGTGTTGTTGCGTTGGTTGGTGGCCAGTGGATGGTGGAACGGGTATTCACCTTTTCGACGACCTTGTCTGTCATCGTCAACATGATCGGAGGCATGTACTTTCTATACCTTTTATTAAAGGAGCGAAAAGCATGGTAGAGGTAAAACAGCTGTCAAAACGATATGGGGGAAAAACGGTAGTGGATCAAGTGTCGCTTTCCATTCCTCCGCGCAAACTGACGTCGCTCATCGGTCCGAACGGGGCGGGAAAAAGTACATTGCTTTCCATGATGAGCCGCCTGATTCCGAAAGACAGCGGGGAAGTGCGAATTGAAGGAAAGGAAATCAGTCAATATCGGACAGAAGAGCTGGCGAAAAAGATTTCTATTTTAAAACAGACGAATCATATCTCGGCGCGTTTAACGGTAAAAGAGTTGGTGTCGTTTGGCCGTTTTCCTTATTCGCGCGGTCGTTTGACGCGCCAAGACAAGGACTATGTGCGCGAGGCCATCCGTTATATGGAACTTGATGATTTGCAGGATCGTTATATTGACGAGTTAAGCGGCGGACAGCGGCAGCGAGCGTATATTGCCATGGTGCTCGCTCAAGACACAGATTACATTTTTTTAGATGAGCCGTTGAACAATTTAGACATGAAGCATTCTGTACAGATGATGAAAGTGTTGAGAAATCTCGTTGATCAGCTTGGAAAAACGGTCGTCACCGTCATGCATGACATTAATTTTGCCTCTTGCTATTCCGATTACATCGTGGCTTTAAAAAATGGGCGAGTCATGTGTGAGGGGACGGTGTCAGATATTATGAACCGGCAAGTATTGCGCGGGGTGTACGATCTTGACGTGCGCATTCAAACGGTGGAAAACAAGCGAATTTGCGTCTATTTTTAATCCGTTTGGTTGACCCTGCTTTGATGCTGCCGCGACAAAGTTGGGCGCCCATTGTCCGGCGGTGGGAAAAGCGGTCGACATAGAGCAATAAAATAAAAAAGGGGGATATATATCGTGGTAGCGAAACGTTGGTTGTCCATCGCAGCGACGTTGCTTCTTCTCATCTTAGCTGCTTGCGGCAACAGCAGCAATGCAAGCAAAGAAAGTGAAGGCAATCGCTCGACAGGGAATACGGAGAAAACGGCGAGTGCTGAAGAAATTACCGTGACGCATGAGCTAGGTGAGACAAAAGTTAAGAAGAATCCGGAAAAAGTCGTTGTCTTTGATTTTGGCGTTCTTGATACACTCGATCGCCTTGGGGTGGACGTCACAGCATTGCCGCAAACGAACATCCCGAAGTACTTAGAAAAATACAAAGGCAGCGAATATGAAAACGTTGGTAGCTTGAAAGAACCAGATTTTGAGAAATTAAGTGAGATTAAACCGGATGTCATTTTTATCTCCGGCCGCCAAGCAGATTTGTATGAGAAGTTTACGGAAATCGCTCCGACGGTGTACATGGCCATTGACGCGAAAAATTACATTCAGTCGTTTGAAAACAATATGAAACTATTAGGCACGATCTTTGGCAAAGAGAAAGAAGTGGAAAAAGAACTGGCGAAAATTCGTGAGCAAATCGAAGCGGTGAAAGCAAAAGCCGGTGATCAGAAAGGATTGATCATCTTGACGACCGGCGGCAAAATTAGCGCATATGGCACAGGATCGCGTTTTGGATTTATCCATGATGTGCTTGGCGTGCAGCCGGCTGATCCGGATTTGAAAGTCACGACGCCGCACGGGCAAAGCGTATCGTTTGAATATATTGCCGAGAAAAACCCGGACTACCTATTTGTCATCGACCGCGACGCCGTTGTCGAAGGAAAACCAACGGCGAAACAAACGATTGAAAATGCGCTCGTGAAAAAGACCAAGGCGTATCAAAACGGACACATTGTATACTTGGATCCAAACTACTGGTACCTCTCGGGCGGCGGATTGACGTCCGTATCGGAAATGATCAAACAAATTGAAGAAGGGCTGAAGTAAGGAATAGGCGGGCTTAAGCGGCCCGCCTGCTTCATTGTCTGTTCACAAAATAACATTCTTGATTTTGTAGATTTCCCGTTCATGTTCGATGACTTTGTTCGAGAGGAAGGTGATGTCAAGTTTCATGTTGTTCAGCTGTTCGGTGAATGATTGGGCATGGGAATCGACTTTTTTCTCTAAGGCGTCGAGTCGTTGGTGGATGGAAGAGACTTCGCCGTGAAGTTTGTGCACGTCCATCGCGAGGGCTTCCAGTGCGGCGTCGGTTTCATCCTGGCGGTGAAGAAGAGCAGACATTAGGTCATACAGTTCTTTTTGGCCGGCTTTGATATGGGCTTGTTCTTCTTCTAACCGCTTTTGGCCTTGAAGGAGAGCTTGCTGGATCCGCCGAAATTCTTCTTGCTCTTTTCGCATTTCTTGTTGTTCTTTTCGGATTTCCTGCTGTTCTTTCCGTATTGCTTGTTGTTCTTTTCGGATCTCCTGCTGCTCCTTGCGCATTTCTTGTTGTTCTTTTCGAATCTCCTGTTGCTCTTTGCGCATTTCTTGCTGTTCTTTTCGGATCTCTTGTTGCTCTTTCCGAATCTCTTGTTGTTCCGCTTCCAAGCGCTTGTGGCTGTCGACGAGGAGACGCAGCGTGTCTTCGATATGGCCGAGGCGGTCAAACAGTTGTAAGAGGATCTCTTCGCTCATTTTGGCACCTCTTTTATCCTCATTTCTTTCATTATAGCACGTATGTTCTTGTCGAACAAGCAGGAATGGTGTATATAGGAAGGCGGTCAAACATATGATACAATGAATAGATCAAGCGGCCCAAATCTCAAAGAAAGGAATCGGGATATGCTGTACGTTTCTCCTGCCAAAATCGCAAGCTATTTTTATCATGAATGCGAGCGAAATTTTTACTTTCAGTCGTTGGCGAAAGAGCGGCGCGGCGAGCTCGATGTGCCCAAGGAGCTGTTTGAGCGGCCCGCGGTTCATGAGGGTGTGCTGCGCCGAGGGGTTGAGTGGGAAGAGGAAGTGATTACGACCTATTTGGCCGGCCAGGTGAAGATGGGGAAGCGAGAGCCTGGCACGCCGATTTCCCACTGCTATTTGGATGGAGAGGAGACGATCCGCGAGCTGAAGCAGCCGAGCAAGCGCTATTTATACCAGCCGACATTGATCGCGCCGCCGCGCTTTTACGAACGGTACGGGTTGGATCTGAAAGTGATCCGATTTGCGGCGTGCCGTCCGGATTTGATTGAGTGCATTCCGGGGCAAAACGGCTTTGTGTTCCGCATCATCGACATCAAATCATCAGATGTGTTAAAGATTTCCCACCGCGTGCAAACGGCGCTGTACGCGTTGATGTTGTCCTCGGTGTTAGAGGAGCACGGTGTTAAGGGCAGCGTCGATTTGCGCGAAGCCGGGATATGGACGTACAAAACCGAGCAGCCGCAGCTGACAGATATCGGACAGCTGCTTCCGTTTCTTGAGCAGTTTTTGGCTGGCGAATTGACGGCGCTGGCTGGGAAGCAACTTGATGAGCTGTTTTGGCATTTGGATTATCGCTGTGAATGGTGCCCGTTCTATGATTACTGTTTCGACAAAGCGCGGAAACAGTCGCATATTTCCCTCGTTCCGTACTTATCGAGCCATGCGTCCCGCTTTATCCGCGAGCGGCAGCTTCCGGAGACGATCGGAGAGTTTCGCCAACTTCTTGAGCGTCAAGAAACGAGACACGTCCTAAAACAAAACGCTGGATTGGCGCGTCAACTTGGGCGGCTTGAAGCGCAGCTTGAGGCGATTGCGGAGGAAAAGGTCGTTCCGTATGACCAGGCGGTGACGCATATGCCGATATGGGAAGACATCCGTCTGATTCTCACCGCGCAACGCGATCCGTTGACGGGGAAGATTGCGGCGGCATCGTTGTACCGTGTTGGTGGAACAGATGTGTTTGGAACGGGATCAGAAATGCATCATGTTATTGCTGGTTCTCTGGAAGAATGCGACGCGGTTGGCCGAACGTTTGCCGATGCGCTGGACCGCCTGCTTCAGACGGTGCACGATTACAACCGGGATCGAGAGTGGCGGTCGCAAAAATCGGTGCAGGCGTATGTCACCGACAACTATGAATGGGACAATGTGCAGCAGCTGCTTCAAGCGCTTTTGTTCGATCCAGACTATAACGAAAAAGCTGTTCGGCTGCTGTCGTATTTTCATAGCAGCTCACTAGCAAGTGCCAACGATCATCCAGATGAAATCGTTCCGCTTCCTGTCGTTGTGCTGACAACGGCTGTGAGTCAGCTGTTCGCCTTGCCGACGCATGTTGCGTACCGTCTTGAAGACTTGTCGCGGTATATTGCGGCCTACCATGATTCGCCGTTTCTGTACTCGGCGAGCGAGCGCTTTTCGTTCCGCTTGACAAACGCCATGAAACTGGATGTGCTGCATGATGCCTGGCAAACAGGGGACACGGAAACACGGCAAGCGGTCGAGAAGGAGCTGAGCCGCCGCCTTTGGGCCGCTCACAGCATCATTCAAGGAATCCGTGCGTGGGCCGAGAGCGTCGATCCTTCGCCACTTATGGTCTGGCCGGAAAAATTTGCGTTTCCTCATTCGGCTGATTACCGCGATCCGCTTGTTTCCAAGCTGGCGTTTATGGCGCGTTACGAGGCGCTATTAAACTACTTGGACATCCGGGAACGCCGTTCGCTTCCGCTTCCGGAGCGCCTTGAGAACGGGGTGACGCTTCATATAACATACATTGGCGCCGGGCGGTTCCGGCTGAACAACCGGCAGGCGCTTGAAGCGGTCGACCAAAAGGCGAGCTGGCTGCTCACCGAGTGCAATGAGGAAGGGGAAAAGGCGCAGCAGACGTTTTCTGATATTAAATATGCAAGTGACTGGTCAGCGCCTAGAGGGGCCAACTTGTACTTTGTCCGCATCCGCGCCATCGAAGATGACGGCAAGACGGCCGAACTCGAGCTTGAGTTGCCCAAATGGCTCGACCGGTTCCCGCTTGTGGAAGGAGAGGAGTATTGGCTGTCGCTTCGGCATGCGGATTTTACCACCCCGCGCGTCTTGCAGGCGTTGCAACAGTTGGATAAGGACAATCATCGCATCTTGGACTTGATTCGCGATCCGATTCGCTATCGGAAAACGTTTCGTCCCAACTGGGATGCAGAGGAAGTCAAGGCGCTTCTCCGCCGAAGCGGGTTGACAAAAAGCCAGCGTCAGGCGTTTCTCCACTTTCTCCGCCATACGTTGACGCTCGTCTGGGGGCCGCCTGGCACCGGGAAAACGCATTTTATTGCCGTTGCTCTTCGGTTGCTGATGGAAATGTATGAAAAACGGGGGCGAAGGCTTGCCATTCTTGTTTCGGGTTTCACCCATGCGGCGATCGAAAACGTTCTGCGCAAAATTCAGGAGCTTGCGCCGCGGCGCAGCGTCCATATCGCGAAACTTGGTGAGATTCAGACGGAAAACGCCAAAGGAATCGCCGAGGTGGCGGACCGTGACCTTCCCCGATGGCTGGGCAACGGCGGGCATCGGGTGCTTGGCGCCACGCTGTACGGCATTCAAAGGGCGTATGAAAAAGACTGTCTAGAAGAGTTTGACGTCGTCATTCTGGATGAGGCGTCGCAAATCCGCGTGGCCGATTCACTGTTGGCGCAGCGCCATGTCAAAAAAGCAGGCAGGCTGCTTATCGTCGGCGACCATTTCCAGCTGCCGCCAATCATTCAAGGGGCGTATGCGGCCGCGGAAGGGGAGCCGCACCTGTTCGACTCGATTTTCCGCCTGCTGTTTGACGCGGATGTGGAGAAGCGGTATACCCGCCAACTGACGGACAATTTCCGCATGAACGAGGCGCTTTGCCGCTATCCGGCCGAGCGGATTTACAGCTCCCAGTATACCGCGTTCACCCGCCAGATTGCCGAACAAACGTTGACGCTCGCCCCTGCGCCCCGGGCCGATGGGTGGATCGAAGCGGCGATCGACCCTGACTATCCGCTTGTCGTCTGCACGTATGACGGTGTATACGGTGCCCAAGAAAACGAGGCGGAGGCGCGCTGGGTGGCGGGCATCGCGAAGGTGTTGCGGGAACGGCTTCTCGACAGCGAGGGGAAACGGTACGATGACTCATCAGAAGGCGACCAAGCGTTTTGGCGCCGCGGGCTGTTTATCATCTCGCCGCATCGGGCGCAGATCCGCGCCATCCGCCGTGCCCTTGAACACCAACGATTGCGCCCACCGTTTTTCGTCGATACGGTTGATAAAATGCAAGGGCAAGAAGCGGATGCGGCGATCATCAGCTACGGCGTCGCCGATCCGGAACTGGCTGTGATGGAAGGGGAGTTCATCTACAGTTTGAACCGCCTCAACGTTTCGCTCACACGGGCGCGGAAAAAGGCGATTCTCTTCCTCTCGCGCCAACTCATGTCGCCGCCGCTTCAGGTGATCGGCAACGAGGAATACCGTGAAGGGGTGAATTTTATGCTCGGGCTCGAGCACTACGCTTCACGGCACGGGGAAACGCAAACGTTTACGGTCGACGGTGTCGCGCTGCGAATGTACCGAGTCGGCGGCCATGTGTTCGATCACGCGGCTTCCCGCGATCGTTAAGATAGAAAAGTGAATAGCGGCAATGCTACTGGCTGCTTGATCCGCCATGCCGCCTTCTCTCGCTCATTGGCTCGCCTTGTGTTCCGTGCTGCGCGCAACCGTGCACGGTCCGAAAACAGTCAAAAAACGGGGGAGGTGTGCATGGCGGTTTCTTTTGGACGACCAAATCATCTATATAATTGTTATTTTGTTACATATTGCCGATAGGTCTTAACGCCTGTAAAATGATTTTTGTAAGAAACGAAGAAAGCAGCGATTCTTGCCATTCGTGTGAAGCACTAGATGGACGGCGGAAATGGAAGGACAAATTGGAATACCTTTGTTTGGCAACGGGTGACTGCTTGCATAACAGAAAGTGAAGGTGAGTGACATTGTACACAGTTTTTGAGGCTCTGTTTTCCTCAATCAATAAGATTGGAAATAAAGGGTTTACTGATTTATTTCTTTATTTTCAGCTTGGTTTGTTTTTGGTGATGGCTGCCTGGCAGTTGATACGAATTCAAAGGGAAATCGCGGTGATGAACCAACTGAAGCCGAAGCTGCTCGAGTTAAACCGCTCCTTAGATGGAAGCGCCTACGAAATCGATCGAACCATTAATGATCTTTTTGCCCAAACGAAAAGGTCCAAGTATAAAGAGTTGTGGGAACGATATTACAATCGTGTTTCGCAAAAAAATGAGGACGAGCGCATCAATGTAGAACCATTTTTTGGGTTTGATGTAATGTATCATCATATGGGTTATCGAACGTTGATGGATATGGGGGCGGGCATCCATGTCAGCCTCGGTGTTCTTGGCACCTTCGTCGGTCTTTCGGTCGGATTGGCTGAGCTGCATATTGGCGATACAGAAGCGTTGCGGTCAGGGATTAGTAGTTTGCTAGACGGGATGAAAGTGGCTTTTTACACCTCTGTATGGGGCGTGCTGCTTTCATTGACGTGGACGATGTTTGACCGGTGGATTAGCGGTACGCTTGAGCGCAATATCGATTGGCATTCCGAGCGGCTTGACTTTTTGCTTAGTACGGACGATGAGGAACTATTTCTTAACCGTTTGGAAAAGTTATCGCGCAGTCAAGCCGATCATTTGAAAACGCTGTTAACCGATGCGCTCGAGAAGGCGATGCAGCCGATCGCCCTGTCGCTTCAGCAGTCGCACGGCAGCCTGCAGCGGGCGTTCGGCCAGCTCCATGACCAGTTCGCCCAGCTGCATGAAGGAATGGAGGCGCAGGCGAGGCTGCTCGAGTCGCAAATTGAGTTGACAAAAAATACAAGCGCTGATGTAACGAGCCGACTTGTTGATGAGATTACAGGTGGAACACAACAATCGATCGGGCGGTTTAGCGAGTTCGTCCAACAGTCGCAAGTGCTGCAAGCGGAAATGATGAAGACGATTGAAGCGTTCACGAGCCGTTTCGCTCATACGGAGGAGCGGCAGGCGATGACGCTTGAGCGGACGGAAAAGATGTTTGCGCAATTTGAAAAGATGGCTGGAGAACTTGAGCTGATGAAGGAGAGCTATCAAAAAACGGCAGGCATGATGAACGGATTAGGAGAAACGTTTTATCAGTTGCAGCAACTGACAAAAGATCAGTTCCCAATCCAACAAGAAGTGATGCGAAGCAATCAGCTATTGGCCGAGAAGTATGATGATTTGGCTGAACAGTTTACCCGCTTTAACGCACAAGTTGAAACACAGTATAGCCAGCTGCTCGAGCAGCTTGTCCATGCATCGTCCTCACTTTCGGCCTCGTTTCAAACGATGGCAAACAGGTTCGAGGAGTCACTCCGCATTCAAAAAGAATCGCTGCATGATTCGCAACAGCTGCTTGGCGATGTCCAGTCGGCTGTGGCGGCGCTGTCGCCGCTTGTTCCCGAGCTGCGTGAAACGTTCGACCGCGTCCGCGAGCTAAAGGAGCAGCTGCTTGATATGCAAGAGGCACAAAAAGAGCTTCTGCCAGAACTTGTGCAGCTCCGGACGCAAACAAAGGAAACGGTTGAGGAAGCGCTGCAGACGACAAAAGGGTATATGCATGAAATGACGGAGCAAATCGAGGCACTGCAACAAAACTGGGCGACAACAAAAGAACAATTGTCAAGAATCACCGATGCCCTTCACTTGTCGATGAAGGATTTCGCTGAAAATATTGACAATGGTTTAAGCAAAACGTATCAACATTTTGATGAGACATTGACTAAGGCGGTGCAGGAAGTGAGCGGGCTCGTTTATCAATTCAGTGAAGTGCAGGCGGATTTTATTGAGAATTTGGAAGACTTGGTGGACCATTTTGATAAATGGAAAGCAGGGGCTTCAACATGAAATATCGGAAACGGACGGAAGTCAATTATTGGATGTCCTATGCAGACTTAATGAGCGCCATGTTGATGGTGTTTGCTTTGTTGTTGACGTTTGTCATCCTGGATTACCGTGAACTGCTCGAAGAAAAAGAAAAGCAAATCGAAGAGGTTGTCAGCGTCAAAACGGAGATCATCCGGGCTTTGACCGAAGCGTTTAAGCAATCGAATATGGCGATTGAAATTGACCAGCAAACAGGGGCCATCCGCTTTCCCGGGAGCATTTTGTTTGAATCCGATTCGGCGGAAATCTCCCCGGAGGGGAAGGCGTTTTTGCAGCAATTTATTCCTAAGTATATGGGGATTTTATTGCAGGATCGTTTTCAAAATGAGATTTCAAGCATCATTATTGAGGGGCATACCGACCGGAATGGAACGTACATGTACAATATGTCTTTATCGCAGCGTCGGGCGTATGCCGTTTTAGAGTATATTTATAGCAAAGAGTTTCCGAACTTTAAAGAACGGGAGTTGTCGAAAAAATACATCACGGCAAATGGCCGAAGCTTCAGCAGCCCGTTGACAGATGCGACAGGTAAATATGACCCTGACCGTTCGCGGCGGGTCGAGTTTTTATTCCGCCTTAAGGACGATGAAGCCATTAAAGCCATCGAAAAGTTGGTGAACGAATAATGAAGTATGAGTACGAACCGGTGTTGCTGAAACGATGGCTGCGGGAAGCGCGCCCACCTCTTTTGAAACAAACGGTTGAATATAGCGCTGAGAAATATCAAGGTGTGCTTGAACGGTTGTCCGAGCAGTTCACGCAAATAGCCAATGCGCCGGTTTCGGCGTTTCAAGAGTGGGTACAACAGCTGTCGCGGCGCGAGAAGCTTCTTCTCCCAAACTTGTACAAAAAGGAGCTTCCCGACGAAATCAAAAAAGCGATGATCGAGTCCATTCAGCGCCATATCCAGCATGAGCGCCGCCTGTTCCGCGTGTTGGTTGATGTGATGTATGAAACGTGTGATTTGGACGAAATTTGGAAGCTTTTGCGTTACGCCTATGCTGCCCACATAGAGAAGATCGAAAAGCGGATGGAAAAAGAAAAAAGTGAAAAATGGCGGCGTTATTTGTTAAGCCGAGATCCGATTGTATATTTGGCGACAGAGGCGTATCAAAGTGAAAAAGGGATTTTAGACGAGCTAGAGACGTTTTATCTAACAAAAAACTTCCCGTTGTTTAAACTCGTGCTTATGGAAATTTTCCAGCTGGCTGACGAATCATTTTTTCTCAAGGAACAAAATTTATACCAGGACATCTTTGTTTCGGCAACAAATGAACAACAGCAAAAGATGGCGCACGCTCTAATTAAAAAGTGCAAGCTGAACCGCGTCAAGCCGCTTGGAAAACTGATTTTTGAAAAGCTGCAAACGTACCGGAGAAAGCCGATGCTCTGGAGATATGTCGGGGAGGAGGAAAAAAGTCGGTTTGCCCAGTGGATTATGAAACTGGAGCTGAAAGACTTTTTTGGCGGCGTCAATAAAAACCATGAACGGTTTCAATATTGGGAGAAGTTTATCCCGCAGCTTGAAGATGTCGTCGTGACCGATGAGCGCACGACGCTGATTATGTATTTCCGTGACGTTGTCATTATAGAAGTGCTTGGCACTGGGGCGGTGTACATCTATCGTGCCGACGTTTTTCAACGCCATTTTCAACCGAAAATTGACCGGATGCTCGCCGAACGGGAGCGGTTTGCCAACAAGGCATGGCTAAAAGCGCGGGAAGTAAGGCGGACCGAGCTGATGGATAGAAATTTGACAATTCCAGGCGGCTGGCTGCGCCATAATGGCGGATGGCAATGGAAGTTTGACGAATGGCTTCGCCGCGAACTCGGCTGGGAGGTAAAAAGGGATGTTCTTCTTCAAAAAGAAACAGAAAATGATGAAGGCTGTTTTGATGCCGACTGAAGATGGGGTTCATTTTTCGTTTCAACTGCACGACGGCAAAACTGTCACTGAGCTGAAGCTGCCTATGGCCAGAGAGGATATCGAAAAATATTATAAAGTGCAAGGATTTCAGCAGTATGTCGCTTGGGAGGAGCTGTACGACTCCGGCGTCCTTGCCGATTCGATCTTGCCGTATCATGAGTATTATAGATTGTTGGAAGACGAAGGCGCCAAAGAGGTGCTCCAATGTTTGGGGCTTCCTGTTGTTGAGGAGAAGGTAAGCGGAAAACTCTTGCTTCGTTCGCTGCCTAATGAAGCCGATTTAGTTCTGCAGCTATTCGATGCCAGCGGGCGCAACCTAGACCGGATTGGGAAGTCGGCGGGAGCGATGTATGGGTTGCCCGATCGTTTCCTACTGCTTCCGGAGCAGGTGTACCGTCTGAAACGTGCGCTTTTGGAACCGTATGAATCGGGGTATGAAAAAATCGGCATTTGTCAACAGCTGGCTAAGGAGGCGGGCATTCAGCTTGAAAACTTTTTGCAAACGGAGACGTACCATATTGTTGATACATATGATCTCGACATCGCCGTGCACCGACCTGACCATATCGAGCTCGTTGTAAAAGGAAGAACAGAGGAGGAGACGCGCCACCTTCAACAGTTGGAGAAGATCAGCAGTGTAAAGAAAGGCCATGCCCGAAGCCGGTTTATCAGCACCGCACGAGTCCATGCCGATATTGTCCATTTACAGCAAAAGCGGCATATTATGGGGGAAGAAGTACCGCTGTTTTTGGAAAATCCAGCCGCTGTTTTGCCTGAGCACGATTACTTACTTGATTTGGATCAGTTTTCAGAACGCGTTCGCGGCCTCATCCCGATTGAACGAGTGCGCCCTGTTTTTCATGAAGGGGCAGGAATGAAATGGTTCGATGAGGAAAGCGGTTTTGTGGTTCCATACGATGAGTCGTTTTTGCGCGAACTGATGGAAAATTATCCAGACCAACAATACGTTGAGTATAACGGCAAATGGATTTACTTAGATCCTTTATTGCGACGAAAGCTGCTGCAGCTGCCGAAAGATGCCGACGAAGCGTTGAAACGGCGGTATATTCTTGATATTAAAGATAATGAGGAAGAGCTTGAATACAAAATGGACAGCGCCCAAGCGGCGCCGTTCCGTCGTTATCCGCTCCCTTCCGAGCTGCAGGCGGAACTTTTTCCGCATCAAATTGAAGGGTTCGAATGGCTTTGCCACTTGGCGGAGCAAGGAAGAGGCGGCTTGCTGGCCGATGATATGGGGCTTGGCAAAACCATTCAAGTCATAGCGTTTTTGTTGCATCAAAAGGCTCGTGGGCAGCTGAGGCCGACGTTGATCGTCCTGCCAATCGCCCTTATCGAGAACTGGGTAGCGGAAATCGAAAAGTTTGCTCCAAGTCTGCTCGAGGGTTTGTATATCCATAAAGGGGGCGGGCGGCTGGCTTCGTCGCAGATTATTTCACAGTTTGATCTCGTTTTGACCAGTTACGATACACTGAAAATTGACCAGCTTTTGTTGGGGAAGATTGAATTCCAAGCGATTATTTGCGACGAAGCGCAAAACATCAAATCGCACGCCAGCCAACGGTCGCGCGCCATCCGCGCCATGCAAGGGCATTTTCGTCTGGCGATGACCGGCACGCCGGTTGAAAATAGCTTAGATGAGCTTTGGGCAATTATGGATTTCGTCCAGCCCGGTGTGTTAGGTTCGTTAAAAGAGTTTCGGTTCCGCTATGCGGAGACATCGGATTATAACTCGCTGCTTAAAGCCATTCAACCATACTATTTGCGGCGGACGAAGCAGCAAATTCTCGATGACCGCCTGCCTAAAAAACACCTTGTTCCGCCGATTTACGTCGAGGCGTCGTCAGTGCAGAAAAAGATTGTCCGGTCGATGTTGGCCACAAAAGAAAGTGGACAAGTCGCCATTTTGAATATGATCACAAGGCTGCGGCAGCTGTACGGCCATCCGGGAGCAGTCATCACCGACTATGAAAATCTCCCGGCTGCAGAGGTGCCGAAGTTGAAGGAGACGTTGCGCATCGTTGAAACGATTCGACAAAAGGGGGAGAAAGTGCTTATCTTTACAGAGTTTCGCAAGCTGCACTTTCTTTTGAAGCGAACATTCATGGAAAAATACGGAATTTCCGTTCCGGTAATTGATGGGGATACGAAAAATCGTCAATCGGTCATACAGCGTTTTAACGAAACAAAAGGTTTCGGCATTATGATTTTATCTCCGAAAGCGGCCGGTGTCGGCTTGACGATCACAAGTGCCAACCATGTCATTCATTATACACGCTGGTGGAATCCAGCCGTTGAAAACCAAGCGACCGACCGGGCGTATCGCATCGGTCAGCGGAAAGATGTATATGTTTACCATATTATCACTACGGATCGTTCCCATTTCCCGCAGGGAACAGTAGAAGAATTGATGCACGAACTGCTGGAAAGCAAACGCCATTTGGCCGAAAATGTCATCATCCCTTTTGACATGCGTGAGATCCAGCAAGCCATTGCCGAGAGAATGATGGAACAACGTCAACTCGTCTAGGGACAGCTTCTCTCCCGTCTTTGGAATCGCCCATCCGCCATGCCGCCTTCTCCCGCTCATTGGCTCGCCTTGTGTTCCGTGCTGCGCGCAACCGTGCACGGTCTGAAAACGGTCAAAAAACGGGGGCGGGGGTGTTTTCATGGCAAAAAGAAGGAAACCGGCGCGCCATGGCGAAATAATGGCAATAAGATTCGTCGATAAGAAGCACTGCGCTGGGAATGCGCGGGAAGAGAGGGGGCGTGCCATGGCAAATGCCGGCGGGAGAAGACCGGTGTCGGATGCTAGATTGGAGGCGATCAAAAAGCTTTTTCCTAAAGCGGTGGTAGAGGGGGGCCTCGATTGGAAGCTGCTGTGGGAAGAGCTTGGCGATAGGGGAGAGGAAACGTATGAGTTTATATGGCCGGGGAAGGCGGAGGCGAGGCGGCTCGCCGAAACGCCTGCGTCCGGGGTGCTGCGGCCCGACCGGGAAGCGAGCAAACAGTGGGAGACGACGAACAATTGGTATATTGAAGGGGACAATTTAGAAGTATTAAAGCTGCTGCGGACGTCGCATGCAGGGGCCATTCAAATGATTTACATCGACCCGCCGTACAACACCGGGAAAGTGCTGACGTATAAAGACCATTGGCGCCAAAAGAAAAACGCCCCGGCCCGGGGGCAGGGAGCGGACGAAGCGCGCGTTCATGCCGGATGGCTAAACATGATGTATCCGCGCCTTTTGGTGGCGCGGGAGCTGTTGGCAGAGACAGGGGCGATGTTTATTTCCATTGATGATACAGAACAGGCGAATTTGAAAAAAATGTGCGATGAACTGTTTGGCGAGCGGAATTTTGTCGCCACGTTCATTTGGCAGCGGGCGTTTTCGCCTGTGAACATGAACAAGTTCGCTTCGCGCAACCATGACTTCATCCTCTGTTACGCGAAAAATATCGACCGCCTGGCTTGGTACGGCTTGCCGCGCCATCCGGAAGCGGACGGGCGGTATGCCAATCCGGACAACGATCCGCGCGGGCCGTGGACGTCAGGCGATTTGTCGGTCGGTCCGCCGATTCCGGAAAAAATTTATGACATCGTGACCCCAGGCGGCCGGATTGTTTCGCCGCCCCATGGGTATTGTTGGCGGGTGACGAAAGAACGCTTCGCCGAACTGATGGAAGACAACCGCATTTGGTTTGGCAAAGACGGCAACGGGGTGCCGCGCCTGAAGCGGTTTTTGAGCGAAGTGAAGCCGACGGTGACACCGCTTACGATTTGGACGCATGATGAGGTGTCCCATTCGCAGGAGGCGAAAAAAGAGGTAAAGGAGCTGTTCGGCGGGCTGGCGGTGATGGATTACCCGAAGCCGGTGAAGCTCATTCAGCGCATGGTGGCGCTGACCACGAGAGATGACGACCTCATCCTCGACTTTTTTTCCGGCTCGGCGACAACGGCCCATGCGGTAATGCAGCAAAACGCTGAAGACGGCGGTCGGCGGTCGTTTCTCATGGTGCAGCTTCCCGAGCCGCTTGCGGAAACGTCAGCGGCACATGAAGCCGGATTTCGGACGATTTGCGACATCGGCCGCGAGCGCATTCGCCGCGCAGGGGAAAAAATCGTCCG
Source organism: Geobacillus genomosp. 3 (assembly GCF_000445995.2). Lineage (GTDB taxonomy): Bacteria > Bacillota > Bacilli > Bacillales > Anoxybacillaceae > Geobacillus. The sequence continues at coordinate 1,335,914 of NC_022080.4, forward strand.
TGAAAGCGGGAACACGAAGCTTGATATTGGCTTTCGCGTATTTCGGCTCGAAAAGAAATCAAAACAGCCCGCTCGCTAGGCGAACGGGCTGTTTCTCGATGAGGCTGATGAAAAGCGTTTTATAAAGCAGGCGTTGCGTCTATGTTCCGAACCCTTGATGTCCGTCGTTTCAGGCGCTTTTTACAACGACGCTGCAGCCCAGCGGTCGTCGATAAAGACGTCGTATTCGGCAGCAATCGTTTCTTTGAGCTCCGCCAAGGACGGAATGCCGTCGGTGAAGGTGTATGTGTCAAGGCGAATGAGCGAATACTCGTCGCCGGGGTCAAACACGATGGTGACAACTTCTTCTGTTCCGGCGTCCACCTGCCGGACGGCGTCGTGGCCTTCCGGTTCAACGAGCACGTTTTGGTATGTTTCGTGAATGACGTAGTATCCTTCCACTACTTGACCGGCAAATAACTGTTCCATGTCCATCAGTTCATGGACGATCATATTTAGTCCTCCTAGTTTGTGAAATTATTCTCAATGTCAGTATACAACGAAATGGCGGCGAAGGTAATAGGCGGCGACGGAAGTTTGAAAAGTTGTCACTTTTCTATGCGATGCCGGTTGGACGGGAAGGGCGGAACGTACAAAACGGGCGCCCGTGCCGACGGACGCCCGTTCATGTGATGGAGATCAATCTTTCGCTATTGTGGATGCCGCCGGCTCATAGGTTGGGTCGAGACGGCGCCTTGCAAAGGCGAAGTAGCAAACGATGACGACGGCGGTGATGAGCAAAGTCAACAGCAACTGCGACACCATTGAATCGATAAACAGCATTGAGGCGAGAATCACGAGCAATACAAGAATCGTAAAATAAGTCAAGTGTGGAAACAGCCACATTTTAATGAATCGCTGTTTTCGCGTTCGAGTTTTTTCCGCAGGCGGAGCTGCGAGACGGCGATGGCCAAATAGACGAGCAGGGCGATCGCTCCGGAAGAGTTGACGAGAAAGAGAAACACTTTGTCCGAATGGCTCCTGGTCCCGTTGAGTGAATGACCGCCCCGCTTCCGACAAACAGTCCGGCGCCGATCACCCCGGCGATGACGATCATGGCCATATGGCGCTCTTTCAATCCTTTTTGCAGACCGGAATGATTCATCCCCACTCCCCCTCCCAAAAGAGTTGAAATTTGTTGAATAGTATGACTATTATGTTGGTTTTAGTGTATATGGAAACGCTATCATGCGCATTGGACAAAGTGCCAGTAAAACTGGGATGGCGATTGGACAATTTGTCCATAGATCTTTTCACTATAGAAGGAATTGAACGACAATGTTTCGAATGTTTTTCCTTACTAAGGAAAGAGGGGAGAGGAGAAGATGGCGTACAGCTTTCCTCTTACGGTTGCCGATGTTTTGCGAAGAAAACATTTTGAAAAAGCGGTTGTTGCCGCTGGAAAAGACGGACTGTCAAGAATAGTCAAATGGGTGTATGTTGTCGAGGTGACGAAAATTAGCAATTTGTTGCGCGGCAAGGAGTTGATTTTGTCTACTGGTGTTGGGTGGCAGGAGGACGATTCACTCTTTTTGTCTTTGCTTCGCCAGCTTATTGAGTGCGACGCCTCAGGATTGTGCATCGAGCTTGGGACATATGCCTCGTCGATTCCGAAAGAGGCACTTGAACTGGCCGATCGGCACCACTTTCCGCTTATTCTCTTTCTTGAGGAAGTCCCGTTTGTGGAGATCACCCACGATATTCATACATATTTGATCAACCAGCAGTACAAGATGATTTCCCAGCTTGAATCTTATTCCCAAGAGCTGAATAAAAAGCTGCTGAACATCCACCACCATCGCGACATTTTGAAAGTTCTTCACCATTGTCTAGGCCATTATGTCGTGTTCAAAATGAACGGCGCGGAAGCCGAGTATGTTCCCGGCCGGACGAAGAGGGGAGACGAAACTGGTGTTCAGCCTGGGGCCAGCCTGCCGCCGGGTGCCGTTTCGAAACCGATTTCTTTGTTTGGCGCGGAATATGCGGAACTGGCTCTTCTTCCCGCCGGCCGAGATATCAATGAGTTTGATTTGCTGATTTTGGACCGCACGGCCACTGCTTTGGCGCAGCACTTGTTGCGGAATCTTTACGTGGAAGAAAGGCGGCGGACGGAAGAAAATGAATGGGTGAAGGGATGGATGGCAGGGGAGTATACGGACGAAGAGGTTTCGTCTTATTTGTTCGATCACTTCCCGTCTCTTCAAATCAACGGGGGCGCCGTGTGGGTGTGCAAAGCGGACGCGGCTGGCCAAAAAGGAAGCTTCGATTCGACGTACTTTAAACTGTTATGCCGGTCGGTGTTTGAGCAGCGCGGCTTTTTTCTCCTTTCAGCCGATATGGGGCGGCATTTGGCGTTTATCACGATCAACCAGCGGGATGAGGTGACGTGGAAAAGCCGGATGGAGGAAGGAATCGAGTGTCTTATGACGTCGGAGTTTGTCCAGGCAAAGCTTTCGAACTTGCAGGTCGGCGTCGGAACGTTTGTCCAATCCCTTTCGGCGATGAAAAAAAGTTATGCGGCTGCGCTCGAGGCGCTGAAAATTCGCAGCCGGGTGAAGAAGGAACCGGTCAGTCTGTTTTACGATGATCTTCACTTGTACCGAATGATCACGGTGCTCGATAAATATAGCAATCTTCGTGAAATGGTGGACCGCTGTTTAGGCCCGATTGTCGAGCATGACCGGAAACATAACGGAAAACTGCTTGAAACGCTCAAAGTATATTTGCAGTGCAACGGCTCAAAACAAGAAACGGCTAAGAGGCTGTTTATCGTCCGGCAGACGTTGTATCACCGCATTGAAAAGCTAGAAAGCTTCCTTGGCGCCGACTTTATGGAAGCGGACAAGCGGTTGGCTCTTGAGTTGATGCTTAAGGCGTACGACTACTTAATGGATGGTGGTGGGGGGGTGCATGGGTGGTGAAGGGCCTTTCTTGAAGCTGAGTAAAGGCTGCTGAACGCGGATGGACGTGAGAAATTCGCTCTGGAGCCTTGGCGGCAATTTGCCGACGACGGTTTGGCTCGACAGTGATAGTCAAACTGTAGAACGGGTGTGACCGTGATTTTTACAGTTTGTCTAATGAACTGTGCGGCGGGATGAGCGATAATGGCTGTAACATAGAACGATTTCTAGTGGAAGGGAGCCAAGCGGCGATGAAAACGGAACAAACCCACCAACTGTGGCTCGACAAAGATGACCGATACATTTGGCATTCGATGAAACCGTACAACCCGAACGCCACGCTCGTAGCAGCTGAGGCGAAAGGGTGCTGGGTGACCGATGCGGCCGGGAACAAATATTTGGATGCGATGGCGGGACTTTGGTGCGTCAACGTCGGCTACGGGCGCGAGGAGCTTGCCGAAGCGGCGCATGAGCAGTTGAAGACGCTGGCATATTTCCCGTTGACGCAAAGCCACCTGCCGGCCATCGAGCTCGGGGAAAAGCTCAACGAACTGTTGGGCGATGAGTATGTGATTTTCTTTTCCAACAGCGGGTCGGAAGCAAACGAAACGGCGTTTAAAATCGCCCGCCAATACCATCAGCAGCGCGGGGAGCATCACCGGTACAAAATCATTTCCCGCTACCGGGCGTACCACGGCAACTCGATGGGGGCGCTCTCGGCGACCGGGCAGGCGCAGCGGAAATACAAATACGAACCGCTCGCGCCGGGCTTTATCCATGTGCCGCCGCCGGATGTGTACCGCGACCCCGATTCAGCCGAAAATCCGCGCCAGCTGCGGGCGGTGAAAGCCATTGACGACGCCATGACGTGGGAATTGAGCGAAACGGTCGCGGCGGTCATTATGGAGCCGATCATCACCGGCGGCGGCGTGCTCATTCCTCCGGACGGGTATATGAAAGCGGTCCAAGAAGTATGTGAAAAGCACGGCGCCTTGCTTATTGTCGATGAAGTCATTTGCGGTTTCGGCCGGACGGGAACAGCGTTCGGATTTCAAAACTACGGCGTCAAGCCGGACATCATCACGATGGCGAAAGGGATTACCAGTGCGTATTTGCCGCTGGCGGCAACGGCGGTGCGGAAGGAGATTTATGAAGCGTTCAAAGGAACAGGGGAATACGACTATTTCCGCCATGTCAATACATTTGGCGGCCATCCGGCTTCGTGCGCTGTAGCGCTGAAAAACATCGAGATCATGGAGACGGAGCGGCTGTTTGACCGCTCGCGCGAGGCCGGCGAATGGCTGCTTGATGAGCTGAAAACGAAGCTGACCGGCCATCCATACGTCGGTGATGTGCGCGGCAAAGGGCTGCTTGTCGGCATTGAGCTTGTCGCTGACAAAGCGACGAAAGAGCCGCTCGATATGTCGCTTGTCAATCAAGTGATCCATTGATGCAAGGAGAACGGCCTCATTATCGGCAAAAACGGAACGACGGTCGCGGGATACAACAACGTGCTCACCTTATCGCCGCCGCTTTGCATCACGGGTGATGAACTTTCGTTTGTGGTCCGCGTCTTGACCGAGGCGCTAGCGGCCATTCAATAAGAAGAACGACAAACGTCAGCCGGATCGACAGGCTGGCGTTTTGTTTGCTTTTGCGCGGCCATTCGGAAACACATCGAAGCAGGTGGTTATTGCGAGGGCTGAACGTTCTTTCGCCTGTGCGATGGTGCTTCGGGATGGGGGATTCTTAGGAGCGTCTGCCCGATCATCGATTTCTGTGTGTTTGACGCAAGACTGATGATGAGTATGTCATGCTGAACAAGGGTTGTTTTACCCCCATTCCAATACATGCGCTAATGGAATCGCTAAGTCTTGAAATTGTGCGGAATGCAATGTGTCTTGTTGTCCGTATGTGGCATGTCGTTGATATGCACCTTCGTGCAAATAGTACACATGAATCATTTTATTGGCCGTATCAACGATCCAATATTCCGCAATGCCATAGTATTGGTAAATGTAAAATTTTTCGTTGTAATCTTTTAAAGCGGTTGAAGGTGATAAGACTTCAACAACCAGTGCAGGCGCTCCGTAACACCCTTTTTTGACAATTTGTTTTTTATTGCAAATGACGGCAAGATCAGGTTGGACAATGTCATCAGGGGTTTCATATGTTTCCTTTTTGCTAAGGAATACATCAAACGGCGCCATAAAGACATAACAATGTTTGTTTTGGAAAAAATGGCGCAAAGCAAAATACAATTCTCCGACTGCAAATTGATGTTCCGAAGTTGGAGCAGGCGTCATATTATACGCTTTTCCATTTATAAGTTCCCAGCGGCCTTCCCACGTTTCCCAGTCAGCATACGTGTAAATTTTGTTCGAATCAGGGATATTGCCCATTGTTCCACCCTCTTTCATTTTAAAGGTACGCTTGTTTACAGTTTAGCAAAAGAAATCAAGGAAGTGTAGGGAGGACTTTCTTTAGACGTTTATTCATCGCCCGCTTACGCTCATAAGTGGAAGTGAAGGTCTTTTTGGTTCAGAAAGGAATGTGGCGTTTGTTTGTCGAATGACATGGGTGAAGAATGTATAGGGAAAGGGAGAAAACTGATGTCCGCATTTCAAGCGTTTGTCGTCAACAAAACCGAAACAGAGTTTACTGCCGGCGTGCAGACGATTTCCATGGATGATTTGCCGGAAGGGGACGTCGTTGTCCGCGTCCGTTATTCGAGCGTCAACTACAAAGACGGATTGGCATCGATTCCGGACGGCAAAATTGTGAAAACGTATCCGTTTGTGCCCGGGATTGATTTGGCCGGGACCGTCGTTTCCTCAAACGATGCGCGGTTTCGTGAAGGGGATGAGGTGATTGCGACCGGCTATGAAATTGGCGTCACTCATTTTGGCGGCTACAGCGAGTACGCCCGGCTGCATGGCGATTGGCTCGTGCCGCTGCCGAAAGGGTTGACGTTGAAAGAAGCCATGGCGATCGGGACGGCTGGGTTCACGGCGGCGTTGTCCATCCACCGGCTTGAGGAGCACGGGCTGACGCCGGAGCGCGGGCCGGTGCTTGTCACGGGGGCGACGGGCGGCGTCGGCAGCTTGGCCGTGTCGATGCTCGCTAGGCGCGGCTATACGGTGGAAGCAAGCACAGGCAAAGCGGCGGAGCATGATTATTTGCGCGCCCTTGGCGCCAAGGAAGTGTTGGCGCGGGAAGACGTCACGGCCGAGCGCATCCGCCCGCTCGATAAGCAACGCTGGGCGGCGGCGGTCGATCCGGTCGGCGGCCGGACGCTGGCGACGGTGTTAAGCCGCATCCGCTACGGCGGGGCGGTGGCGGTGAGCGGGTTGACTGGCGGCGTGGACGTGCCGACAACGGTTCATCCGTTCATTTTGCGCGGCGTCAGCTTGCTTGGCATCGACTCCGTCTATTGCCCGATGGAGCTGCGCCTCCGCATTTGGGAGCGGTTGGCCGGCGACTTAAAGCCGGATTTGGAGCGAATTGCCCACGAAATTGCGCTTCACGAACTGCCGCAGGCGCTCGAACGCATTTTGCGCGGCGAGCTGTGCGGCCGGGCGGTCGTGCGGCTTATTTAGCCGAAAAGAACGAATTTTCTCTTGCCCGAGATGGCACGGTCTTAAGACTGCTGTATGGCAAACATGTGCCGGCGTTCGCCGACAAGCGGGAAACTGACGAGCGGAACCGACGGCCCCATTCGGTGAAGCGACAGCCGGCCTGAACGGACCAACCGGAAATAGCTGTTTGGAGAAGCAGAAAAGGGAGAAGGGGCGAACATAGCCTCTGTCTCCCTTTTTGCTTTTGGAGCCGGTTATCCAAGCTGATACCGCTCCAGCTCCGCGAAAAAGTCTTTCACAAATCGGTAAAACACTTTCACGGACGGGGCAAGCTCGTGGTGGTCGGAAATGATAATGCCGACGTTGCGTTTTACTTGCGGCATTTCGATCGGCACTTTGGCGGCGTAGCGAAGAAGGCTTTCCGACAAGGCGCTTTCCGGCAGGAGAGTGACGCCGATGCCGGCCGAGACCAATCCCTTAATCGCGTCAAGGTCCTCGCCTTCCGATGAGATGTTTGGGGAAAAACCGGCCTGATGGCAGGCGTCGATCAAAATTTGATGCAAAATGTATCCTTTTGGAAACGTCACAAATGGATCATGGCGCAGTTCGTTCAATACGATCCGGTCGCGGCGGGCGAGCGGATGGCTGCTCGGCAGAAGGGCGGCAAACGGTTCGGAAAACAAAATCTCTCCTTTAATGCCGATTTCACGCGCCGGAATCGGCCCGAGAAAGGCGAGGTCGATCTCCCGTTTTTTCACTGCTTCGATTAAATAATGATACGACCCTTGGCGAAGATGGAACGAGACGTTCGGGTGCTCCGCTTTAAAGGCGGAAATGACCATCGGCATCATATGGCTGGCGAGGCTTGTCGGGAAGCCGATTTTAATCGTCCCGCGCTCCGGGTCCAAATATTCTTCGATTTGTTGCTTCGCATCCTCGACCGCCTTCAGCACCGCTTCCGCGTGCGGCAAAAAGTGGCGGCCGATCGGGGTGAGCTTGACGTTTCGCCCTTCCCGTTCAAACAGCTGGACGCCGAGCTCGGCTTCGAGGTTGGCAATTTGCCGGCTGATCGCCGACTGGGCGACATGGAGCGCATCGGCCGCTTCGGAGACGTGCTCGCGTTTGGCTACTTCGACGAAGTATTGCAGCTGTCTTAATTCCATTTTTTCCACCCCTTTCCCTTTTATCGAAAAATGAGATTGATTTCATCTAAATTATATATTGTTTATATTAATCTTGAAAACTACAATAAATATTACAGACAATTCGGAACGGGAGGGGAAGGCAGCATGAAACACTACGGATTACCGAAAGCACAAGGGCTATATCGGCCGGAATTTGAACATGATGCATGCGGGATCGGGTTTTATGCGCATTTGAAAGGAAAACCGTCACACGATATTATCGAAAAAGCGCTCCATATGCTTTGTCAGCTCGAGCATCGCGGCGGGCAAGGAAGCGATCCGGAAACGGGCGATGGCGCGGGCATTATGACGCAAATTCCGCACGAATACTTTCAAGCGGTGTGCGGCGAAATGAACTTGCCGGAAACGGGTCGCTACGGGGTCGGAATGTTCTTTTTGCCGGAAGATGAGGAAAAGCGGGCGTACTATGAAGAGAAGGTAAACGAACTGATCGCCAAGGAAGGGCAGCGCCTGCTCGGCTGGCGGACCGTGCCGGTTGACAACGACAAACTCGGCAAACTGGCGCGGCAAAGCAAGCCGTTCATCCGCCAAGTGTTTGTCGCCCCTAGTGATGATGTTGTCGATGAATTGGCATTTGAACGGAAATTGTACGTCATTCGCAAACAGTTTGAAAAATGCGTGGACAACAACGAGTGCTACGTAGCGAGCTTCTCGAGTCGGACGATCGTCTATAAAGGGTTGCTGACGCCGGAACAAATGGACGCCTTTTATTTGGATTTGCAAGATGAACGGTTCCGTTCGGCGTTTGCCCTCGTGCATTCGCGCTTCAGCACGAACACGTTCCCGAGTTGGGAGCGGGCCCATCCGAACCGCTATTTGATCCATAACGGTGAAATCAACACGCTGCGCGGCAATGTTAACTGGATGGCAGCGCGTGAGAAACAGTTTGTTTCGGAAGCGTTCGGCGATGACTTGGAAAAAGTGACGCCGATTTTAGATACAAACGGCAGCGACTCGTCCATTTTGGACAATGCGTTCGAATTTTTCGTTTTGGCGGGCAGAAAGCCGGCTCATGTCGCCATGATGCTCATTCCGGAACCGTGGTTTTGGGATGAACAGATGGATGACGCGAAAAAAGCGTTTTACGAATACCATAGCTGTTTAATGGAGCCTTGGGACGGCCCGACGGCGATTTCGTTCACGGACGGCAAGCAAATCGGTGCCATTTTGGATCGGAACGGGTTGCGTCCGGCTCGCTATTATGTGACGAAAGACGACTACATTATTTTCTCGTCCGAAGTCGGCGTGATTGATGTCGATGCGAACAACATTTTATATAAAGAGCGGCTGAGCCCGGGGAAAATGCTTTTGGTTGACCTCGAGCAAGGGCGGATCATTTCCGATCAAGAAATTAAGGAGGAAATGGCCCAAGAACAGCCGTATCGTCAATGGATCAATGAGCAGATGATCACGCTTGACAACCTGGACGTTCCGGAGGATGTCGAAGCGCCGAAGCAGCTCATAAAATTGCAAAAGGCGTTCGGCTACACGTTTGAAGATGTGGAAAAAATGATTTTGCCGATGGCGACGGAAGGGAAAGACCCAACGGGCGCGATGGGCATGGATGCGCCGTTGGCGGTGCTGTCCGAGCGGCCACAAAGCTTGTTCAACTACTTTAAGCAGTTGTTTGCCCAGGTCACCAACCCGCCGATTGATGCCATCCGTGAATACGTCGTCACCTCAACGATGACACTGCTCGGCAAAGAAGGGAACATTTTGCATCCGGACGCCAAAGCGGCGCGTCGCATTCGCCTTGAGACACCGCTGTTGACGAATGAACAACTCGCGGCATTAAAGGCGAATCCGCACCCGGAGTTTGCGTGCGCTGTGTTGCCGACGCTGTTTGCTGACGATTTGAAATCGGCACTCGATGAGCTGTTTGCCAAAGCGGATGAAGCGGTTGAAAACGGGGCGACGCTTCTCGTTCTCTCGGATCGCGGCGTTGATGAAACGCACGTGGCGATTCCGGTGCTGCTTGCGGTGAGCGGGCTTCATCAGCACCTTATCCGCAACGGGACGCGGACGAACGTCAGCCTGCTTGTGGAAAGCGGCGAAGCGCGCGAAGTGCACCATTTTGCGGCGCTTATCGGCTACGGAGCTGACGCCATCAACCCGTATTTGGCGCTTGAGACGATCCGCCAAGCGTCAGAAAACGGCACGATCGCCTTGTCTTATCGTGAAGCGGTGAAAACGTATATGAAAGCCGCTGTTGACGGCGTTGTGAAAGTGATGTCGAAAATGGGCATTTCAACGGTACAAAGCTACCGCGGTGCCCAAATTTTTGAAGCGGTCGGCATTGGAACAGATGTCATCGATCAGTATTTCACTGGTACGGCGTCGCAAATTAGCGGCATCGGGCTTGAAGAGATTGCGAAAGAGGCGAAAATGCGCCATGAAGCCGCATTCGGCGCGCGGCATGAAGACGATGTGCTCGATACCGGCAGCGAGTTGCAATGGCGGCGCAACGGCGAGCACCATGCGTTCAATCCGCAGACGATTCATTTGCTGCAATGGGCGTGCCGGAAAAACGACTACAATTTGTATAAACAATATTCAAAACTAGCGAATGAAGAGCGTTTGACGTTCTTGCGCAACTTGTTTGACTTTAACTCGAACCGGAAGCCGGTGCCGATTGACGAAGTCGAACCGGTTGAGTCGATCGTTCGCCGCTTTAAAACCGGGGCGATGTCGTTCGGCTCGATCAGCCAAGAGGCGCATGAGACGTTAGCCATCGCCATGAACCGGATCGGTGGAAAAAGCAATAGCGGCGAGGGCGGCGAAGATCCAGCCCGCTATGTGAAAGATGAAAACGGCGACTGGCGCCGCAGCGCGATTAAACAAGTCGCATCCGGGCGATTTGGCGTGAAAAGCCATTATTTAGTTAATGCCGATGAATTGCAGATCAAAATGGCGCAAGGGGCAAAACCGGGCGAAGGCGGTCAGCTTCCGGCCAACAAAGTGTACCCGTGGGTCGGGAAAGTGCGCGGTTCGACGCCGGGAGTCGAGCTCATTTCCCCGCCGCCGCATCACGATATTTATTCGATCGAAGACTTGGCCCAGTTGATTTACGATTTGAAAAACGCCAACAAAGACGCGCGCATTAGCGTCAAGCTTGTCGCCAAAGCAGGCGTCGGCACGATCGCCGCTGGCGTAGCGAAAGGGAACGCCGATGTCATCGTCATCAGCGGGTATGACGGCGGTACGGGTGCTTCGCCGAAAACGAGCATTAAACATGCCGGTCTGCCATGGGAACTTGGCTTAGCGGAGACGCATCAAACATTAATGCTCAACAGCTTGCGTGACCGCGTTATTTTGGAGACCGATGGCAAGCTCTTGACCGGCCGCGATGTCGTAATGGCCGCTCTATTTGGCGCTGAAGAATTCGGGTTTGCGACAGCTCCGCTTGTCGTCTTAGGCTGCGTTATGATGCGCGTCTGCCATTTGGATACGTGTCCGGTCGGTGTGGCGACGCAAAATCCGGAGCTGCGCAAAAAATTCACTGGGAAGCCAGAGTATGTTGTCAACTTTATGTACTTTATTGCTCAAGAAGTGCGGGAAATTATGGCGGAACTTGGCTTCCGTACGATCGATGAGATGGTCGGCCGCGTTGACGTCTTGAAAGTGAGCGAGCGGGCAAAAACGCACTGGAAAGCGAAACATCTTGACTTGTCCCGTCTCTTGTACCAAGTCGATGGCCCGCGCACTTGCAGCAAAGGACAAAACCATCGAATGGAAGAGACGCTCGACTATACGGAAATTTTGCCTGCGGTGCAACCAGCGCTTGAGCGGCAGGAACCCGTTGAACTCGAGCTTGCGATCCGCAACGTTCACCGTACGGTTGGAGCGATGACGGGCAGCGAAATTTCGAAGCGCTACGGCGAGGAAGGGCTGCCGGAAGATACGATCCGCCTCTATTTCACCGGGTCGGCCGGGCAGAGTTTTGCGGCGTTTGTGCCAAAAGGGATGACGCTCGAGCTTGTCGGTGATGCGAACGATTACGTCGGCAAAGGGCTTTCCGGCGGAAAAGTGATCGTCCGTCCGCCGCATGAAGCGCCGTTTGCCGCCGCAGACAACGTCATTATCGGCAACGTGGCGTTTTACGGGGCTACAAGCGGGGAGGCATACATTCGCGGCCGTGCCGGCGAGCGATTCTGTGTCCGCAACAGCGGCGTCCATGCTGTTGTTGAAGGCGTCGGCGATCATGGCTGTGAATATATGACCGGCGGCCGTGTCGTCATTCTCGGTTCGGTCGGCAAAAACTTCGCTGCTGGTATGTCTGGAGGGATCGCTTACGTGTTGGCGGACGATGACAGCTGGAAAGAAACGGCTAACGGCGAGCTCGTTTCGTTTGAGCCGCTCGCAGATGAAGCCGAGATTTTGGAAGTGCGCCGGATGATCGAAAACCATTACCGGTATACAGGAAGCCCGCGGGCCGCGTTGGTGCTTGATGAGTGGGATGCTTACGTCCGCCGGTTCGTCAAAGTCATTCCGCGAAACTATAGACTGATGGTCGAAACGATTGAAACGCTTGAACAGTCCGGACTTTCGTATGAGGAAGCCGTCATGGTGGCGTTTGAAACGGTGGCGAAACAGAAAAAAGCGGCGGCTGTCGGCGGCGCCCATCAGCTGCAAGCGGTAGCGAAGTAACGCCGTAGTCTGCGGGCGGCTGCCAAGCAACGGCGCCGCTTTAGCCCCGCGGCCTCGCGGGGCTCGCTTTTTGATCGCCCAAACAGGCGGGAAGGACGCATGAGAGAAGAGAGGACGTGTACGGAAAGAAGGAGGGGGAATCATCGTGGGAAAAACAACTGGGTTTATGGAGTATGCTCGCGAGGAAGAGAAAAAGCGCGATCCGCTTTCCCGTCTTGATGATTGGAAAGAATATACACAGCCGTTTTCCGAAGAAGTGCTCGCGCGCCAAGGCGCCCGCTGCATGGATTGCGGCACGCCGTTTTGTCATATGGGGTTGGAGCTGAACGGCCTCACGTCCGGATGCCCGGTGCATAACTTAATTCCGGAATGGAACGATTTAGTGTACCGTGGCCGTTGGAAAGAAGCGCTTGACCGTTTGTTGAAAACGAACAACTTCCCGGAATTCACCGGCCGCGTCTGTCCGGCGCCGTGCGAGGGATCGTGTACGGTGGCGATTTCCGATCCGGCGGTTGCCATCAAAGGGATTGAGCGGGCCATTATCGATAAAGGGTTTGCGGAAGGATGGGTGAAGCCGCGCATCCCGAAAACGCGAACGGGAAAAAAAGTGGCTATCGTCGGCTCCGGCCCGGCGGGGCTTGCCTGCGCCGACCAGCTCAACCAAGCTGGCCATTCGGTGACGGTGTACGAGCGGGCTGACCGCATCGGCGGCTTGTTGATGTACGGCATTCCGAATATGAAACTGGAAAAAGAAGTGGTTGAACGGCGGGTGCGCCTGCTTGAAGAGGAAGGCATTGTGTTTATCACGAACACCGAGGTTGGCAAGGACATCACCGCCGAGGAGCTGCGCGCCGAGTACGACGCGGTCGTGCTGTGTGTCGGGGCGCAAAAACAGCGTGATTTGGCCATTGAAGGCCGTGAGCTTGAGGGCGTCCATTTTGCGATGGACTATTTGACGGGCGTGACGAAAAGTTTATTGGATTCCAACTTTGCCGATGGCCAGTTTATCGATGCCAAAGACAAACATGTCATTGTGATCGGCGGCGGCGATACGGGCGCCGATTGCGTGGCGACCGCGCTGCGCCAAGGCTGCAAAAGCGTCGTCCAGTTCGGCAAACACCCAGCATTGCCGGACAAGCGCCCAGACCACAACCCGTGGCCGCAATATCCACTCGTCTTTACGCTCGACTACGCATACGAAGAAGCAAAGGCGAAATTCGGCGCCGACCCGCGCCAATATTGCATCCAAACGAAAAAAATCGTCGGCGATGAATGCGGCCGGGTGAAAGAACTGCATACGATTCAAATGGAAAAAATCATTGGCGAAAACGGCCAAGCGACCTTTAAAGAGATTCCGGGAACCGAGCAAGTATGGCCGTGCGACCTCGTCTTTATCGCCATCGGTTTCGAAGGGCCGGAGCAGCCGGTGTTAAGACAGTTTGGCGTGGAAACAGTGAACAATAAAGTGAAAGCTCCGTACGGCAAATATACGACCAATATCGAAGGCGTATTTGCGGCCGGCGACGCCCGCCGCGGCCAAAGCTTGATCGTCTGGGCCATTCACGAGGGACGGGGAGCGGCGCGCGAAGTGGACCGGTTCCTGATGGGCGAGACGAAATTGCCGTCGTAACGGTTGTTTCCTCCTTAAAAAGCGGTGCTTTTTAAGGAGGATTTTTTTGTTTTGCTGGAAAAGGAATAGAAGAAGGGAAGGGATGCTTAACATGAATCGACGATTATGGATGGCGTCAGCCATAGGCCTTGCCCTTTTTTTGCTTGTTTGGGTAAGTATGGCGGCCGGATGGACGATGGCGATGGATGAGGAGGGGTTGCGGCGCTTGGATTCTTGGAATTGGCTTGATCCATTCACGTTTCTTGGCAACGGAAGGACGATTGGCATCGTCAGCATCATGCTTGTAGTTATCCTATGGTTTTTCCGCCGCAACATGCGTGGGGTCATTCTTGTTCTTGCAGCCGTTGGCGGGGGATACGGCCTCAATGAATGGATCAAGCATCTTGTCGGGAGGGAGCGTCCGCCGCACGCTGGGATTGGAGGATTCAGTTTTCCGAGCGGCCACGCGATGGTCGGGACGATTTACTTGCTGCTTTTGGCGTATTTTTTGGCGCAAACGCGCGCCAAGCGTGGAGAACGGGCGGCCATTTACGGTGTGTTTGCGGCGCTGGCGCTCTTAACCGGCTTAAGTCGGTTAAGCTTGCAAGTGCATTATCCGTCGGATGTGCTGGGGGGGGTTGGGCTTGGAGGTGCTTACTTGGCGGCCTGCCTGGCTCTTTATCGGATGTGGATTCATCGAGGCGGTCGTTTGTAGCTTGATCAGTTTAGGGTGTAATCAAAAAATGGTTTTTGCTCCGTGTTTATTTGATGATCAAGCCGATTCATCGGCTTGATCTAGCGTCTGATCTTGTCGGAAAGGAGAAGAAAATCTCTTTTTCTATACTATGACGTTGTATGGGACAATGGTACAATGGGGGAAAGGAGGTGAGAAACGATGAGCCAAGCCGAACTCGTGCAAATAATGGCTGAATTGCTTGACCAAAAGTTGAATCCGATCCACATGCGGCTCGATCGGATCGAAGGGGATGTCCGGACACTTCAAGAAGGGCAAGCGCGCTTGGAAGGCGAGATCCAAGCGCTGAAAGAAGGACAGGCGCGCTTGGAAGGTGAAGTGCGGTTGTTGCAAGAGGGACAAGCCCGCTTGGAGCAGCGGCTTCACCGAGTTGAAGAGGATGTGCGCACATTAAAAGCGGACATGGACATGGTCAAGGGCGACGTGCAAACGTTGAAAGCGGACATGAACATGGTCAAAGGCGATGTGCAAACCCTGAAAGAAGGACAGCAACGGCTTGAAGCGAAAGTTGAACGGGTCGAAGAAAAAGTTGACAACCTCACAACAGAAATGCGGAGCCATTTTCGCCACATCGAGAACATGCTTCATAAGCATCAGGCCGCTCTTGATTTGGCTTCGCGCGGGTTCTCTACCAAGCAAGCATCCATCGATTATTTGATAAAAAAAGTGGCCGAGCATGATATGGAAATTTTCCACTTAAAACATCATCTCCAACTATAATGTTCTTCATCGCAACAAAAAAGTCTAGCAGATCGGCGGCAACTAGAAAAGTGCGATGAAATAATGCTTGTTTTCACAGGTCTTCTAGACAGTGTTTCCGCATATAATTTTTTTTATAGAAAAAACCAGTGACAAGGGGGATGCGATATGGCGGCCCGAATCGTGAAAACGGGGTATGCGTTGGCGCTTTTGTGCATCATTGCCGGCATCGTTTATTTTTTTGCCGCCAACTGGCCGGAGATGGGGCGAGAGGCGAAAGTCGGGATCAGCATCGGCATGATGGCGGGGTTTTACATCGCAAGCGCGGCGCTTTCGGGTCGCCATCGGTTTTTAGGGCGTTGGTTGTTCTTTGGCGGGGCGGTATCGTTTGGTGTGGCGCTCGCCTTGCTCGGGCAAATTTACAATTCACATGCCGACAGCTATTGGTTGTTTCTGATCTGGCTTGTGCCGACGGCGTTGTTGGCTCGGCTGACCAACGATCAGGCGCTTTTCGTCCTTGCGCTTCTGTTGCTTCAGTTGGCCTGCTGGTTTTATTATTTTCCTTCCGCCTATCACATCGAATGGGGGGAATGGGCGTCATTTGGCTGGCTGCTTTTCTTTGTTGCTGTGAACGGTGTGCTGTTTGCGGTAAGCCGCTCGCCGTGGCCGGCCCATGTTGCCTATGCGGCCATGCATGGGTGGCTGCTTGTTATGGAGGTTACCGGGTTTTCGTACGGGCGTGATGCTTGGTGGCCATATGTGCATGCCACGCTGCTCGCCGGGTTGCTTTATTACTTCCTTTCTGTCGCCAAACAACGCTCGTACGTCTTGGTGACGAGTTTGTTTGCCGGCTTGTTTTTGCTGATTCAATATATCCGGTTGCTTGTCGAGCATTTTGAGACGTGGCTCCTTTTGCTCGGGTTGGCGGCGGCCGCGGCGGTTCTGTACGGCGGGATCGTGCTGCTTCGGCGGGCCGGACTGTTTTCGTCCCAAACAAGAGCCGGGAAGCGGTTTTTGGCGGCGTTTCAGGCCGTTGTCACGCTGGCGGCTTCGGCGTTGGCGACGGCGAGTCTGCTCGGCTTATACTTGCTTTGGGCGGAATCGTGGTCGCCGTATGTGCTCTTTTTCTTTTCGATTGCAGCGTTTGTCCTTCCCGCCTCGTTCGGACGGCGTTGGAACATGGTCGTCCGCTATACGCTGCTTGCCGTCGGTTATGGGCTTGGATTGACGGTGGCGTGGGAAGTGTCGACTGCGGTGGTGCTCGTGTATGCGGCCGGGTTAGCCCTTGGCCTTGTGCGCTCGTCAGACAGCGGGGTGCACCGGCTGACGACCATGGCGCTCACGTTTTATTTGGCGGCAGCGCTCGGTTCGATCATGGATGAAGGACGGTTTGTGCTGCTGGCGCTTGCTCTGTGCAACGGCGGGCTGTATGCATACGGGCGGTGGAGCGGCAAGCCGCATCTTACCGCGCTTGTCTTGGCGCTCGGAGCGCTCGGGATTGCGACAAGCATGGATGTGTTTGCCGCCGACGGGACGTACATCGCCGCCAATATTGCCATGCTCGCCGCACTCGTGTTTTTCCTGTTTCAAGGGCGGCGGCTGGAGCGGAAGGCCGCTTGGGTGTACACAGTGCTGTATCTCGTGCTGAAATATTATGAATTGGCGTGGAATTTGCTTCATAAATCGGTCAGTTTGCTGGCGGCCGGGCTATTGTTGTTTGTTTGGGCGGCGTGGCTTGAAAAACGGAACGGATGGATGCGGGATGAAGGAGCGCGTTGGCGCTTCGGTGCTTCTTTTCTTGTGTTTGCCGTCATTGTTGCCCAATTTTCGTTTGCCGGCTATACCTTTTGGCAGAAAGAACGTCTGTTGCAACATGGACATGTCGTCAAACTCGAATTGGAACCGGTGGATCCGCGTTCGGTGCTGCAAGGGGACTATATCCGGCTGCGTTACGACATTTCCACGGTCCGGTCGCTCGACGGAAGCGGGCGCGTGCAAGTTGTGCTGCGAAAAGGGCCGGACGGGGTGCACCGCTTTGCCGGGATATATGCCGTTAATGGCGAAAAACAGCCCGGATATACAGAGCAGCAAGGGGACATTTTGATCAGCGGCACTTTTCATGGCACGCAAGTCGTATACGGGATCGAATCATATTTTGTGCCAGAAAAAACGGGGGCGCGATGGCAGGAAAACGCCCGTTTCGCTTATGTACGCGTGAGCGAAAACGGCGATGCGCTGCTCGAGGCGATCAGCGCTGAATAAGGGTGGGGGAGCGGGTGCCGGTGTAGGCCCCGCTGTTTTATCAAGCAGATTTTTTGGTAAAAAAGGGCTGTTCGTTTTTGAATGGTGTTTGCGGCGGCGGTGTTGCCGTCCGAGTGGAACGGAAGCAACAACTGGGTGTTAAGCGGCCGGAAAACGAAAAGCGGACAGCCGATGCTGGCGAACGGTCCGCATTTGTCGCTGTCCACGCCATCCATTTGGTACCAAATGCATTGAAAAGCGCCGACCGTCAATGTGAGTGGCGTCATCTTTGCCGGCGTCCCCGGCATCATGATCGGGCATAACGGCAGCCCGTGGTATCATGAGCAAATCGACGACTGGGTCAACGGGACGTACCATGTGACAAGTTTAGGAAAAGTCAAGGGCAGCACATTGCGGTTGCGGACGAAACAAGTGGTGGCGAAGCAAGGCGGGGGACGCTACTCCCCCGCATACCGTTCCAACACGCGGTCGACCGCCTTGCCGTATGTTTCGCCGAACAAGTTCAGGTGCACTAATAAGTAGAACAGCTGATAGAGCGGCTTCCGCTCGTGATAGTCCGGAGGAAGCGGTATAAGCTCGCAATAGCTCTCATAAAACCGGGGCGGAAAGCCGCCAAACAGCTCGGTGAAAGCGATCTCGAACTCATGGTGGCCATAGAACACAGACGGATCGATCAAATAAGGAACGCCTTCCGGCCCGGGAATCCAGTTGCCGCTCCATAAATCGCCGTGCAACAGCGACGGGAAACAGTCATCCGGAAGCCATTGGTCAAGCCGTTCAAGCAGCCGCTCAAGCCGTTGGCGCCGCTCGTGGGGGAGAAGGCCGTTCGCGGCCGCCCGTTCGATTTGCGGCCGAAGGCGGGCGTCGCGGTAATAGTCGGGCCAACGGCCGTACCAGCCGTTGCGCTGCGGCAGCGTCCCGATATATGTATCGCGGGCAAGTCCGAACGCCGGGCCGCGGCATTGGTGGAGGCGGGCAAGGTCATGGCCGAGCTGTTCAGCTGTCTGCGCCGTTTCCGTTCCTTCGACCCATTCCAAAACGAGCCATCCCCACCCGTCCGCTTCCCCGGAGCCAAAGACGTACGGAACACGGATGGCGCCCGTTTTCCGAATCAGCTCCAATCCCATCTGTTCAGCGGCGAAAAAATCGGCCGACGGGAAGCGTTGCATTTTCATAAAGTACGTACACCGATCGCTTTGGACGCGGTAGGCGTCATTGATGTCGCCGCCTGAGACGCGGCGCCAATGGCGGAGGCGGGAGTGGTCGCCGATCGATTCGAGCGCCATTTGCAACATCGTTTCTTTGCTCATTTCTCCACCTCCGTCAACTGTCGCTCGAGCTCGTTTAGCACCTCGCCGATTTTCCGGCCGTGAATGACGGCGTCAGCCCAACGGTCGAGTTCAGTCGGCTCCCAATTGATGATGACAAGCTTCGCCCCGCTTCGTTTGGCGACAAGCGGCAGCTGGTTGGCAGGGGACACTTGCAAGGATGAGCCAAGAACAAGGAACAAGTCCGCCTGGCGCGCCGCATCCCACGCCTGGTCGATGGCTTTCTCCGGCAGCGGCTCGCCAAACAACACGACCGATGGACGCAAAACTCC
Organism: Geobacillus genomosp. 3; assembly: GCF_000445995.2. Taxonomy (GTDB): domain Bacteria; phylum Bacillota; class Bacilli; order Bacillales; family Anoxybacillaceae; genus Geobacillus. The sequence continues at coordinate 1,355,207 of NC_022080.4, forward strand.
GCCGCATTCACACGTCAACACACCATGCAAATAGGCGAAGCTTGGCTTTTGTCGTCCGCATTGCTGGCAATGAACCGTGCGCAATGAGCCGTGGAGTTCAATGACGCGGCGGCTTCCCGCTTCTTGATGAAAGCCATCGACATTTTGCGTCACAATCGTCTGCACGATCCCGCGCCGTTCCCAGTCGGCCAATCGCCGGTGTCCGTCGTGCGGCTGGCACTGTTGCAACGTGCGGATGCGGTATTGGTAAAATTCAATGAACGATTCACGGCGATGGTACAGCGCCTCGATGGTCGCGAGTTCGCTCGGGTTAAAGCGCGCCCAAAGCCCGGCGCGCGGTGAACGGAAATCAGGCAGCCCGCTTTCGGTTGACATGCCGGCACCGGTCAGGACGACGGTGTGGCGCGAGCTGGTGAGCCAGGAGGCAATGGTCATTGTTCTTCTTCCTCCTTTTATCTTTTTTTCTCCCCTCTGACAGTTCAACGGGTCATTCATATATGTTCGACAATCATTTTCCTTTCCCTGTCCGTATATTTTTATTATGATAGAAGTGGCAGGAAAAAATGGACAAGGAGGAAAGAAGTGTGAGCAAAAAAGTGTTGATCATCACCGGCGACGCCGTTGAGGCGCTTGAAGTGTATTATCCGTATTACCGTCTGCTTGAAGAGGGGCATAACGTCACGATTGCCGCCCCGAAGAAAAAGAAACTGCACACCGTTGTCCATGATTTTGCCGATTGGGATACGTATATTGAAAAACAAGGCTACTTGATTGACGCCCATGCATCGTTTGCCGAGATCGATCCGGCGCAATACGACGCCCTTGTCATCCCGGGCGGGCGCGCTCCGGAATACATTCGCCTTGATGAAAACGTGTCGCGCATTGTTCGCCATTTCTTTGAAGCGAATAAGCCGATTGCTGCCATTTGCCATGCTTCGCTCATTTTTGAAACGATGCCAGATGTTCTAAAAGGCCGGAGTCTGACGGCGTATATCGCCTGCAAACCGGGGGTCGAAGCGCTCGGGGCGACGTATGTGTCCGATGACACGGTCCACGTTGACGGCAATCTCGTTTCCGCCCATGCATGGCCGGATTTGCCGGCGTTTATGCGCGAATTTCTCCGCCTGCTTCAATAGCGGAACAAAAGCGGTCTCCCTGAGCGACAGGGAGGCCGCTTTTTGCGGACATGCGCCCGCCCCTCAATGGGCCGATCATGTTCGGACGAGCGGCAGGCCGGATTTGTCCGTGTATGTTTGATGTGAAAAAGTGTGCTGCCGCTCTGTTTGCGGTCGGCGTGAGCGTTTTGGATCGCGAAGAGCGATGGCGGTGCGCAGGTCCGACTCGCTTTGCTTTGCCTTGTTTCCCTTTAGGGGCAGGGGGCTGTTTTGTTGCAGGCGAAGGGCCGTGTTTCATCGTGCCGTCAGCCGGCGCCGCAAAAAGAGGGACGGACGGGCGCTCGGCCTATGGAGAAGCGGCAGGAGAGCCGTTACCCGGCGATGCCCATTTGTTCCGGCTTCGCTTTCGGCGCTTTTGTCGCCAAATAGACCCCGAACAAGACAACTGCGCCACCGGCCAGTTGTGGAATAGACAACGCGCCGCCAAATACGAACGTGATAATGGCGGTAAACACGGCGATTAAATTTAAATAGACGCCGGCGTGGCTTGGCCCGACTTTTTGCACTGACACGTTCCAAAATAAAAAGGAAAGAACGGACGGAAACAGGCAAATGTAAGTAACTCCGGCGATCCCCGCTGCGCTTAACTGATCGGCCGGAAACGGATAAAAAAAGGCGAACGGCCATAACAGCAGCAAACTGAAAAAGACGGAGCACGCCGTTGCCGTAATCGGCGGAACGGGGAGTTTTTTGCCGATAATTGAATACAGCGCCCAGACGACGCCGGCGGCGAGCATCATCAAATCGCCGCGGTTGTAATCCGCTTGAAACACATGCGCCATATGCCCGTCCGTTAAAATAAACAGCACGCCGACAAGCGACAACAAAAAGCCGGCGATATTTGCTTTTGACAGCCGCTCCCGCAGCAGTACATACGATAACATGACGATGATCGCCGGATTGAGCGAGTTGACGATCGCCGCGTTCATCGGCGACGTATAGGCGAGCGCGCCGTACAAAAGCAAGTTATAGCCGATGATACCAAGCCCCCCAGCCGCAGCGAGGGGCAGCCAATATTGTTTTATGATGTCGCGGTAGCGCGGCCGCTCGAGCCAGTATGATACGGGCACCAACATGATAAAAGCGGCGCACCAACGGATCAATGTCAGCCAAAACGGACCTGTTTCCGCGATGACTGACTTGCCGATAACGTAATTGCCGGCCCAAAACAAGTTGGCCAGCACGAGAAACAACTTTTCTTTCATCCTTCTTCGCTCCTGTCTTGTTTTTCCTGTCTTTTACTTTTACTTCATCGCTGCTCTGATTTCCTTCTTGCATTTTGTTTTTCTGCCGTCAGCCACCCCTCTTGCCGTTTTGCCAACAGCGGAACATGAACGGCGGGAAGAATGATGCGACCGTTCAAGATGCATGCCGTTTCTCGTTTAGCGGAACGGTACATGCGTCTGCAGGAACGGGTGTGTACAATAAGGGTTGTCTTTTTCCAGCTCATAAGTTAACATTTGTACCGTAAGACGATTTCTTGATTAAAACAAAAATAGAGACAAGGAAGGACGATTAGGTTATGGCATTACCAAGCGGGGCAGCGATGAACATTACGATTCGTCTCCAATTTGAAAAAGATATCGTCTCATTCAGCGATATCGCCGCGGCCATCGGCAAAGCGGGCGGGGACATTGTCGGGATTGACGTCATTTCGTCAAGCAAAGTTCACACCGTGCGCGACATTACTGTCAGCGCCCTTGATACGAAGCAGTGCGACTTGATCATTGAGGCGCTGAAAAAAATTCGCGGCGTCAAAATTGTGAACGTTTCCGACCGTACGTTTTTAATGCACATCGGGGGAAAAATTGAAACGAACTCGAAAATTCCCGTAAAAACGCGTGATGACTTGTCGCGGGTATATACGCCGGGCGTGGCGCGCGTCTGCACGGCGATTGCTGAGGATGCGCGCAAGGCGTATTCGCTGACAATTAAACGGAATACGGTCGCCGTCGTCTCGGACGGAACGGCGGTGCTCGGACTTGGCGATATCGGCCCGTATGCGGCGATGCCGGTTATGGAAGGGAAGGCGATGTTGTTTAAACAGTTCGCCGGGGTCGACGCGTTTCCGATTTGCCTGGACACGAAAGACACGGAAGAAATTATCCAAATCGTAAAAGCGATTGCGCCGGCGTTTGGCGGCATCAATTTGGAAGACATTTCTGCGCCGCGCTGCTTTGAAATTGAAGCGCGGCTCAAGGAAGAGCTTGACATCCCGGTGTTCCATGATGACCAACACGGCACGGCGGTCGTGCTCTTGGCTGGGTTGCTTAACGCGTTAAAAATCGTCGACAAAAAGCTCGAAGACATTAAAGTGGTTCTCACTGGCATTGGCGCCGCCGGCATCGCCTGCACGAAAATTTTGCTTGCTGCCGGCGTGCGCAACGTTATCGGGGTTGACCGCTATGGCGCCATTCACCGCGATGAAACGTACGAAAATCCGTATTGGCAAGAATATGCCCAAATCACCAACCCGGATAACATCAAAGGTAGTTTATCGGATGTCATTGCCGGCGCAGATGTATTTATCGGCGTTTCCGCCCCGGGCATTTTGAAAGTGGACGATGTGAAAAAGATGGCGCGCGATCCGATCGTGTTTGCGATGGCCAATCCAGTGCCGGAAATTGATCCGGAGCTGGCTGAGCCGTACGTGCGTGTCATGGCGACCGGGCGTTCCGACTATCCGAACCAAATCAACAACGTCCTTTGCTTCCCGGGCATTTTCCGCGGGGCGCTTGACTGCCGGGCGCGAGAAATTAATGAGGAAATGAAACTCGCCGCGGCGAAGGCGATCGCCTCGGTCGTCACGGAAGACGAGTTGAGCGAATCGTACATCATCCCAAGCGTGTTTAACAGCAAAGTCGTCGAACGCGTCAGACAAGCGGTCGTCGAAGCGGCTTACCGCACCGGTGTGGCGCGGAAGGATCATATTCCTTTAGGTGGATATACAGGGGAGCAAAAATAGAATAAGTGCGTAATTACAGAAAAAGCCGTCTGAAGGCCCACGGTTTTAATTGTAGGATGAAAGGCGACGTTGCTCGGCAATCCCTTAAGAGGATGGCTTCGAGCCACCATGTTTCTCTTTAGGTGTGGAATCTCAAAAGAAAAGGGGGTGAAGCCATGCCCACGATCACACTCAGGCTGGAGCTGCACAACCCAACGAAAGTCAAACAAGACATGTATGAACGGATGACAGAAGTGAATACCGCGTTTGCCAATTGGCTGTTGAATCATCCCGAGCTGAATCAAGCGACGAGCAAAATTTTTAAAGACTTTTCGTCGCAGCGGTTTCCTTCCGCCGTCGTCAATCAGACGATTCGGGAAGTGAAGTCTCAAAAGAAAAACCAGAAAACAAAGAAGTTCCGAACATTATGGTGTTGCTTTAACAACCAAAACGTAAAGGTGGAAAAGAAAGGAGAGTTCTACACGGTTTCATTCCCCATACTGGAGAAACGAATTGGCGTGCCGGTCGTCGTGCGTTCCTATCAAGAAACGTGGCTGAATCGGCTGCTCGATGGAACCGCCAAACAAGGGGCAGCCAAGCTCTACAAAAAGAGAAAGAAATGGTACTTGGCGATTGCCATCACCTTTGAAGTGGAGCCGCGGCACGAAACAAAGGTGATGGGCGTTGACTTGGGGTTTCGCTATATCGCCGTTGCCAGCGTAGGAACGAAATCGTTGTTTTTCAAAGGGAACCAATGCGCTTTCATTCGCCGACGATACGCGGCTTTGCGGCGAACGTTGGGCAAAGCCAAAAAGCTCCATATGATTCGCAAAATCGGTGATAAAGAATCTCGTTGGATGAAAGATATGAACCATAAAATCAGCCGTCAAATCGTCAACTTTGCCCTCGCCAACGGTGTTGGCGTGATTCGGATGGAAGAGTTGACAGGGATTCGGAAACGAGCCGCTTCGGCAAAAGAAGCAGGACGAAATCTTCATTCGTGGGCGTTCCATCAACTGCAAACGATGATTGCCTATAAAGCCGAAAAGGCAGGCATTCGGGTCGAGTGGGTGAATCCGACCTATACAAGCCAAACGTGCAAGTGTGGTCATCGAGAGAAAGCGAACCGAAACGGCATCCGCTTCCGATGCCAAAAATGCGGATACACCCTCCACGCTGACTTGAATGGCGCCATCAACATCGCCAAAGCGATTTCGGGTTTGAGCACCTAGCGCACTGGTCACAGGTGCGCCGCCCATTGGGGTACACGCTAACCTGATGGGATGGGCTGATGACACAGCCCCGAACTTGGGCGTTGTCCGAACCAGAAATGGATGAGGACGCCAACGACCCAAGAATCCCATGGCTTTAGCCGTGTGGAGTGTCAAAATCCGGCGCCAAAGGCGACGGCGGCGGCGTTTCAATGGAACAAGCCGCTCTCGGGCGTCTTTCGCACGAATCTCAATGAGGAGCCGCTCGCCTCGCTCACGGTAGACGAACACGGAACGTTTGCCGTCGAGGTGAAGCCGAACGAAGTGCAAACGGTGCTTGTCGTTGATAAAGAATAAGATGGCCATCAAAGCTGGGGCTTGCCGCCCCGGCTTTTCTGTTTGTAACAATAGGATGAACCGTGCCGTCTGTTTTGTAACAATGCTGTAATAATTGTTAAATGGAACAGCCGATCCGAGAGGTTGTCAACACCTTTTTGCCAAGAAAAATATAGAATAATAGGCTGATAGAAGAAAAAAAGGGACGGAAGTGAGTGAAAGGATGCCATCGCCAGCTGTTGCCGCCGCCGGTCTGGATGTGCATTTGGCAATGAAAACAAGCTTGTTTTTTGCTAGTTTCCCCCAACGGCCTTGTTTTTCCAGTTAACCCCAAAAATATTACAAAAAACCCGTGCTATAATGGGAACGCAGGCAAGAGAACAGCGGGAACTGTTCACAAAGCCCGAGTCGATAGTGTGACGATAAATAGTGAAAGTCTTTGAAACTTTGAAAATAGAAATGTTAAGGAGGAATTGTGATGAAGAAAAAAATGTTAGCCACGATCGCCGCTTCGGTCGCACTTGTCGGCGCTTCGTTTGCGGCAACGACGAAAACAGAAGCAGCAGGAGTAACGTGCCCGACAGCGAACGTATATCAAGTAAAATATACAAGCACAAACGTTCAAGATTTTGAGAAATGGCTGAAACAGTACTTCCCGTTTGTTTCATTCCAACCGGCGAAACCGGCAACACAGCAGGCGGAAGTGAAACAGCCGGCCGCGGCGAAACCGGCAGCCAATACGCAAACACCGGCCAAAACGCCAGCAACGGCGCCAAACACAACGACACAAAAAACAACCGGCTTAAACGCTTATGAGCAACAAGTCGTGGAACTAACGAATAAAGAACGGGCAAAATACGGCTTGCCGCCGCTTCAAGTGGATTTGGCTCTCAGCAAAGTCGCCCGTGAAAAATCGCGTGACATGGCGGTCCACAACTACTTCTCGCACAACAGCCCGACATACGGCTCCCCGTTTGAGATGATGAAAAAATTCGGCATCTCGTACACAGCCGCCGGGGAAAACATCGCCAAAGGCCAACGCACTCCGCAAGAAGTCGTCAATGCGTGGATGAACAGTGAAGGCCACCGGGCGAACATTTTGAACAAAAACTTTACGCATATCGGCGTTGGTTTTGAAGAAAACGGCTATATTTGGACGCAACAATTTATCCGTAAGTAAGGCGGATGATTGATGGTGATCCTGCTCATCATACAGATGGGCAGGATTTTTTTGTGCAAAAATATTTCGCTAACAACTTCGGAAACTATGCTATAATGTTCAGCAGGCTGTAAAAAATGAGAAGATCGCGGAGGAGGCACCAATGCGAATACGCGATTGGGATCGTAACTTGCAAGTCCGCCTGTTTGGCGAGACGCTCATGAATACGACTTTTTGGATGTTTTTTCCGTTTATGGCCATCTATTTTGCGGACTCGTTTGGCAAAGAAACGGCCAGTATGCTATTGATTGTGTCGCAATTGTTTTCCGTGGTCGCCAATTTGATGGGCGGCTATTGCGCCGATGTGTTCGGGCGCAAGCGAATGATGGTGCTGTCCGCTTACGGGCAGGGGGCGGCGTTTCTCGTCTTTGCCTTGGCCAGTTCCCCATGGTGGTCATCGCCGCTTGCCGGTTTTCTTTGTTTTACGTTTGCCGGCATTTGCGTCGCTTTTTATTGGCCGGCGAGCCAGGCGATGGTTGCGGACGTCGTGCCGGAGAAAGACCGGAGTCACGTGTTTGCGGTGTTTTATACGTCGGTGAATATTTCGGTCGTGATTGGCCCGACGATCGGCGGGTTGTTTTATGCCGATCATCTGTTTGGGCTGCTGCTTTTGGCGGCGTGTTCCTGTTTAACGATGGCCGCTATGTTGGCCAGACAGCTGCGCGAAACAGCCCCGCATTCGGTGGGAGGGCGGGGAACCGTGCCGTGGCCGCGGTTTTGGCGTGAACAAATGGGCCAGTACGCCGTCATAGTCCGCGACCGCACCTTTTTCTTATTTATCATAGCCGGGGTGCTTATCGCACAGACGTTTATGCAGCTTGATTTGTTGCTTCCGGTCTATATGAAAGAGACGCTTCATAAAGAAACGTTATGGGCGGGCTGGACGGTGGACGGTGCCAACGCTTTTGGCCTGCTCATTGCGGAAAATGGGCTGCTCGTGGCGTTGTGCACGGTCATGGTGACGCGGCAGATGGCGCGTTTTTCGGAACGGTGGGCGTTTATCGGCTCGTCTGTTTTATATGGCATTACGATGTGGCTGTTTAGTCAAACATCGTCGTTTTTCGGATTTGCGGCGGTTATGGTGCTGTTTACCTTGGCCGAACTGATGACGGCCGGCCTGCAGCAATCATTTGTGTCTAGAATGGCGCCTGAGGACATGCGCGGCCAATATTTTGCCGCAGCCAGCCTCCGCTTTACGATCGGACGGATGGTGGCGCCGTTGTCACTTGCAGCGGCAGCGTGGGTCGGATACACATGGACGTTTGTTGGCCTTGGGATGCTGGCGCTCGCTAGCGCGGCGCTCTATGCACGAATGTTTCGGCAGGCCGGGCAGCAAACGGAGCGGCCGGACATTTCCCTCTTCCAATGACGGGAGCGATGCAAATGGCTATCCGTTTTGTTGGCTTCTCCGTATAATAAAAGACGTAGCATTGTTCGTGTAACATATATTCCCTGTCTCTGACATAAAGTGGAACTAGACAGAGAGAAGGAGAGGGGAAACCATCATGAAATCCCATACGGTGGAATCGCACACGAACAAGGGGGAAGCGAACGGCCGCGGCGGACAAGACGGTGCGGCGGCGTTGGCGCGTTATGAGAAACGGCAGCAAGCGCGCCTATTGTCCAGAGAAAAGAGAAAAAAACGGTACCGCTTTATTGGCTGGCTTCTTTTGGCGGTCGCTGTCGCATGGGGGACGGGCGCGCTCATTTGGAGCGGGTACGGGGCACTGAAGACGGCAGCGAGCCGGGAGATCGCCATCATGCGGTTAAAAGAAGCCATCGAGGATCGCAATGCGGCTGCCTTGCAAACGATGCTGAGAACGACCGATGAAACGGTGCCCATTAATGAGAAAACGCTCGCGCCTTTATTCGCCTATGTTGAACGGCATCCTGAGGCATATAAAACGCTTGATCAGGAGTTCGACCGCCAGCGTGAAGGGGGGCACGTGTATATTAAAGGATTGACGTCCCGTCCGCCAGTGTTTACGATCCATGTGTTTGAGAACCGCTATTTGTTTGAACCGGCTTTATATTTTATCCACGTCCGCGTCGACGACCCGGGGGCAGCGCTTATTGTCAACGGAGTCAAAACGGAAGGGGAAACGACGAAAGATCCGTTCGTCAAAAAAATCGGCCCGTATTTGCCGGGCACATACACAGTGGCTGCCGCCGGCGCGGATGGGGAAAAGAAGGCCGTCCGCGTCGAACTGTTCGGCGGCGCTCGCGTCCATGAAGTGGATGTGACGAAGTGAACGAATAAAAACGACTGCTTCAGCGGCAGCCATCATGGCGGCATCTTCTGCCTGCACCGGCGAAGGGGCATGATGTGGGCGGCCGCCGTTTTTTCGTTTGACTAGGCGTCGTGAAGCGCGAAGCCGCGGGCGTTGGCGATGGTGCCGGTTTTTTTCTTTTTCGTTGTTTACCGTCAGCGCCCTGGCTGCATTGCCACCCTTTGCTTTCGCCGTTAAGCGGCTTTTTGGTCATCGTCGGCCGCCCGCCAGTAATAGACGCGCGGCAATCCGGCATAGCACCAATACTCTTTGAAGAGTGACACAACGACGAATGAGACGAGCTGCCAATCGATCCCTTTCACGCCCATTCTCCTTTCTGTCAACGCGCTTAGTATACCGTATTCGTCGCCGCCGTTGTCCTATGCGCGCCGCCTGCCGGGATGAAACTTCGGTGTGGGCTTGTGCGTATCATGGTGTGGACATGTTATAATGAAAGAAAAGGCGAAGAAGGAGATGGACGATGAAGCAACTGCTTCGGACGATATGGCGCTGGTTTGTCTCATGGAATGTAGGGATGGTAGTGGCGGTGACGGTCTTTTTTGCTGCTGGGTTTCGCATTTTACCGACGGTTTTATCAGGAATGGGGGCGATGTGGGTGACATCTGCCGTCATGAAACGGCGGCACCGTCGCCTGCCGGCCGATGCGCCGGCTGAGGAGCGGGCGTACGTCCAAAGCCAGCTCCGTGAGGCACGCGCGTTATGGAAGCGGCTGCGCCGGGCTCGCTATCGGCTTCGATCGGTGACGATGTGGCAAACTGTTTCCCGGCTGAGCGCAATCGTCGACCGCATCATTCGCGCGGTTGAGCAGCAGCCGCACCAGCTTCGTCTCGCCCAACCATTTTTCTTAAACGAATGGCCGGCGGCTGTGGAGATGGTGGAAAAATACGTATACTTGTCGCAACAGCCGGTGCAAAATGAGGAAATGGCTGCGGCGCTGCAAAAGACGGAGCAACTGCTTGGTGAACTGACGGCAGCAGCGGAGCGGCAGCTGCTTGAAGTGTTATCTACCGACGTTTGGTCGTTGCAGACAGAAGCGAAGGTGCTCGAGCAGTCGCTGCATGAACCATCAGCCCGGCTTCATTTGCCGCTGTCAAAGAAAGGAGAATGATGGTGGACGAACGGAATCACGAGATGGAATCACTCGAACGGCTTCATGAACGGGAGCGGACAAGCACGCTTGATGATCTGCTTGCCCAGCCGTTTTCCCCGCCAACCGCGCCGCCGTTTGAAGAAGAGAAACGAGCCAACGCGCTTGATGCGCTAAAACCTGAACATCGGGAAAAAGCGTTGGCGCTGGCCCGACAAATCGATCCAGCCAATCACCAGGCCATTTTGCAATACGGGGTGGCGGCGCAAGCCGAGCTGTCCAAGTTTTCCCATACGATTTTGCATCATGTGCAGACGAAAGACGCCGGCCCGGTCGGTGAAGTGATCAGCGAGCTGATGGCGAAAATTAAGGAAGTCAATCCCGATGATTTAATGCCGGCGAAAAAAGGGCTTTTGTCCCGCTTGTTCGGCACGGTGGCCAAGCCGCTGCAAGGAATGTTGGCGAAATATCAAAAAATCGGCGTCGAAATCGACAAAATCGCCGACCAGCTGGAAAAACACCGGCACTTGCTGTTTCGCGACATCACGATGCTGGAGACGCTTTATGAGAAAAATAAAGAGTATTTTGAGGCGCTCAATATTTATATTGCGGCTGCAGAATACAAGCTCGAGGAGCTGCGGACGAAAACGATCCCGGAAAAACAAGCGGCCGCTGAGCGCTCCGGCGACCAAATGGTCTGGCAAGAGGTGCAAGATTTGCGCCAGTTTGCCGACCGGCTGGAAAAGCGGGTGCACGACTTAAAGCTCAGCCGGCAAGTGACGATCCAGACCGCGCCGCAAATCCGCATGATTCAGCATATGAATGAGACGCTCGTCGAGCGCATCCAGTCATCGATTTTAAACGCAATTCCGCTTTGGAAAAACCAAGTCGTCATCGCGTTGACGCTGTTTCGCCAGCAAAAGGCGGCGGAGGCGCAAAAGCAGGTCGCTGAAACGACGAACGAACTATTGTTGCGCAACTCCGAGTTGTTAAAAACGAACAGCATTGACATCGCCAAAGAGAATGAGCGTGGCTTGGTCGATCTCGAGACATTGAAGCGGACACAAGAAAACTTGATCGCTACGCTCGAGGAAACGCTAAAAATCCAGGCGGAAGGCCGCTTGAAACGGCAACAGGCCGAACGGGAACTAGCAGCCATGGAAGCGGAACTGAAACAGACGCTTCTGTCCTTGAAGCGGCCGGAGCGGTAGGAGCGGGGATAGATGCCGTTCCTTTTGTCAACGAGGGAAGGGACAAGCGAAAAGGGTGCCTTGCCATCGCAAGGACACCCTTTTCTACATTTTGCCTTACCGCTTTCGTCCTGCTGCAGCATCCGGTTGGGGTTTTGGACAGGCCGCTTTCTGGCTTATAAAACTGGGGGATTGGGTGGTTCTTGGTTTTGCCGGTCTTCGCCCGCCCGTTCATCTTCGCGGCTATCGGGGTGGGCGGTGCGGACGTCAAACTCTTCCGCCGCTTCGGTCTGCCACTGGCGGCCGATCAGCGGCGCCCCTTCCTCCCCATGTTGGCCGACGACAAAACGCAGCACGTAGCCGTGGAACAACAGCTCCCCTAACGCAGCAAGCAAAGCGGAGAAAAAGGCCGCGCTGACGATGGCGCCTCCGGCAACGTCGTAAAACGCGCCAATGCCGATCCAAGTGGCGACAAACACGAAGCCGAAGTCAGCGATCGTCGCCGAGACGTTGCCGAGACGCGGCAAGACGTACAAATCGCCGAGCGCGTAGGCGATAAGTGTCACCCAAAGGCTGAACCATAATAGTTCCGCGGATGAAATGCGCAAAAACAGTGGCAAAATGGCAAACATCACGGTAGTCGTCAGCAAATATTTCAGCGCCAATGCGAGCAAATGTCTCATTTTTGCGCCGCCATCCTTATTCCGCGGGATAGTTCGGGCCCTCTAGTTTTTTATCTCCGTATCCCGGTTGCTTTTCCATATTTTTTGCCGGTTGTTGTTTTTTTTGTTTCTGTTCCAAACTGTCGTTTTGTTTTGGCTGTCTCACTGGCCATCATCCTCTCTAGTTAGTGTGTATCGTTAGTTTGCCGTATTTGTCCTGATGTATGCATGCATTTATCCATAAACTTCCTCTTTTTATTTTTCATCCCTGTTTCACATTATAAATGAACGATGTTAACAGGGAGGAAAGCGAATGACAGAGAACAAACAATCGCTTGAGGTGGCCGGGCGCCAGTATGATCCGTCTGATTACAAGTCAGCCACGGCTCTCGGTGCGGGGTTGGCCGAGACGCATGAACAAGTAAGCGATGTGTATGCGGAAGGGACAATTGAGGCGGCGGTCGATCAAGAAAACGCGCCGGATCTCCCGCTGTCCCGGCCGGAGTAAACAACAAAGCGCCAAGGATTCGCTCCTTGGCGTTTTGACTGATGGCCAAGGCTGTCCATCGGTGAGAAATGAAAGGGGAAAAGGAAAGAAAAACAGTTCGTACTTTCGGATTTCGCCGTCTATACTAGTAATGCGCACGGCGATTCACATAAGGGGGATGATCATCGTGAGATGGCAGCGGGCTTTATTGGCGTTGCTCAAAGAGCGGAAAGATCACTCAATCGCATTGGCGATTGACACGTCGAACCGCCCGGCGCGGCCTGTGCTCATTCAAAACATCGTCAAGCTGTTTGAGAAATTGCGTCCGGACACGCTGCTTGTGCAGGCGGATTTCAAAATTCGCGATGTCTCGCCGGTCGGCGTAGCTACGATCAAGTATTTCAAACATGGGAAATCGTCGTACACCGAAGTGCTCGAATGGGCCGCTGCGCAAAAAATCGATACATTGTTTTACATCACCGATGTGACGGGCTATTTTTACGAAGAGCTACAAGTCGACTATGAAGTGTTCTGGCTTGTGCCGGACGATTACATGCCGCGCGTGCCGTTTGGCAAGCCGATTCGCGTTGCTTAAAGCTGTGCGGAACACCCTTCGTAATGAAGGGTGTTTTTTATTTGTGTAAGGAATTTTAACAAAGTTTTTGTGAGTGAAACCGGTTTCTATAAAAAACAGGCGTTGATTTTAGGTTTATTATGTTATATATTATAACACATAAAGTGATGATGAATGACGGATAGGGGGAGATGAGGTATGGGTGAAAAAACGTTGATGCTTGGGCTTGATGCTCTATGGGTCATGCTCTCGGCGGTACTCGTCATCGGCATGCAGGTAGGGTTCGCCTTGCTTGAGGCGGGATCGACGCGTATGAAAAACTCTGGGCATGTAGCTGGCAAACAAATATTGAGTTTTGCCATCGCCTCGTTGGCGTTTTGGGCGTTCGGTTTTGCCATTACGTTTGGTGCTGGGAACGGTTTGATCGGGACAGATGGTTGGTTTTTACGAGAGGGAGAAGGAACGTTTGATTCGTTGTCGTGGGCCAATGTGCCACTTGAGCTGAAATTTTTGTTTCAACTCGGGTTTGCCGGTGTGTCGCTCGCCATTGCCTGGGGCGGCTTCGCTGAGCGGGCGAAACTATCGGTTTATTTCCTTTTCGGGGCGATTTTCACCATTGCTATTTACCCGGTGATCGGCCATTGGGTATGGGGCGGCGGGTGGCTCGGGCAACTTGGAATGCAAGATTTTGCCGGCTCGACGGTTGTCCATTTGCAAGGGGCGATTGCGGCGCTCATGGCCACGATGTTACTCGGTCCGCGCATTGGCAAGTTTAATAAAGACAAAACGCCAAACGTTATTCCGGGACATAACCAAGTGTACACGGTCATCGGCGGGTTGATTTTATGGATTGGCTGGTTCGGATTTAATGCTGGAAGCACGATGGCAGTTGGCGATGGGTTTTTTGGCTATGTCGCCTTGACGACGAATTTGGCTGCTGCGGCAGGGGCGGTTGCAGCGATTGTTACAGCAAAAATGTTAGTCGGTAAAGCGGACATTCCGGCGATGGTCAACGGCGTGCTGGCCGCGCTTGTCGCCATTACGGCCGCGTGCGCGTTCGTCGAACCGTGGGCGGCGGTTATCATCGGAGCGGCAGCCGGGTCGTTGACGTTCTGGACATCCATCTATTTTGAACGAAAAGGAATTGATGATCCAATTTACGCCTTTTCCGTCCATGGCATTGCGGGTGTGATCGGCACCATTTCAACCGGGTTTTTCGCTTCGCCGCGGTTGGTTGAGATCACAGGCATCGGCAAAGCCGGGTTGTTTTATGGCGGCGGCTTTGACCAGCTGATTGTTCAGACAGTCGGTGTGCTTGGTGCTGCGGTGTATGTGGCTGTAGTTTCGTTCGTCATCTTATATGCCATGAAGAAAACGATCGGATTGCGCGTCACTGCGGAGCAAGAAATTTCCGGGCTCGATATTAGTGAGCACGGCTCTTACGGTTATCCGGAACAGCTTGACCCGGCGTACCAGCCGAATGCAGCGGTGCGGCAGTAAGAGGGCGGCGATAGGGGGCGGCTTATATCGAGGGAGCGCATCGAATATGCCGCCCTGTTCACCGTCATTTTCCGTTTGTTTTGAGTGGACGGGAGATAACTCGGTTTCATCAATTAGAAGAGGATGCGGGATTATGGAATTATTATTCGCAAAGGTAATGGATCACTTAAAAAAGGCCGAATCGGTCATCGACCTTCGCTTCGGTCATGATGAACTGGCGCATGAATGGCGGCGCCACTTGGCGTTGGAACGCATCGGGCAGCTGGCCGAAGAAATGGCTTGTGTGCATGAGGTGATGCTCCACCGCGTCTTTTTCCTCGCCGAACGGGAGGCGGTCAACATGTCGGTCGGCCGCCGTCCGTCCGCCTGGTGTTGGTACGTGATGGGAAGCATCGGCCGGCGTGAGCCGACGGTTTGGACCGATCAAGATCATGGCATTTTGTTTGACTGTGCCAAGGGAGAGGAAGCGGCTTGTTATGAGTTCGTCCGTCACATGGCGGCGATTGGGACGAAGATGCTGTATGAGGCCGGGTATCCGTACTGTTCCGGCTATGTGATGCCAACCAACAAGCGGTGGGCGCAGTCGTTGACCGATTGGGAACGGCAGCTGTCGTCCTATGTAGACGGCGGATGGCCGAGCGATGTGCGTTTTTTGTTCATCGCAATGGATATGAGATCGTTTTACGGCGACGCGAAACTGGCTGAGGCGGCAAGAAGGGCGCTGTTTGCAGCAATAGCCGACCGGCCGCCCTTATTGGCGCGCATGGGCGAGCACGTTTCATTTCCTCCGGTTCCGCTCGGTTGGTTCGGGAACGTGCAAACAGAGCGTTGGGGGCCGCATAGCGGAGCAATTCATATGAAGCAAAGTGGTTATGTGCAAATCACGAACGCTTTAAAGTGGCTCGCCTGCCTGATGCGCGTGCCGGCGGCCACGACGGCCGAGCGGCGGCGCGCACTCGCTGAAGCCGGACGGTTGCCGGCGGCGCTCGCCGCCGATATAGCGAAAGCACTCGATGTTTACTACTATGTTCGCTTAAAGTACGGCACGGAGGCGGAAGATGGGCGGGAATATATTTTATGGCGGGCGCTTGAGCGGGAGGAGCAAAAGCAGTTGAAGCAGGCGATGCGCACCGCGAAGCGGCTGCAGCGCTTTGTCGCCCGGCGGGTGGCCAGCATTCATGAATGAGCGGCACCGTTTTTGGCAGCGGGCGCTCCGCCTCTTGTCGCTCGGCATCCCGCGCGAGGCGTCATCCGCCTTTTTAGGCAATGAACCTTCGTGGCAGCAAGAACATTGGCTACGCTCGCTGCAAAAGGAAAAACAAAATGTCATCGACTGGGACGGTCGGTTGGCTGACATTCCATTTGTCATCGTCGATATGGAAACGACCGGTTTTTCGCCTCAGCAAGGCGACGAGATTTTGGCCATAGCGGCGGCGAAAACCGTCAATGGCCGGGTGATCGATACGTATGCGACCCTCGTCAGGCCGGAACAGCCGATTCCGACATCCATTTCCGCTTTAACAGGCATTACGGAAGACGATGTTGCCCCCGCTCCGCCGCTTGCGGAGGCGCTGCGCACATTTGTCCCTTTTATCGCCGCCGGTGTCTTAACGGGCTATCATATCGGCCATGACTTGGCGTTTTTGCGTCATGCCCTTTGGCGCCATTACCGGCAAAAGTGGGCGGGGCGTTTTGTCGATATGCAGCCGATTGTTCGGCTTGTCCGCCATCCATGTCCGACGCTCGATGAGGCGCTGGCGTGCTATGGCATTGAATGCGTGCGCCGCCATACCGCCGACGGCGATGTCGAAGCGATGGCGGAGCTATGGGGGATTTTGCTTAAGGAGCTTCGCGGGCGCGGCATCGATACGTTGCACGATTTGTATGCGGTGCTCAGCCGCCACTGACGCTCCTAGGCAGGATAGAGAGCTGGGAGGCTGGTGAAGGATTGGCATTGTTCGTAAAGCGATCGAGTTCGCCGGAAAGAAAAGTTGGTTTTACAAAAACTTTCCAATTTGAGAGAGGATCGTTTTGAGTTTCTTTTCGGTCAATCGCTGCCTGTTAACATTCTCTGAAAGAAGCCTCCCACTTCTAAACGAAGTGAAAGTGGGAGATGAATTTCGGTTAGACGTAGCCTGAAGTTGTCTCTTTTTTGCGCGATGATAACTAGAAAAAGCGCCAAGTTTGGCGCTTTTTCACTAGGATTAGAGCGGTTTGGTCGGCGTCGGCTCTGCGTAGCCTTCTTTGTATTTCTCATCGATCATCTGCCGGATGTCTTTGACCGATTTTCCTTGGTCGTAAGCGGCGATCGATTCGGCAGCGATTTCCAGACAGACGCCGCATTTAGTCGCATGGTCATCCCAGACGACCGCTCCGTCTTTTTTATTTTCATAGATAAAGCAATCATAGTTGTTTTTATGGCCGGCCGATTGCCCGCAACCGCAATAGCAAGGGATTTGTTCGAGCAGCTCGCGGTGTTCAGCGGCCTGCTGGTACAAGATCGCCATCTCTTCTTCAAACGCCCCTAAAAAGCTCGGCAAATGCTCCGTTGATTTTGTTGTTTCGCGAATATCACCTGTCGCTGTTTTCGTCATATTCGAATGGCTTTGTTCTTGGCTGCTGCCATCTGCGCAGCCTGACAGAAGAACGCCAACTGACAACATACATGCTGCCATCCATGCCGGACGTCTCAAATTTCTTCTTCCTTTCTTTTATTGGTCGGTTTCTAGCGTGGTTATTGACAGTTTGAATGTATCATACTTTGCCTTAGACGGCAACCATCTTGTAAGCTAGGCGCGCTGCCGTTGGGCCGAGTAGGGCTCTTTTTGGCGTTTTTTCCCTATTATGGCAAAATAGACGATAAAAACAACGAACAAAAACCATGCATCGACCATATACAGCGCCCGAAAACCGAAAGAGGCCATCAGCACGCCGGTGAGAAAGGATCCGGCGCTAATTCCGATATCAAAAATGGATAGAAAGGTGCCGAGCGAAGAAGAGCTTCGCGCAAGAGGGGCCGATTGAATCGCCATCGTCTGCAAAACAGGAAATAAATTTCCCCAGCCCATTCCAATGAGAGCGGCACTTAGCAAAAAGATTCCTGCTGTTTTGGCTATGCTTAGCAAAACAAGCCCGATGGCAAACGATGCGGTGCAAAAAGCCATGAGCGCTTTCGGACCGTGCGCATCGAACCACCTCCCGGTAAACGGGCGGGAAAGAAGCAAGATGGCGGCGTAAATGACGAAAAAGAGATTGCCGCTTTCGCCAAGTTCAAGTTCCTGGGCATAAACGGATACGAACGACAACACAGGAGCGTACGCTAACGCGAACAGCGCGCCAATGAGCGCCAACGGCAAAACGGACACTTCGACCATATGTTTTGGCGAGAGCCGGACTTGTTGGTTAGAAGGCGGCTGCTTCAGCTGCGCTGGTAACCGAATTGACAAAGAAGAAAAAAAAGCAATGGCAGCACATGCCAGTGCGGCCGCCAACATTAAAAACGCCCCTAAATGTTCTAAGGAAAAGAGCCCTAAAAACGGTCCAGCGACCATCGATAGGTTGGAAGATAAGACAAAGTAGCCCATTCCCTCCCCTTGACGCGACGGCGGGATGATATCGGCGGTGATCGCGCCGGCCACCATCGTCGCGATGCCGAATCCTAAGCCGTGCAAAAAGCGAACGGCTAACAAACTTATGAGGGTATGAGAAAACAAATATAATACTGAAGAGACGATAAAAATGACAATCGACCACTTGAGCATCGCGAGCTTCCCATAGCGTCCGACAAACGGCCCGGCGGCGAAGCGGACCACAATAGCCGCCGCCAAAAAAACAGCCGATACAAGTCCTGATAATGACTCATCGACGCGCAAGTCATGAATGGCGTAAATCGGCATCGTAACCAATAGAAAGTAATAGTTTGTAAATAGAAAAAAATTGCAAAGAAAAAGACTGATAAAGTTTTTTGACCATAATGTTTCCGACTGACTCATGAATCACGATCCTTTCTTTCGTTGAAATAATGAAAAGAAAAACAGCAGGGGAAAGCAGCTTTCCGCTGTTTCCACCTGCATTGGATGGGAGTGTCATCTTATCTTTATGATAATACTTCCGGTTTGATTTTTCTACTTGTATGCTCGTAATGGTATAAAAAGTCGGCCACTTCATAATCTTGCGGGGTGCGCTGTTTGAAAATGGTGTTGCGCAGCAAAATGGTTACCGGGTCAGCGGCATGGAGAATTTCTCCCCACGTCCGCGCACTTCGTTGCACTCTAGCCGTGCGCGGAATTCTCTCTTTTTGGTAGGCTAAAAACGCCTGTTCATAGTCGTCCGGATATTGCTTCAACATATCCGCCAAATACGAGGCGTCTTCGAGCGCCTGGCAACCTCCTTGGGCCAAATATTGAAGCATTGCATGGGCTGCGTCGCCAAGCAAGGTGACGTTTCCTTTCGTCCAGTTGTCAATCGGCAACCGATCGTACATCGGCCAACGGAACTGACGGTTGATGAACGATAGGGCGCGCCATACTTTCGGATGGCTGCCTTGGAAGCGCTGCTCCATCTCGTCCGGCGTTCCCCAGTCGTCGCTGCCTTCTTTATACCGATATGATTTGAACACAACAACTTGGTTGTACAGTTGTTTGCTTCTGACTGGATATTGGACAAGGTGCAAGTACGGTCCGATCCACATAATGACATCATCGAGCTCAATGTTGTCCGTTTCAATTTCCTCGATCGGAATTGTACCGCGATAAGCGACATATTCTGAACAGACAGGCTCATCGTCCGAGAAATATTTGCGAATGTTTGAGCGGATGCCATCGGCGCCAATGACCGCATCGCCTGTGAACGTATCGCCGCTTTCGCTCGTGACCGTAACACCGTTGTGATGTTGGTCGACGGAGACGATCGTTTGGTTGTTGACAAACGTCACTTTGCCTGTACGGACGCACGCTTCAAACAAAATGCGATGCAAATCGGCGCGGTGAAGGACGATGTACGGATGCCCGTAGCGTTTAAGAAACGCTTCTCCGAGATCCATCGTGCTTAGTTCTTCACCCGTATAGACATCTTTCAGCACGAGCCGTTTCGGAAAGACAGCCACCTTTTGAATGTCATCCATTACGCCAAACCGCTTCAAGACGGATGTCGCGTTTGGCGCTAGCTGGATGCCGGCGCCGACTTCGCCAAATTCCGGCGCCCGTTCTAACACCGTCGATGTTTTCCCGTTTTCAGCGGCAGCCAGAGCGGCAGCTAAGCCGCCGATGCCGCCGCCGACGATGATCAAATCTGTTTTGGTCATGATGAATCCCTCCTATTGATTATGGGGAGTGGTTACCCGAGAACGGGTTTGAATTCTCCCGTTATAGTTTGATAGCCATTGTTTGTCTCCAATGCTTGCTCCTGCTCCAGGCCAAATTTCTCGAGAATCGGCAAATCGTTTGTTGAGAATAAATAGCTGTCTTCTTCAGCGACATGTTCATGCCATGCCCAGTTCGGCACGACGAAGAAGTCGCCTTTTTCCCAGTCGAAGCGGACGCCGTTGATAATCGTATACCCTGATCCTTCAAAGACGTGATAGATGGATGCGTGCGTATGGCGATGAGCTTTCGTATGGAAGCCTTTCGGCAGCTTTTGCATCCAGGAAGCGATCGTCGGGCACGCCGTTTCACCGTTGGACGGATTAATGTATTCAACCGCATACCCGTCATACGGATCCGGCTCAAAGCGGCTCAGTCCTTCGAGCGCTTCGTGTGTGCGCTTCCATTTGTATGCCGCAAGCGGCGCTTTTTTCGGATAACGGTCAGAAACCGGGCGCACCATTCCTCCTTCATAGCGCTGCGCCGAGTAGTTATCCGGCACTTCCGGATCTTGGAGCCTCTCGGGGTACGGCTCAAAAAACGTGCCGCCTAAGAAATAGACTGTCGGAATGTCTAGGCAGTCCATCCAAATCATCGGTTCCGAGCCCGGATGGCCATGGCCGTGCCAAAGTCCGTTTGGCGTCGTCAAGAAGTCGCCGCGCTCCATGAAGATGCGCTCTCCTTGTACGATCGTGTACGCGCCTTCGCCTTCCATCACAAAACGAAGCGCATTTTGCACGTGGCGGTGGGACGGGGCCGTTTCACCCGGCAAAATCAGTTGGACGGCCGCATACAACGTTTGGGTTGTAGATGCCCAGCCCCAAGGTTTCCGATAGTTCAGCCCCGGGTTTTGCAAGTAGATGGCGCGCCGCTCGCCGCCGCGGTCCGGAGTGAAAATTTGCGTTGCTTCCATCAACTTTTTCTTCAGAAGGCTGTATTTCCATAAGTACGCTTTGGCGTGCGGCTCGGGTTGATGTTTCATTAAATCGGGAATCGCGTTCCAAAGCGGGCCCAAATGGTATTGCTCGATATCGCGGTTGAAATCAAGGACATCTTGGTCTTGCAGGAAATTCCCTTTCTCCGCCATGGTGATCACTCCTTTATTTAGTTTCGTTCCATTTGTTGACGTTGCGCTTGATTTGCCCCAGGTGCTTTTGGACGTGCTCCACAATCAAATGATCAATAATGAATTGCAGCGGTTGACCGTTGAATTTCGGATTGCGGCTCGGCGCAACAATGGACAAATCGCTTTCCTCCAGACGCCGGAACAGATCATCAACCGTTGCCGGAACCGTTTTCAGCTGCGCCAACAGTTCCGCGGTGGGCAGGGCATTGACATGGGCTTCCTCGACAGCCGCCAGCCGAACCTCATCCGCCAGTCCGCGGCCCCATGCAGTCGAGGCGTCTTGTTTGATCCGGTTGATTTCCCCCACCCAATACGGAATTGCTTCGTTTAAATGGGAGAGAATTTGCGCGATCGACCATTCCTCTTCCGACGGCTTCCAACGGATCAATTCTTCAGAAAGCGATTGCACCAACTCGACAATGCGGTCAACGGTTTCGTTGACCGTTGCCGATGCCGAAGATAAAACCGTGTTGGTCATGACGACACCTCCACTTTTTTCACCCGATTTTCGAGCACCCCAATCTTCTCCACCTCAATGCGGACGACATCCCCGTCTTTTAAAAACACTTGCGGATTCCGGGCCACCCCGACGCCGCCCGGCGTGCCGGTGAGGATGACATCGCCCGGTTCAAGCGTCATGAGACCGGATAAAAATTCAACGAGATACGGAACGGTGAACACTAAATTGGCCGTGTTGGACCGTTGCCGTTCTTCTCCATTGACAAAGAGGGCGATGCCAAGACCTGACGGATCGGCCAACTCATCGGTTGTTACAAGCCATGGCCCCATCGGCGCGCTGCCATCGACCGTTTTTCCTTGCAGCCATTGCAGGGTGCGGCGCTGTAAGTCGCGGTATGTGACATCGTTGACAATGGTATAGCCTGCGACGTACGAAAGCGCTTCAGCCTGCGAAACGTTGCGGGCCCGCTTGCCAATCACAAAGGCAAACTCTGCTTCATAATCAAGCTGCTCGGAAATGGGGTGGAACGGGATATCATCTTCCGGGCCGATGACGGTATTGGCAAATTTCGCAAACACGACAGGATATGGCGGGATTTCCCGGCCCATTTCCAAAATGTGCTCGCGATAGTTATGGCCGACGCAAATCATTTTCCCCGGATTCGGAACCGGCGCTTCCAGTTTCACTTCCTCCCGCTTGAACACAAGCGGCACGTCGCTGTCATGGGAAAGGGCGAACTCCACGGCTTGTTTTGCATAGTCTAGACTCTCATCTCCACCTTGCAAAAAGCCGACCATATCGTTGGGAATATAGGCGTCGGCGATTTGTTGGGCGCGCAATTTGCCTTCAGCCCGCAGCTTTTCATAGAATGCGCGGTGAAGGTCAACGATGTAATCGCTTTCCGCCAGTCCAATACGGGTAAGGCCATCTTTCGTGAACGTGATAAGTTTCATATTTCGACTTCCTTTCGTTGGTCATCTAGTTTGCGTTCCATTGTTTCAGTTCGTAAACGGCTTCATTTGGGTCATTCATCGGGTCGCGGCGAATGATCGCTTCCGCTTCGCTTTGCGACGAACATTGCAAAATATAGGCGCCACCCGTTTGATCCGCAAATCCCCCAGCGAGAAGGAGCGTTCCGGATTCCTTTAATTCGGCGAGAAAGTCGCGGTGGGCTGGGAGAGTGCGCCCGGTGAATTCGTTCGTTCTCCGGATGAGAACAAGGTATTTGTTCAAGTGTGCCCCTCCTTTGTTCACTATTTGATAACTTAGTTATCTATTTATAGAATATTTCAAAGTTTGTACTATTGTCAATATTCATTTTTAAAAAATTCCCCATCTGCGTTCACGCGCAGATAAAGGACGATAAAAAATCGAAAATATATTGTTAAAAGATTGATTTTTTAGGGAGTGGCTGATACATTCGTTAAAGAAGAAAAGGCAAAAGGGGAACTTATCATGATCAAAAATGAAAAAAGTACGAACGTGATCCAGTCGCTGCAAGTCGGCTTGAACATTATTGACATTGTCGCTACAAAAAACCGGCCGTTAAAATTCACGGAAATTCAAGAACTAACCGGCATTACGAAAAGCAATTTATATAAATATTTAAATACGTTGACGATGCTTGATGTGTTGTATCGCGACAAAAAAGATGGGACGTATTCACTTGGTGGAAAATTCATCGAATATTGCGCGGCAGCGTTAGGGGATCGGAATGTGATCGGAAAAATTACGCCATATTTGCGCGAAATCAGTGCCTCGACGTCCCAAACCGCCTTGCTGGCTGTCTGGACTCATGGCGGGCCTGTGATCGTTGATATATACAGCGCCAATTACGGCTTAAACATTGGAGCGCAAGTCGGGACGCGGCTTCCGCTTTTATCAGCGACAGGAAAAGTGTTTGCGGCGTTCAAGGATGAGCGCGATCCGCAAGTAAAGGAATGGAAGCAAAGCGAGTTGAGGAAATTGACTGATGAGCGGCGCAAACAATTGGAAGAGGAGATCGAAGGCATTCGACAACGGTTCTTCTCGTATGCGTTAGAGCCGTTAGTCAAGCATGTCTCGTCGTTTAGCGTCCCGGTCTTGGACTTCCAGCGCGATCTCGTTGCTGCGGTAACGGTAGTCGGATTCACCGAGCGGATCCCGAAGACGGCCGACGAGCAGGCAGGGAAGTATATTATGGATTGTGTGGCGGAAATTTCGAAGTCTTTTGGTTTTTTGGCCGACTAACCGGAGTGGGAGTCGGTTTTTTTCGATAACAACAACCTAAACCCATCCATCCGACGTTCATTTCGGGTGGATGGGTTTTTTCGATGTTAAGAGCGAGATCGTGAAAGAGATTTGTTCGTAATTTCACTATATAAAATATTAAAAAAGTTTTGACTAGGGAAATGGTTTATTGTATAGTGAAATTAGTTCACTATTTATATAAAACAGTAAAGGAGAGGGGATTGGGAGCACGGTTCTATATCAAAATGTAAACGTTTCCCTTTTCTCGTACAGGAAAGGCAGCGCTTCGATCTTGATGAAAGCGACGAGCGATCAACTGATTATAAAGGGGTGAGTGCATTGCAAACGATCAATCTTGAACAAATCATTCATGCAAGCAAATTTAACCGTTTTCATTTTGGGTTAGTGGCATTATGTTTTCTCATTATTTTGTTTGACGGCTATGACTTAGTCGTTTACGGGACAGTAGTCCCCGTGTTGATTGAAGAGTGGGGATTAAGCTCTGTCGAAGCGGGGACGATCGGCAGTTACGGATTATTCGGGATGGTGTTCGGGGCAATTTTGTTAGGGATGATGGCTGACCGGTACGGGAGGAAGCCCGCTATTATTCTTTCCTTATTCTTATTCAGCTTTTTTACGATGCTTTGCGGGTTTGCAGATAATCCAACGACTTTTTCGATTTATCGTTTCCTTGCCGGTTTGGGGCTTGGCGGCATTATGCCGAACATTACCGCGTTGTTGACCGACTACGCACCGAAACGGTTAAGAAGTTTACTGGTGACGATCGTATTATGCGGCTACTCGGTCGGCGGCATGTTGGCGCCGGTGTTTGGCATGACGCTCATGCCAATATTCGGCTGGGAAGCAGTGTTTTGGGTTGCTGGTTTTGGACTTTTATTTATCCCGTTCGTCTACAAGTATGCTCCAGAAACGGTAGTGCGCCTTCTGCAAACGGGAAACAAACAAGAAATTGTTCGCATAATGGCCAAAGTAAATCCGGAAGTGCCGTTGTCGGAGAAAGACGAATTTACGACAGACCGCCAGGAACGGGCGAAAGTGCCGGTTGTGGAGCTGTTTAAGGAAAAGCGGGCATTAAGCACGGTCTTATTTTGGACAACGTATTTCATGAGCTTGTTGATGGTATACGGGTTGAACACATGGCTGCCGAATTTAATGATGAAAGCCGGGTACGGCTTGAATTCCAGCTTGGCCTTTTTGATGATTTTGCAAGGCGGATCGATTGTTGGGGCGATCGTTGTCGCGCGCTTAAGCAGCAAATACGATTTGAAAAAAATGCTTTCCTTTTTATATGCCATCGGCGCCGTAGCGATGACACTGTTAGGATTTGGAGGGGATATGCTATACATTTATGCGCTCGTAGCGGTAGCCGGGGCAAGCTCTGTCGGGGCGCAGCATTTGATCCAAGCATACGTTTCCCAATACTACCCGCCTTCTGTCCGTTCAACGGCGCTTGGCACGGCATCGGGAATGGGGCGGTTTGGCGGAATGTTTGGGCCGATGGTTGGCGGATGGCTGCTGTCGATGGCGCTTCCTACCCCGATGAATTTTCTTGCTTTCGCCATCCCGGGAATTGTTGCGGCCACTGCGCTGGCAATCGTGCCGGCCAAACGGGCGTACTATAGCAGTAGTGAAGTTGTTGGCAATAAAGAACGGTTAAGGGAAAATGCCTAGTCTTTGTGATCACATATTGGCCGCAAATGGTGCTATGGATCCCCAATGCTTTAAAATAATGGGGAGGATGGCGCAAAAGTCAACAAAAAAGCTGTACAGCGGAGCGTGTGTAACGCTCCGTTTTGTACAGCTTCATTTTTGGCATTATTGTTCTTGCAGAAAATATTTTTCAATATCATCCAACATCAAGTGGGCTGCGAGCACACCGCCAGCCGTGTTCCAAATCGTGTCGCTCACTTTGTACACTTTGCCTTGTTTCGCGACGTTTAAGTTTTGGAAGAGCGGGTCGTTGATCCATTCTTTCTCAAGTTCGCTTGCTTTGCCGTCCCCGGTTTCATATGTAAAGTAGAACAAGATGTCGCCGTCCATGGCCGGGATGCGTTCTTTCGTCACGCCGGTTTCCGCAAAGTCGTTCACGTTTTGCGATTCCGGGCGGGCGAAGCCGAGTTGGTCTAAAATGACGCCGGAGAACGAGTCTTTATGATAAATGCGGACGTCGCCGGCCATAAAGCGGACGATCGAGACTTTCATGTTTAACTTGTCGCCGAGTTTCGCTTTTAAGTCTTCAATGCGCTTGTCGTATTCAGCGATGACTTGCTTTCCTTTCTCTTCTTGGTTGACCGCTTTTGCATAAAGCATAAAGTTGTCTTTCCAATTGCCGCGAAGCGTTTCGGCAAACACAGTCGGAGCAATTTGTTTCAGTTGCTCGTAAATTTTTTCATGGCGCAATTTGTTGCCGATGATCAAATCCGGTTTCAAGGCGGCGATCGCTTCCACGTTTGGCTCCGATTCGAGACCGAGCTCTTTGACGCCGTCCATTTGATCTTTAATGTGGTCGTACCACGGATCGCCCGTCCACGACTTGACAGCGCCGACCGGTTTCACGCCTAATGCAAGCAGCGCTTCTGTTCCTTCGTTCGTTAAAATGACGACCCGTTTAGGCGTTCCTTTGATTTCGGTCGTGCCCATGGCGTGCTCAACCGTATAGCTTTCTTCCGCTTTCGGTTCCTTGTCTTCCGCCGGCTCGGCCGTCTCTTCCTGTTTTCCGCCGCAGCCCGCGAGAAGCAGGAGAGAAAGAATGAAGGCGGAAAGCAGAGTAAGATGCTTCAATTTCACAGTCAAATCCCCCTTTGATATTGATAATGAGTTTCATTTACGCTAATATAATAAATAACAGTGATAATCACTGTCAATAGAAAATGAAAAAAATGATGGGAACGTCATGAAAAAATCATAAAAAATGTTGACGATGAGAGTCATTATCAAATAGACTTAACGATAGATATATAATTAATGAAGCAAGGGAGATCGCGGGAATGTTCGCAACAAACCGTCAAAAAACGTTTGGCCTCATCGGGCTGTTTATCTTGCTTCTTGCGGCCATGTGGATGAGCATTGTGTACGGATATACCGATACGAACTGGCGGCAGGCAGTGGCAGCGCTTATTGACAATAACGGCTCGAACACCCATTTGGTTGTAGCGACAGTCCGTCTGCCGCGGGCGCTTATTGCTGCGGCGGTCGGGGCGAGCTTGGCGATGGCGGGGGCGCTCATGCAAGCGCTGACGCGAAACCCGCTCGCTTCACCGGGTATTTTCGGTATCAACGCCGGGGCCGGCTTTTTCATTGTCATTGTCGTGACGTTTTTTTCTGTTTCTTCCTTGCAGATGTTGTCATGGGTCGCATTTATTGGCGCAGCAGTAGCGGCGGCGATCGTGTTTGTGATCAGCGCCGCGGGGCAAGACGGGTTAACGCCGCTGAAGATGACGCTTGCCGGTACGGCGGTCGCTGCCTTGTTCGCTTCGCTGACGCAAGGGATGCTGGCGATCAATGAAAAAGCGCTCGAAGAAGTGCTCTTTTGGCTGGCCGGATCGGTCGCCGGCCGGAATCTGGAGCTGTTGGCAGTCGTCTTTCCGTATTTGGCCGCCGCCTGGCTCGGGGCCTTGTTGTTGGCGCGGCATGTCAATATTTTAATGATGGGGGACGATGTAGCGAAAGGGCTCGGGCAGCGGACGAACTTGATCAAGGCTGCCGCCGCTCTGTTAGTCGTGCTGTTGGCTGGCGGATCGGTCGCCGTCGCCGGCCCGATCGGGTTTATCGGCATGATGGTGCCACATGTGGCGCGGGCGCTGGCCGGCATTGACCATCGTTGGCTCCTTCCATACTGCGCCTTGCTTGGCGGGATTTTGCTTTTGGCGGCTGATATTGGGGCGCGCTACATACTCATGCCGCGTGAAGTGCCGGTCGGCATCGTCACCGCGTTGATCGGTGTTCCGTTTTTCATCTACATTGCCCGCAGGGGGATGGCAGCAAAATGAAAAAATACGTCACGGTCCGAATGGGAAAACATGTCTCGTTTTTCTATGACAAAAAAGCTGCCGCCGTGATGGCCGCGCTCGGGGCGGTGGCGGTTTTGCTTTTTCTTGTCAGCGTCGGCAGCGGGGAGATGCGCATTTCGCCGTTCGAAGCGGCCGCAGCGCTGCTCGGATATGGGGAAGAGATCCACCAAACGGTCATTTTGACGTTCCGCCTGCCGCGTGTGCTTGTCGCTTGGTTGGCTGGAATGGCGCTTGCGGCCGCCGGTGCGATTTTGCAAGGGATGGTGCGCAATCCGCTCGCTTCGCCGGATGTGCTCGGCATCACCGGTGGGGCAGCGGCCGCGGTCGTCGCCTTTTTGGCACTGTTTAGCGACGAAAACAACTCCCTCACCGTCAGCATCCACTGGCTGCCGCTCGCAGCCTTTCTTGGCGCCAATGCCGCTGCGTGGCTCGTGTATTGGCTCGCGTGGAAAAACGGTCTCGCCCCGCTTCGGCTTGTGCTGGTCGGCATCGGCATTTCCGCGCTCATGCAGGCGGTGACGACGCTGCTTATGATCGTCGGGCCGATTTACCGGGCGAGCCAGGCAAACGTTTGGATCACCGGCAGCGTATATGGGGCATCTTGGCAGCACGTTTCGTTCATGGCGCCATCGGTCATTGGACTGCTTCTTATGGCCGTGCTTGTGTCCCGGCACGTCAATGTGCAAGAGTTGGGCGACGAACTGGCGGTTGGACTTGGCAGCGCGGTCGAACGGCAACGGCTCGGGCTTGTGTTGCTCAGTACAGCGCTCACCGGTGGGGCGGTGGCGTTTGCCGGCGGCATCGGGTTTGTCGGGCTGATGGCACCGCATATGGCGCGTCGGCTTGTCGGTTCGGCGTTTGGCGCGCTGCTTCCGACGGCGGCGCTGTTAGGCGGCGTGTTAGTCATGGGAGCGGATTTGGCCGGGCGAATGCTTTTGGCGCCGACGGAAATCCCGGCCGGCGTGTTTACGGCCGCACTCGGTGCGCCATATTTTATTTATTTATTGTACCAAACTCGGAAACCATAAATGAAGGAGGGGGCAAGCATGCACGCGCTGCAGGCGAAAGAATTGACATTGTCGTACGGGGATGCGCTCATTATCGATCGGTTGAACTTGACGATTCCAAAAGGGAAAATCACGGTGTTCATCGGCGCGAACGGCTGCGGCAAGTCGACGCTCTTGCGCGCCTTGGCCCGGTTGTTAAAGCCGACAGGCGGAGCTGTATTGCTTGATGGGAAAGAAATCGCCAAACAATCGACAAAAGACATTGCCCGCCGGCTGGCCATTTTGCCGCAGTCGCCTGTGGCTCCGGAAGGATTGACGGTTCTTCAGCTCGTCAAGCAAGGGCGTTACCCGTACCAAACGTGGCTCAGGCAATGGAGCGACGAAGATGAGCGCGCCGTTGCACGCGCCTTGGCGGCCACCGGGCTTACCGAACTCGCCGAGCGGCCCGTTGACTCGCTGTCCGGCGGTCAGCGCCAGCGCGCGTGGATTGCCATGACGCTGGCGCAAGAAACAAACATCATCTTGCTTGATGAGCCGACAACCTACTTGGATCTCGCGCATCAAATCGATATTTTGGATTTGTTGTTTGAGTTGAACGAAACAGAACGGCGAACGATCGTTATGGTGTTGCATGACATCAATTTGGCATGCCGCTATGCGCATCATCTCGTCGCCATTCGTGACAAAACGGTGTACGCCGAAGGGAAACCGGAGGATGTCATTTCCTGCCAGCTCGTGAAAGATGTGTTTCAGATGGACTGCCAAATTACGTACGACCCGCTCTTTGGCACCCCGCTTTGCATCCCGTATGGAAAAGGGCGGCGCATCCTACAGAAAGAAGGCGTATCGTGATGAGGTTAAGCGAAGAGGAAATGAAAGCGTTGGAAACGTACCGTTTCTCAAGCGAGACCACCAATGTCTTGTCATCGATGTTGTTGGATCGGCTGCTGAACGATAACGAACAGCTCGTGAAGTATGTCGCACACGTCCGTACCGAGATGGGGGCGGCGAACGACGCGGTTGCCGCTTCCATGCTTATCAAACGGTTAAGCTTTTTGGCGCCGATGGCTTTATACGCCATGTCGGTATGGAACAAACGATTGATCCTTGACCCTGAACGTATTTGGCTGGATACGGACAACCAAGGGGAGATGTGGATGCCGCGCTTTCGCTTGGAGCCGCCGGAAGCGGAAGTATGCGGCATCGAGCGCAGCCGTTGGCGCGAGCAAGCCGTTCGCGACGTATTCGCCGGTTTGTTTGCCCCGCTTATCGTCCGGTTGCGGCGCCTGACGCGCATCTCGCCGCTTATTTTATGGGAAAATATTGCTATTTATGTATATTGGGTGTATGAACGTTGGTTCGAGGATGAGGCGCTTGCCCCGATCACTGACCGGCTGCGGGATGATTTCCGCTTTCTCATTCATGAAGCCGACGGCCGCCTGTTCGGTCAAAAAGACAATCCGCTCCGCCGCTTTTGGAAAGGCGCGAGCGGCATGCAGCGGACAACGTGCTGCCTGTATGTGCAAACAAAAGGGGGAACGTGTTGCCAAACGTGTCCGCTCAAAGCCCGTCAGCGGCAAACCGGGTGACCGGAAAGCCACTGGCGGGCGGTTTCATGTTTTTGACAAAATGTTTGTGAAATTTGTTGATTTTTGCCGGTATTTTCGTAAAAATGGAAGTGAGGATCACGGCATATTTTGATCAATGACGAGGTACCATCGCATGGACAAGTATACGGCCTTTTTCCATCACTTCACAGAAGCAGTCGTCATCTTTAACTGGCAAGGTGTCATGATTTATCAAAATCCAGCCTTTGACCGTTTGGCGTTAGGCCGGGAAGAAAAGGAGGCGTTGGCGGCCGAAGGGCGGGCGCAAGCCAAACGGATGAAAGAGCGGTTGGCCACCTTTCAGATTGAATTGCCCGGCGGTTCCTTCGTAGCCGGAATGTCACCGATCATCGATGAACGCGGCCAGGCGGCGGCCATGTTATGCGTCCTTCGCCGCCAAACAGCGGCGGATGGGCTGCAAGCGCGGCTTGCAGAAGCGGAGCGGCGCCTGCAGCTGATTGTCGAACACTCGAGCGATTATGTATTGATTTTTTCACGCCACGGCGAGTTGGTGTACATTCCGCCGTCATGGAAACGAAAAACGAATGAGCGCCACCCGATATCGCGCGAAGATGTGCTGGCGTTTGTCCATCCGGATGACGCGCCGGTCGTGGCGCAAAAACTGGCTGAGCTATACAGTACATACGAGGTGCAAACCGTAGAATTCCGCAAGCGGGGCGAGCAAGGCGAATGGATTTGGGTCGAAGCGCAAGGGAAGGCCATTCTTGACGAGGCGGGAGCGTTGGATTGCGTTATTGTGACCGTGAAAAACATCAGCGAGCGAAAACGGTATGAGGAAAAGCTGCGCCAGCTCGCTTACTTTGATTCACTCACCGGCATCGCCAACCGCAGCTATTTTGAACGGCATATTGATGGGCTGATCACAGGCCGCACACCGTTTGCCCTTTGTTATTTAGATTTTGACAAGTTTAAATGGATCAATGACCATTTTTCCCATCAGGCCGGCGATTACTTTTTGCGCGAGGCGGTCAAGCGCGTCCAGCAAGCGCTCCGTCCCGACGACTTTTTCGCCCGCGTCGGCGGCGATGAGTTTGTCTTGCTGTTGCCGAATGTGACGAAAACGGAGATGACCACATTGGCCGAGCGGCTTGTCAGCTCCTTTCACGAGCCGTTTTATTACGAAAAACAACTCATTCAATCGACGTTATCAGTCGGCATCGCCTTTTTCCCGCAAGACAGCGACCGGATTGAGCAAGTGATGAAATACGCCGATCAAGCGTTGTATGAAGTGAAAGAGCGGGGGCGAAACGGCTATGCCTTTTATCGTCCGACCGAGCACCGGCAGGCCATCATCGAGCAAGACTTGCCGTTTGCCATTATGCGCGGGCAGTTGTATTTATGCTACCAGCCGAAAGTGCGGCTCGCCAAAGGGCGGACGATGGGGGTCGAAGCGTTGCTGCGCTGGCGCCACCCGGTGCTTGGCGACATTCCACCATTCGATTTTATTCCGTTGGCCGAGGAGAGCGGGTTTATTTTTGAAATTACGCTATGGGTGCTCGAACGGGCGTGCCGCCAAGTGAAAGAATGGGAAAGAAAATTTCCCGGCTTGAAGCTGGCCGTCAATTTGTCGCCGTTTCTGCTGAATCGTCCCGAACTTGTCGAGCATGTGAAGCGCATTTTGCGCGAGACCGGGCTCGCGCCTGACCGGCTCATTTTGGAAGTGACGGAAAGCGGGTTGATGGAAAATATTGAGACGGGACGGCACATTTTAATCGAATTGCAGCAGCTCGGCGTGCAGGCGGCGATCGACGACTTTGGCACCGGTTTCTCTTCGCTTGCGTATATTCGCAATTTGCCGGTGTCGCTGTTGAAAATCGACCGCAGTTTTATCCAAGGTATTGTTGAAAACTCAAAAGATGCGACGATCGTCGATACGATCATCCATTTGGCAAAAAGCCTGGATATTGAAGTACTGGCTGAGGGGGTTGAGACCGAGTCGCAAGTCGTCCTTCTTTCACAAATGGCTTGCGATTATGCGCAAGGGTTTTATTTCAGCCGTTCGCTTGAAGCGGAAAAGCTGCAGCAATGGCTTGAAGAACATAGCCGCACCGCCTGCGGGGAATCGCCGGCGTAGCCGATCATTTCCGTTCATTCTTTTCCCCGTTTTGCCGCACACTAACGTTGAGATAGGCAAAGAGGAGGAAAAGAAGATGGAATTTGCGCCAAGAAGTGTCGTGATCGAGGAGTTTATTGATACGCTTGAGCCGATGATGGAAGCGTATGACCTTGACCAAGTCGGCATTTTTGAAGAGCATGGTGAAGGCAACCGCTATTACATCGGCTATACGATTAACAAAGATGATGAAATGATCGTCGTTCATATGCCGTTTGTCCGCAATGAGCGGGGCGAGGTGGCGCTTGAAAAGCAAGAATGGACGGTGCGAAAAGACGGCGATGAGAAAACAGGCTATCGCTCGCTGCAAGAAGCGATGGAGGAAGTCATTCATTAACGACAAGCGGCCCGGGAGGCCGCTTTTTGGCTGACGGAGAGGGAGAGAGGCATGATCCGGGAACTTCAACTAGCAGACAAAAAAACAGCCGCCAAGGTGCTTCATTTGCAACGGCGCGCGTATGCCATCGAGGCGCAGCTCATCGGGAGCACGGCGCTTCCGCCGCTGCGCGACACGGTCGATGCGCTGCAACAATGCGGCGAGCGCTTTTTCGGCTATTGTCAGGGCAAACGGCTCGTGGGGGCGATCGCTTATAAGCGGAACGGCCCGACGCTTCGCCTTTGCCGGCTGATGGTCGACCCGGACTGTTTTCGCCAAGGGATCGCCAGTGCGTTGCTTGCCTTTGTCCTTCAGCAAGAGCCTTCGGCAAGCGGAATGGTTGTAACGACCGGCAGCGGCAACGCGCCCGCCATTCGTTTTTATGAACGCCATGGATTTCATGCGATTGAGCACATCGAAACGTCGGAAGGAATTGAACTAACGAAACTTGTGAAAAAGAACTGGAAAATATGAACAGAGCCGGTGATTTGGTGAGAAGCTCCAAATCCGATGGCTGTGTTGCCCAACGGCATTCAAGCGGGAGATCAAGGATGACAGGAACGAACATGCCGCGTTTCGTTTGCTTGAACCGGCTGTTGAATAATGGATAGGTTGATAGAGGGGAGACATACGGGAGGACATGACAACAACATTGTATTTGACAAGACATGGGGAAACAGAGTGGAATGTGGAAAAGCGGATGCAAGGATGGCAAGACTCGCCGCTCACGGAAAAAGGACGGCAAGACGCCATGCGGCTTGGAAAGCGGCTTGAAGCGGTCGAGTTGGCCGCGATTTATGCGAGCACCAGCGGCCGGGCGTGCGAAACGGCCGAGCTCGTCCGCGGCCGGCGGCCCATTCCGATTTATCAGGACGAACGGTTGCGCGAGATTCATCTTGGTGATTGGGAAGGCAAGACGCATGACGAAATCCGAGAGATGGATCCGCTTGCGTTCGACTATTTTTGGAACGCGCCCCATCGGTACGCCCCCGAGCGCGGCGAGCGGTTTTTCGATGTGCAGCAGCGGGCGCTGGAAGCGGTGCGGCGCATCGTTAGGCGGCACGAAGGAGAAACGGTGTTAATCGTCACTCACGGCGTCGTGCTGAAAGCGCTCGTGGCGGCCTTCAAAGGCGCGCCGCTTGACCAGCTTTGGGCGCCGCCGTATATGTACGGCACGAGCGTGACGATTGTGGAGGCGGATGGGGAGAGGTTTCATGTTGTCGTGGAAGGGGATGTGTCACATACGAAGGAAGTAAGAGAAGTATAAGAATGATCATTAGCTAAAGAAGGATGGGCGATTGACTGTTGCCCATCCTTTTTAGTTTTGAAACATTGTTTTCCAAATTATAAACTAGGCGATAAATCACAGCAATGCTGGATGGATGTCTCCATTGTTTGTAGTGGTGCATTTTTATATGATGATGTTGTCTTTGACTTTAACGAATGGGGAGGCATTATGGAGATTACGGGGTATCATGATCCATGGTTAGTTGCCATTTCTGTCATTATTGCTGTCGTTTCCTCTTACCTATCCTTGAATATTTCTGAAAAAGCCGTTAGCCATGACAAAGAAAAAATTATTTGGGTGTTTATGGGAGCCATAATCACCGGTTTAGGAATTTGGTCTATGCATTTTACAGCCACGCTTGGGTACCGCCTATATTCCCCTATAGCCTATAAAGTGATCCCGACGGTTTTATCGTTTTTGTTGGCCGTGTTATGGTCGTTCCTTGCTCTGTATTTAGTTTGTTGCAGCAGGGGAAAGGCTTGGCGCTTTGTTTTAGGCGGCGTCTTGATGGGGACTGCCATTAGTTCGCTCCATTATGTGGGGATTGCAGGGATGAACACGGGAATGTCTATGCACCATCACCCGTTTTTTGTTTGTCTATCAGTTGTGATTTCCTTTTTCACCTCGTTCTTGGCTTTGTTGATCCTTTTTGTTGCCTGCCGTGCAGAAAATAATTGGCCTTTAAAAAAGATCATCAGTTCCGTTGTCATGGGAGGCGGAATCGCGGCGATGCATTATATCGCAATGAAAGGGACATCGTTTCAACTACCTTATAACGGGGAAATAACGTGGGCGGAATTCGCTTCATCGATTCCGTCTGATGGCTTAGCTTACATTCTCGCTTTGATTACGATTGCGATATTGGTCATGGTCAATGTGATCGCTTCCATCGAACGGCGGGAAGCGCTGCGGCAACAAAAACTTACAGAAGCTCATTATCAATGTCTAGTGGACTACAATCCGCACCTTGTATTGTCTGCTAATCTTGAGGGAGGAATTGTCACCATTAATCCAAAGGCGGCAGAAATATTGCAGGTTCACCGTGACGCGCCGCCGGCCAGCTTGTATGAGCTGCTTTACAAACAAGATTATGAAAAAGTTGAGGAATGTTTGAGAAAGGTGAAAAAGGGTGAGCCTTGCTTTTTATCAGCCCTAGTAAGAACAGCTCAGAAAAAAACGGTAATCATGGAGTTTACGTTTATTCCAATAACAGGGGGAAAAGATGTCATCGGGTTGTTTATGGTCGGAAGAGACGTTACACCACTTGTAAAATATCAAGAGCGTATAAAGAAAACACAACAAGATTTATGGAACACCATTTGCCAACAGCAAGGAATGATTTTTAAGTTTACGAAAAGGGGGGAGCAGTTCGTTCATACGTTATGCGGCGGCGAACTGCTTCATAGTTTAGGGCTTGATCCGAAACAGGTGCTTGGCAAGACATTGCATGATTTTTTGCCGAAGTGCATCGCCGACCAAAAAGAGCGGTATTACCGGCATGTGTGGGAAACAGGGGAAGCGTTGTACTATGAGGGGAACGTAAATGGAATCGACTATTTGACGAGTTTGCGCCCTATAAAAGAGAACGGCCAGGTGATTGAAGTTGTCGGTTCGGCGATCGATATTACGGAAAGGAAAATAATGGAACAAGAGATGCTGCGGGCAAAGGAAGAGGCAGAAAAGGCCAACAAGGCGAAATCCAATTTAATTTCGCGTATGAGCCATGAAATTCGGACGCCATTGAACGGCGTGCTTGGATTCGCCCAATTGCTGGAAATGGATAATTCTTTAAACGGTCAGCAGCGGGAGTTTGTGCAAGAAATAGTAAGCGGTGCCCGTCATTTATTAAATTTAATCAATGAAATGTTAGATCTGGCAAAAATCGAAACGGGAAGGCTGCATTTAACTTATGATGTCGTTCACCCGAACAGCATTATTAAAGAAAGTATTAAATTAATCGAGCCGTTAGCTAATAAGAAAAACATCGACATTAAAGACCGATCGGATTTTGATGAGAAAGTGTATGTATACACAGATGCGACAAGAGTGAGGCAAGTGCTGTTGAATTTGCTCGACAATGCTATTAAATACAGCCATGAGGGCAGCACGGTTGTTGTTGAAGGGAAATATAACAACGGCAGCGTGATTATACATGTAAAAGATAACGGGATAGGCATCCCAGACGAAGAAAAAGAAAATATTTTTGAGCCATTTTATCGAGTCAAAGGCACTCGTGTTGACGGTCATGGCATCGGTTTGGCTTTTGTCAAACAAGTTCTCCACCTTTTGGGCGGTACGATTAGGGTGGAAAGCAAGTTGGGGGAAGGGAGCGATTTTTCGTTCAGCCTGCCGGCGCTCAATCATTTCCACGGCCGGCCGCATTCGCTAGGAGGCGGACAAGTCAATCGGGATCGGCTATTGAAGCTCGGGAATAAAAACATTTTATATATTGAAGATAATATAGCCAATCTAAAACTGTTAGAGCATTTGTTGCGGCCATTTCCCAATTTTTTGTTGACGTTTGCCTGCGATGGTAGCGAAGGCTTGCAAAAAGCTGCCAATGGCCAATTTGATCTTATTCTTATCGATCTCAATCTCCCGGATATAAGCGGATATACAGTATTGGAAATGCTGCAAAGGGACGAGCGGACAAAGCATATTCCCATGATCGCACTTAGCGCCAACGCCGTGCCGAAAGAGATTGAAAAGGCTTTAAAAATGGGATTTTCGGACTACATGACAAAACCGTTGGACGTCAACCTGTTTCTCGAAAAATTAGCAACAATATGTGAAGAAAAGCGCTCCCATAGATAAAGGAAGCTTCTGCATTTTTCGACAAAAAAACAATAAATATGTCGTAAAAAGTCAAAAAAAGAGCCTGATATGTCCTTTCGGCTGTTGCTGAGGGTTGGATTGATGCCTCACGTGCGCGAATGGAGTTAGACAGACGCATGGAAAAAGATTATATTGAAATCTAAACAAAAGCTATATTAGGTTAATGGTCGTACTCATCCCTCGGTACAATACACGATTAACGACCTATGAAAGGACCGTGAATGCGTGATCTCAGTCTCTGTTAGAAAACTGATCAACAGACAACAGTTTGAACACGTTTACCAGCCGCTTTGGGATCTGTTTAATTGGAGCATTTTCGGCTATGAGTCATTAGTACGGGTCGACGGTGTTAATTATGTTGAACGTCTTTTTCAAGCAGCTAGAGAGGAAGGATGTTTATACGAATTCGATCTAGTGTTGTTAGAAAGTTCCATTTCTCAGTTTCCTTTTTTAGAAAAGAAAGGAAGACTACTTTTCGTAAATGTGTATCCGTCCACGGTTTTGCACCATAAGTTCGAGCCGTTTTTAAAAAGGATAATTGAACGCTTCCCGTACGCCAAAAACCGAATCGTATTCGAACTGAATGAAACAAAAGCAGAGGAGGACATATGGGGGGACGACGGGCTAAAAGCAGCGATACAGACGATGAGAGAGTACGGGTTTTACATTGCTATTGATGATGTAGGCAAAGGGGCATCGACCTTGCAAAAAATTATTGAGTTACAGCCGGATTATGTAAAATTGGATCGGTATTTTGCTCAAGGGTTGGCCTCTAATGAAGAAAAACAAAAAATAGTCAGCTTATTGGCGGACTACTGCGGCCGAAAAATGGTGCTCGTTTTAGAGGGGATCGAGAAAGAAGTGGATCTTGCCCAAGCAAAACTGCTGAGAGTCCCGGCTGCGCAAGGGTATCTTTTAGGCAAACCGGGTAAGCTAACATGACAAAGCCCTAACGCCTGAAAACCGGGTCAACGTTGCTTTGGCATCAACGTAATGTCGGGCAGCCGAACGATCGGGCAAATGAATCCACAATGGTTCGACAAGTGTGGGAATGTTTTCAGTGAAAGCGAGAATTGCCGGCAAACCGGAAGATTGAATAAAAGGAGTGTATTTAGGTTGTAAACATTCTAGGCAAAGGGGGAACGTTGATGGGACAGACGGTCATTTCAAAAGGAAAAAACATCAATGAGGCAATTCATGCCGGCCTAGCGATGTTGCAAAGCAATCGTGAAGAAGTGCAGATTGAAATTATTCAACAAGAGACAAAAGGGATTTGGCGCATCGGTTCGAGACCGGCCGTTGTAAAGATAATGAAGGTAGAAAAGAAAGCAGAGGCGCCTGACATAGTCGGGGAAGAAAAAAACTCCCCAGCAGATAACGACAAAAAAACAGAGTCAAAAGCAACAGAGAACTGTACAAATGGAAAAGTATGGGTAAAGGAAGGGCGGATTTTTTATCGTTTGTCGCCGCTATGCTATCCGACGATTACTGTAGGGCATGGCGTTCTCCTTTTAAAAAATGGTCAGCCTGTGACTGGGACGACAGTCATAACGGAAGGGGATCGACTGGAAATACAAACACTTGAGGAGACGGTTGAAACGAAATGGGATATTATTGTCGATGAAGACAAGATGCACGCTATCTTGCGCATAGAGCCAGGGATAACAAAACGTTTTGAACTTAAAGATATCGATCCTGATTATCATATTGAGTTAAAAGCCCAGCAGCATATTGAAGTGCGCAACAGCCTCGGATATAATCAGATTTTGCAAAAGCTAAAATCGTTAAATGTTGTTCAAGGGTTTGATTTTATTGCGATGGCCGAGGCAGCTAAAGCAACAAAACCGGGAGATTTCGTCATTGCGAGAGGGATGAAGCCGCGGGAAGGAAAAAACGGCTGGGTGGAGCCAACGGTCAATATAGGCCATCAGCAGGCAAGACCGAGACTGCGTGAAGACGGTACCGTCGATTTCCGCGAAGTAAACCGTATTCCTTCTGTTCACCTCGGACAAGTCATCGCGGTCGTTCACCCTCCGATTCCAGGTGTTCCTGGCATGACCATAACGAACGAGCCGATTCTGCCTAAACCTGTCCATCCGGTGACGGTCCATTTAGGAAAAGGGGTCACAGCAATTGAAAACGGGACGAAAATCATGGCGTTGGCTAATGGGCGGCCGGTGTTCCAACAACAAGGGATGGATGTGTATATATGGATAGTGGACAAGCTTACTCATCAAGGCGATGTCGATTTAAGTTCCGGCAATATCCGGTTTCATGGTGACGTCGATATTACCGGCAGCGTGGAAGACGGAATGAACGTTGAGGCAGAGGGCAATGTGACGGTGTTTCAAAATGTCAACCGGGCGACGGTTACGTCAAAACAAGCCGTCTTTATTAGGCAAAATGTCATTGGAAGCGTCATTTCGGCAGGGGAAGGCCGTATGCTCGTTTCTGAGCTTGCACATTTATTAAGCTCGGTTGAAGAATACATTGAAAGAATGATTTCTTCCATAAAACAACTAATCAATTCTCCGGCATTTAAAAGGACAAATTGGAAACAAAACAGGTTACTCCCGCTAATAAAGCTGTTAATGGACTATAAATTCCGTCCTTTGTCATCAATAGGACAAAAGTATATCGAAGCGGTGAAAAAGGGCGGCCATTCGCAGCTCCAGCCAGTTTGGCTCGATTTAGCTGAGCGGCTTCAACTTTGTTTTTTCTCAAGTATTCCGAACGAACTCCATTCCCTTGAACGGCTCACCAAGCTGCTTGAAGACATTAAGGCAACGACGAAACAACATATGAATGGAAATGGTGAGCACAGTTATGTCGAGATGGCCTACGCGTTGAATAGTACGATCTACTGCAGCGGCGATATAACCGTTTTTGGCCAAGGGTGTTATAACTGTACCATTCATTCCGGCGGTTTTCTAAACGTAAAAGGAGTTATGCGCGGCGGCCGCGCCTTGGCCCGAAAAGGGGCGTTTATTCAAGAGGCTGGTTCGGCTTCCGGAGTCGTTACACACATTGCCGTGCCCCAAGGCCAAACGGTGAGGTTTGGTGTGGTTAAAGAGGGGACAGTAGTTCAAATCGGTAAAACATCTTACACGTTCCAAGAGGAGCACCGTCAAATTGAAGTGTCGCTAGATGAAAATGGACAAATGATGTTGACTTAAAAAACCGGGGGATATAATGTGTTTATATGAGTCGACGAAAAATGGGCAGATGTAGAAGAGCGTTTAAAAGCGAACTTAAATATAAGACAATAGAAGCGCCTAAAGCGGTGTATCAGGAAATCGAGTGTTTTCATATAGGCTTTTCAATTTATTCACTGTCCCTTTTGTTGATTCAACAAAATTGGATTGTCTGTTCTTTTCATCGATGCCTGCAAAAGAGAAAGAAAAACAGGCGATGGTTTTCAGAACTAGATCGGAAGAGAATGAAGTATTTCGCATTGCTCAACTGGAAGAAATGTTAGAAGCCAATGTTCTGCCAACCAAGGGAGGGGGTTCATTCAAAATAGGGGATTAGAAAGAAGGCAAGGAAACAATGGAAGATTTAAAAATTGTGATTGCTGATGATGATGCGTCTTCCAGAACGATTTTGCGGCATTTTATCCGCTTGTTTCCCCATTACAATGTTGTGGCTGAGACGGCAAGCGGAGAGGAACTTTTGCAGCTCGTGCTTCAAGAACAGCCGGATATTGTGTTGGTGGATATCAGTATGCCCGGGCTCGATGGCATGGAGGCAGTAAAAATATGCAAACAGCTTTTGCCCTCTGTTCAGGTGATTTTTATTACTGGATATGATGAATTTGCCGTAGAGGCATTTGAAGTGTCTGCTACGGACTATATCGTGAAGCCGATTGAGCGGACGCGTCTCTTTTATGCACTCGAAAAAGCTCGCAAACTAATCGATATGGCCAAGCGATGGGCTACACCAGCGAAGCAGCCAAGCAAAAGGCTTGGAATCCGGTCGAAAAACGCTATTGTTTTGTTGCCCATGGAGGATATTTTATTCGTAGAAAAGGAAAGCAGAAAAACAGTGATTCATACGGTAAATGAGCAATATGAGACAACGGAGACGCTGAACGAAATCGAAAAGGAGTTGGATGATGATTTTTTTAAAACTCACCGTTCCTATATCATTAACTTAAAAAAGGTAGTGAAAATTACACAGGTTGGCGAAACGTATTTAGCCCACTTTCTTAATAGCGAAAAAGTGGCATATATTTCGAAGCTGAAATTTCATGAAGTGCAGAGGAAAATCTTTGATATGAATAGGTAGGCGATCTTTTTGGAGGAAAGCAAAGGCTTGTAGAAGACTAATTAAAACAGCAGTGAGTGAAAAAGAAGTTTTTATTGACTATCGGGGGGCCGTATGGAACAGGACGAGAGGTCGTTGATCGAGCATCATTTCAGCATGCTACGGGAGATTTTCGACGCTATAGACGATATGATTTTTGTTGCGAAATCCGACGGTTGCAGCTTTCGCTATATATGGGCCAATAAGGCAGCCTGTCGCACTATCGGCATGGACAATGTCACCGGTAAGCGGTTTGAAGATGTTTTGTCTCCGGAACGGGCAGCCAAAATAAAGGAGAACTACAAACAGGCTGCCCAAATGAAAACAACGATTACTTATGAAGATGAAATGGAAACGTCCAATGGATGGAAACATTATGAAACCGTTCTTACCCCGCTGGATGGGGAGGGCGATTGGCATCGATGGTTTGTCGCTGTTGTTCGTGACGTTACAGAACGAAAGATGAAGGAACGGGAACTTCAAAAGATGAAGGAGCAGCTGGAAGCGAGCAGGAAGCGTTACAAAACGTTTCTTGAACATTTGCCGGGAGGAGTGCTCGTATTTAACCAAGAGGGAATGGTTATTTACGCAAACATCAGCGCCGTGCAGCTGCTCGGGGCGAAGCAAAAAAGCGATATTGTAGGCATTCCGATGCGGAAGATCTGCCGAGACTAAACAAAGCGGTGTGGGAGAACACCTTGAGTGAGCAACTCTCTTTTATCGAGAAAGTGGACACATTTGATGGCAGGACGATTTATGTAAGGTTGTCGCTTTCGTATATCGAATACGACGGAAATCCGGCCATTCAAGGAATTATGCTTGATGTGACTGAACGGATTCATTACGAAAACAGGCTGAAGTATTTAGCATTCCATGATTCGTTAACCGGCTTTCCAAATCGGAGATTGTTTCTCGATCTCGTGCGACAGTCAATCGAGGAGGCGAAACGGGAGAATAGACGGTTGGCTGTCATGTATATAGATATGGACCGCTTCAAGGAAGTGAATGATACGTTCGGCCATGATGTAGGGGATCAGTTGCTGAAGTTATTCGCCCAAAGGGTGAAGGATAATATTGGGGCGAATGCCATCCCATGCAGGATTGGGGGAGACGAATTCCTAGTATTAGTAAAAGATGTAGCGAATGATGCGCAGATCGAGAAAACAGCTCATAAACTGCAGCAAAGCATGCAACCCCCTTTCCTTGTCAACGGACATAAAATCGTTGCGACCATTAGCATAGGAATCGCTGTTTATCCGTCGGACGGAAACTCTTCGAAAGAATTGATCCGCCATGCTGACTACGCTCTTTATAGGGCAAAGAGTGTACGCAACAGCTATCAATTTTATAGCCAAAATGTTAGAAAAGCCGCTAAATAGGCGGCTATTTTGTCGGCGGGCGTTCCATCTCTTTTGCTAGAATGGTTTTTCGCTTTGCTGCACACAATCTTTATAAATGGAGCATTCCCGTTAGGAGCTTTTCCGGGGACTTGATCAAAAAAAGCCCTCTTGGTATGATGCAGGGGTGCCAAACAATACCTACCATCATGCCAAGGAGGACTTCAGATGAATTGTACACAAAATCAGAAAATCAATCAAGTCACGGAACACACATTGGTCGTGGGCATCGATATCGCGAAACGAACCCACTACGCCTGCTTCGTGGATGACCGGGGGCGCGTGCTTCGCAAGTCGTTCCCGATCTTCCAGTCGAAAGAGGGGTTTCAACAGCTGTATGAAGCGATCCAGGAGGGGAGGAAAGCGTTCGGGAAGGCACAGGTGATCGTCGCCGTGGAGCCGACCGGGCACTACTGGTTGAACCTGGCCTACTTCCTCGAGGAAAACGGGATCCCGCTGGTCATGGTCAACCCGGCGCATGTGTGCCGGTCGAAAGAACTCGATGACAACCTGCCGACGAAACACGACGCCAAAGACGCCCTGGTCATCGCCAGGCTGGCGAAAGACGGGCGATTCCTCGTCCCCCGGCTGCTGCACGAGATCGAAGCGGATTTGCGCGTCGGGAGCACGCTCAAAGAGAAGCTCCGGAAGGAACAGGCGGCGGTGAAAAACGCGATCA
The DNA here is from genome assembly GCF_000445995.2 of Geobacillus genomosp. 3. Lineage (GTDB taxonomy): Bacteria > Bacillota > Bacilli > Bacillales > Anoxybacillaceae > Geobacillus. Next base: position 1,398,717 of record NC_022080.4, read on the forward strand.
TCCGTTGGACGGATCGGTATTTTCCAGAGTTTTGGACCGTGTTTCGCGACCTGGGGAAAACAGCGCTGGCGGTGCTGGAGTGGACGCCGCTTCCGGCCGATATGGCGGGTCGGACCGCCGAGGAGCTTCTGGAGGCGTACCGGCAAAGCGAAGGGCTGAAATGCCCGCAGAAAGCGAAAATTCAGGCGTTGATCGACGCCGCGAAGGGCTCGATTGGGGTGACGGAAGGGACGACGATGGCCCGGTTTGAGATCGCCGCGCTCGTCCGCCAATACCGCCAGTTCGAGGCCGAAATCGCAGCGTTGGACGCCGAGTTGAAGGCATTGGTTCAAACAACGATGGAGTATCAATGGCTGAAAACGGTCGACGGGTTGGGAGATGCCACGATCATCGATCTGCTGGCGGAGATCGGCAGTTTTGCCCACTATCGGGACCCGCGTCAATTGGTGAAATTGGCGGGCCTGACGCTCAAGGAGAACTCCTCCGGCCAGCGCAAAGGGCAAAAGCACATCTCGAAGCGGGGACGGAAACGGCTGCGATCGGTGCTGTTTCGGGCGGTGATTCCGCTGATCCGGCACAATGAGGCGTTTCGCGAGCTGCATGAGTACTATACGACCCGGCCCGTCAACCCGCTGACCGGAAAGCAGTCCATCGTCGCGTTATGCCGAAAGCTGTTGAATGTGCTGTTTGCGATTTGCACGAAGAAACAAGCGTTTGACGCGGAGCGAATGAGGCAGGACGTCTTGTCCCATGTTCCACACCGGGCGGCCTAAGGCCTCCCCCCACGAACGGAAGAAGTGTTGGACAACAGGATGACACCGGAGAAGCTGGCGTGATCTCATCCATTCGACCTCGAGTCCCGAAAGGAGCTTGGCCGGCCTCCGCCTGATGACGAGACCGAACGAGGGAATGTTGGCGCAAAGACGCCCGGAGACATGGGAGGGTTCGTCCTCATCAGCGATGCGGAGATCCAAGGGTGCATCGAATACACTTCCTCCCACGTCAGGAAAATGGATCCAGGCGTGGCCACGAAGCGCACCCTAGGTCTGTAAGATATCCACAAAACTGAAAAAGGATGTAAGGGATTTTGTCGAAAAATATTTTTTCGGCACCCCTGAGAGGCCGAAAAGCCTTGATATATCAACATTTCTAGAGGGAGGATGTCCCAAAACGAGAGGGACATCCTTTTTTATCTTTGAAGGTGCTTCATTTGCTGAACAGCGCCCATCTTAAAACAACGCATAGGCGAGAGGATTAGGAAGGGCAGTCTGTTGTTGCATGAATCCCGGGAGAGGAGTCAAATAAGCCCCAACCATCTCGCCAGCTGCGCGGTCGTAAAGGTGACCGCAATGGCGATCGCTGTCGGCAAGGCAAAGGCGACAAACGTCCATTTCGCGCTTTTTGTTTCTTTATAAATGTTGACGAGCGTCGTGCCGCACGGATAGTGAAGCAAGGAAAACAGCATCATATTGAGGGCGGTGAGCCACGTCCAGCCGTGGTCAAGGAAGATTTGCGTAAGCGAATGAAGATCATCGACTTCCGTCAGCGCCCCTGCTGATAAATATCCCATCAACAAAACCGGCACGACAATTTCATTGGCCGGCAGTCCTAAGATGAACGCCGTCAAAATATAGCCATCCAAGCCCAGCGCTTTTGCGAATGGATCGAGCCAGCCGGCGAAAGCGGCTAGTGCGGTCGTATCGCCGAGATGGATATTGCCGAGAATCCACGTGATCACGCCGGCTGGCGCCGCGACCGTGACCGCTCGTTTCAGCACATAAAGCGATTTGTCGAGGGTGGCCCGGATGATCGTTTCGACGATTTTTGGGCGCCGGTATGGCGGCAGCTCCAGCGTGTAATGGGTCGGGATTCCGCGCAAGGCTGTCTTCGATAATATCCATGAAACGGCCAACGTGACGACGATGCCAAACAGCACGATGGCGACGACAACCCCGGCGGTGACGAACGTGTTCCATCCGCCTGTATAGCCGGCCGCCATAAATAAGGATGAAAGCAAGATCAATGTCGGCCAGCGCCCGTTGCACGGAACGAAGTTGTTCGTCAAAATGGCGAGCATCCGCTCGCGCGGCGATTCGATAATGCGTGTTGATATAATGGCCGCCGCGTTGCAGCCGAAGCCCATCGCCATCGTCAACGACTGTTTGCCGTGTGCGCCCGCCTTTTTAAACAGCCGATCCATATTAAAGGCGACGCGCGGCAAGTAGCCATAATTCTCAAGAAGCGCAAACACCGGAAAGAAAATCGCCATCGGCGGCAACATCACGCTGACGACCCAGGCGGTGCCGCGATACAGGCCAAGTATGAGAAGACCGTGCAGCCAATCGGGGGCGTGAACCGCTTGAAAGGCCATGGTGAGATACGTTTCAATCGTTCCGAACAAGCGGGCGAGCGAATCGGAAAATACGTTGGCGCCGGCGATGGTCACGTACAGAACAGCGGCGAGCAGCGCCAGCATAATCGGAAATCCCCACCGCCTTGACGTGACGATCCGGTCAATTTGTTCCGTTCGATTCCGTTTTCCGCTCTTCGCATCGGTGACACATTCCCGGCAAAGCGCGGCTGATGTTTGGAAGATCGAAGTAACGATTTGTTCGCGCGTATCGGCCGGTGCGAATGATTTCGCCTCTTCCATCAATTGGTCAAACCGATTTGACGGATCCGCAACAAGCATATGCGTTTCCCTCCTTGGCCAATGGTCGCGGCGGCTGTTTCAGCGCTTGAAGCAACGAGGCATCACCGTCAAGGAGACGAAGAGCGATCCAACGGGCCGGATACGTGTCCCCCACCATGTCTGTCACGAATGGAAGAAGTCGGGCGATGCCTTGTTCGATTTCCGGGCTGTACCGGATGGAAAGCGGGGTGGTGCTGATGCGGCCCTGGGCCATCGCCTCCACCGCATCGAGCAGCGCATCGATGCCTTCCCGGTTGCGGGCCGATACTGGCACGACCGGCACGCCGAGTTTGGCGGCTAATTTTTCAGTGTGGATATGAATACCGTTCTTTTTCGCTTCGTCGATCAAATTGACCGCAATCACAACGCGGTTCGTCATTTCCAATACTTGAAGCGCCAGATTCAAGTTGCGTTCTAATGCTGTTGCGTCGACGACTACAACCGTGATGTCGGGCCGTTCAAACAGAAGAAAGTCGCGCGCCACTTCTTCGTCGGCAGAGTTGGAATAAAGCGAGTACGTCCCCGGCAAGTCGACGAGGCGGTATGTGGCGCCGCGGTAAGTGAACTCCCCCTCAGCACGGGTGACCGTTTTTCCCGGCCAGTTGCCGGTATGTTGGCGCAAGCCTGTCAAGACGTTGAACAACGTGCTTTTGCCGGTGTTCGGGTTTCCCATTAAGGCCATCGTATACGTCATCTCAGCCATGGTGGATCTTCTCCCCGTAAATATTGTCACTTTCTTCTTTTCGTAATGCGACCGTCGTTCCACAAACGTGATAGGCGGTCGGATCGCCAAGCGGGCTTTTCTGCCCGATTTCGACTTCTCCTCCTGGTACAAATCCTAAATCGAGCAAGCGCCTTTTCAGTATAGGATCGGGAACAGCGAGTTTTACGATGCGAAACCGGTCTCCCGGCCTCATGTCTGAGAGACGGCAATCATTTCCTTGAACCATAAGATTTGCCCTCCTGTTAATATTTTTGATAAAGGACATTTTTTTTACCTAGACCAACTTTTGTGTTTATCATATTCCCGTTTCCCGGTTTTGTCAACAAATTTGTTTCGAAAATGCGCGCACGCTCAGCGGTCATGTTTATGCCAGGGGAAGGACAAAACGTTGCCCATGGATCTTTTTCGATCCATCTGTCGGTGAAACGTATATTCAAAATTATTTGAAATAATGTTATGATATAAATAGTCTGAATAAAATAGCGGCAGAAAGGCGGTGACGGCGTCTCGTGACGCGCGGTAAAATGAAAGCGATTACGGAAGGAACGATCCTTTGGCAACCGACGGATGAACAAGTGAAACACGCAAATATTCAACGCTACATGGATTGGCTGAAAGAAAAAAAAGGGTTGTCGTTCGCCTCGTACCGTCAGTTGTGGACATGGTCGGTCGAACAGCTTGAGCAGTTTTGGGAAACGGTGTGGGAATATAGCGGCGTGCAGGCGGCGACGCCGTACGAATGTGTGCTGCGGGAGCGGAAAATGCCGGGGGCGGAGTGGTTCCCGGGGGCGACGCTCAACTATGTAAGCCACATTTTCCGGCATGCACGCACCGACCGCCCGGCCATCATCTTTCGCTCGGAGCGCGTGCCGTACCGGGAAGTGTCATGGCAGGAGCTCGCCGAAAAAACGGCGGCGATCGCCCGGGCGCTGCGGGAAATGGGAGTAAAGCGCGGCGACCGCGTTGTCGCTTACATGCCGAACATTCCGGAGACGGTGATGGCCTTTTTGGCGTGCGCGTCTATCGGCGCCATTTGGTCAAGCTGCTCACCGGACTTTGGCGCCGGCAGCGTCATTGACCGTTTTGTGCAGATCGAGCCGACGGTCTTGTTTGCGGTTGACGGCTGCCAATACAATGGCAAAGAATTTGACAAAATGCCGGTCGTCTCTGAATTGCGTGCTAAATTGCCGTCGTTAAAAAAGACGGTGCTATTCCCGTATTGGCGCGGACAGATGGAAGCGCCGGATGACGATGTCGTGCTGTGGGACGATGTCGTGGCGGACAAGACGGAGCTCGTGTATGAGGACGTTCCATTTCACCACCCGCTTTGGATTTTGTATTCTTCGGGAACGACCGGTTTGCCAAAGCCAATCGTCCAAGGGCATGGCGGCATTTTGCTTGAGCATTTGAAAGCGCTGGCCATCTCGGAAAATTTGTCGAAAGACAGCACGTTTTTCTGGTTCACGACAACAGGCTGGATGATGTGGAACTTTCTCGTCGGCGGCCTGCTGGCCGGGTCGACCATCGTGCTTTATGACGGCAGCCCGACCTACCCGGATGGCAGCGTCTTATGGGATCTGGCGGAAAAAGCGGGCATCACTCATTTCGGCACGAGCGCGGCGTTTATTAACGTCTGCATGAAGCTCGGCCTCAAACCGAAAGAGCAACATGATCTATCGAAGCTCCAAGCTTTGCTCTCGACCGGCTCGCCGCTGACGGTTGAAGGATTTGCCTGGGTGTATGAAAACGTGAAGGAAGATATTTGCCTCGCATCGTGCAGCGGCGGGACGGATGTGTGTACGGCGTTTGTCGTCGGTTCGCCGATTTTGCCCGTCCGTGCCGGCGTTCTCTCGTGCCGCGCGTTAGGGGCTGATGTGCAGGCGTTTGATGAAAACGGCCGGCCGCTTGTGAATGAAGTCGGCGAGCTTGTCATTACGAAGCCGATGCCGTCGATGCCGCTCTTTTTCTGGAACGACCCGGACGGCGAGCGATACCGGAACAGTTATTTTGATACGTATCCCGGCATTTGGAAGCACGGCGACTGGATCAAAATTGATGAGCAAGGCGGCTGCGTCATTTACGGCCGTTCCGACTCGACGATCAACCGCGCCGGCGTCCGCATGGGCACGAGCGAAATTTACCGCGCCGTCGAAGCGGTTGACGGGGTGTTGGAGAGCCTTGTTGTCGACTTGGAAATGATGGGCAAGCAATCGTTCATGCCGCTCTTTGTCGTTCTCAAGCCGGGCGCGGTGCTCGATGACGAACTGAAAGACCACATTCGCCAATCGATTCGGCAGCACGTTTCGCCGCGGTTTATTCCAGATGAAATTTACGAAGTGAAGGAAATTCCGAAAACGTTAAACGGAAAGAAAATGGAAATCCCGATTCGCAAGCTGCTCTTAGGCTTCCCGCTCGAAAAAGCCGTCAACCCCGGCTCGATGGCGAATCCGGAGGCGCTTGACTTTTTCCTCGAGCTGGCGAAGGCGTTGGCGGCAAAGACGCAGATGAATTAATATTGTTTTCTTGTCCGAATGAAGGGGTTGTTGTTAAGCGTGTTGCTTAATAACAACCTTTCTATGTCTAAAACACAACCTAGCCTATGATTTAGAGAGAAGAGCAGTTGGCGTGGCTCGAACACCTTTTTGAGGGAATAAAAACATGATGCATCAATTATAGTGGGGGGAGCACTATGGACGAAAGCAAGCGGCAAAAGCTGATGAAAAAAATTGAAAATCATTTGCGGGCGACAGCGCGGAAACTTGTGAAGTTTAATACGGAGGGGGAAGCGCTGCAATACTTAGTGAATTCATTCCTGACGGAGCTGGAATGTGATTTGATCGCCATCGTGTTAAAGGAAGGGAATGACGTCGTTCCGACATTGTATCAAGGCGATTTCCGCCGTGGGATTTCCCATCCGCCGATGGCGGTCGCCAGTTGCTTGCCACGGCTGTTTGAAGGGAGCACAACATTTCAAGAAGTGGAGGAAGAGAGCGGCTGCCTATTGATCGACTTATTAAAACGAAACGGCATCCAAACGTGGTTCAGCGTGCCAATTAAAGATGAAGAGCACGAATACGGCATTTGTATGATCGGCTTTCGGCGCCACGTTTCCCTGTTGGCTGAGGCGAGACAACTGTTTGATCATTTTGGTGAAGATGTCGCCCTAGCCATTACGGTCGCCCGGAACAAGGAGACGCAACGGCGAAAAATGGTCGGTCTCGAGTGGCTTGTTCAACACTTGTCGCTTGATACGCCGCTTGAGCGGTTTGTCGAAAAAATTGTAGAGCGGGCCGGAAAAGGAACGAACGCGGGCGGTGCCTGCATGTATTTATACCGGGAAGAGGACAACAGTTTTGTTATTCACCCTCCTTTATACGGCAAAGTGGCTGGCCCGAAACAAGTGATGATGAAAAATAACTATCGGGTCAGCGATTATTTCCCCTTCTTGGAAAGGCCAGGCGGTAATGAGTTAACGGTGCCGCTTGTCGTCAACTTCAAAACGATTGGTGTCTTGCACGTCGAACGGAAAAACGAAGGGACATTTACAAAGGAAGATGCCGAGATCTTGGATATGATCGCAAACTACGTGGCCGTGATACTAGAAAATGTCCGCCTGTACCAGCAGGAGAGGGATCATACGCATCGCCTCCGCCTGCTGCTTCAATATCAACAAACGTTGATGAAAGAAACGATCCGGCATGAAGATTTTCAAGGCATTACGAAAACATTCAGCCAGATGTTTGGCAAGGCGGTTATCGTATTTAACCGTTTTATGCAGCCGATCGCGCATGAACGAAAAGGGCTGAGCGAGCAACAGCTTGAGCGAATTGCGAAGCAGGCGTTGAATCAAGCACCAGGCCAAAACTATATGGGAGGGCATATCCAGCTTGATGGGCTGCCTGACTTGTCGATTGTAGTTTGGCCGATCCATCATGGCGGAGATGCGGTCGGTTATTTGGCGATTGAAGCATTGCCAAACGAAATGGATGATTTTTTTCTCCTCGGGGTGGAGTTGGCCCGCAATATTTTTGCAATTCAATTTATGAAACAAAAGCTTGTGTTTGAGACGAAAGAACAGCTGAAAGACAGTTTTTTGCATAAGTTGTTGGCTGCGGAAATCGAAGATGAAGGGAGCATCATCCAGTACGCCAACGTCTTTCAATGGAACATTTTTGAAGAACATCGGCTTGCTGTGTTGCACTTGCAGTCGGATGAACTGAATGAGAGGGATGATTTTGTTAAACAAAATGCGGAGAAGACGGCGCTTTGGAACCAACTGAAAGGCCGGATCGCCGCCGAGGACTCCGGGGTGTTGTGCGGAACTGTCGAGAATCAATATATTTTGATCGCCCCAGCGGCAAGAGAAAAAAAGAATCCGGAAAAATATTGGAGCGAATGGCAGCAGCGGATCAGCCGTTGGATCAAGGAAGAAAAAGCGTCGTATCGTGCCTTTTTCGGGATCGGGGGAAAGACCGCATCGATTGGCAATTATTATGTTTCCTACCGGCAGGCGGTGCAGGCGCTGCAAGTGATGCTCCGCAATTTTCCCAGAAAGAGTGTAGCGTTTTTTGACGAGCTCGGAGCGTATACGGTATTGCACCATTTAAAAGAAACCGAAGCCGCGGGACTGTTTGTCGACAAATACCTTGGCCCGCTGCTTCGGCATTGTTCAGGGCGGAATGCGGACTGGCTGCAAACAGTGCGTGTCTTCCTTGAATGCAACGGTCATGTAACAGAAACGGCGGAAAGACTGTACATTCATCGCAGCACCCTTCAATACCGGCTTGAAAAAATTGAAGACATGCTCGGTTTTTCTTTGCAAGATGCAGAGCAACGGTTCAACTTGATGATGGCATGGAAATTATATGACCTGTATGGCTTGTCTTCCTTCAAAATGCCGAAAAAATGAGTGTGTTTTCCTGCATAATGCAGGTATTTTTTTATTTTCATCTTCTTTATAATTAGTAACAAAAGTACAACAATACCGAAAATTAAAAAAATATAAGGAGGACTTGCCAAATGGTCACAACGATCGGAGTCGTAGGAGCCGGCACAATGGGAAGCGGCATCGCCAATTTAGCTGCCTTATCAGGATTTTCTGTCATGTTAGTCGATCTCGACGAGCAGGCGCTGCCAAAAGCGCGCTCGCGAATGGAAGCGTTTATGGACAAAAGCGTCGCCAAAGGAAAAATGACGGCCGAGCAAAAACATGAAGCGCTAGAAAGAGTGAGAACATCGACCAACTTGCATGACATGAAGCAGGCCGATATCGTCATTGAAGCCGTCATCGAAAACATGAAGGTGAAAAAAGAGGTCTTTTCTCAGTTGGACAACATTGCACCGGAACACGCCATTTTAGCCACGAATACGTCATCAATGTCCATCACAGAAATCGCTTCTGCCACCAACCGTCCAAGCCAAGTCGTCGGCATGCATTTTTTCAATCCCCCACAACTCATGAAACTTGTTGAAGTCGTACGCGGATACAAGACGAGCGATGAAACGGTTGAGCGGACGAAAGAACTCGCCCGGAAACTGAATAAAGAGCCGGTGGAAGTGAAAAAAGATTCCCCGGGGTTCATTGTCAACCGCATTATGATTCCGCAATTCATCGAGGCGATCCGTCTTGTCGAAGAAGGAGTCGCTTCCATGGAAGATATCGACAAAGCGGTGACGCTTGGGTTGAACTACCCGATGGGGCCGTTCACACTGCAAGATTTCGCCGGAGTTGATATCGGTTTGCACGTGATGGACTATTTTTACCAAGAGTTTAAGGATGACCGGTTTGCCGCTCCTTTGTTGTTGAGACAGCTTGTCCGGGCGGGAAGGCTCGGCCGAAAAACGGGAGCGGGGTTCTATGATTATGACGACGAACGGTAAGTGAAGCGGCGGCGCTTGCCGCTGTTTCAGATGAATGTGTGGGCGCGTCGCTTTCACTATGACGAGAATCATCTTGCCATATAGGGGAGGAATGAACCGTGAACTACGAATTTTTGCAATATGAAATCGACCATCGGACAGCCGTTGTGTATATCGACCGTCCGCCGCTCAATCCGTTGAATACGAAAGTGTTTCGTGAGCTGGCGGCGCTCATCGACGAACTGGACGCCAATTCACAAGTCGGGGCGATCATCATTACCGGAACAGGGGAAAAAGCGTTTGTCGCCGGAGCGGATATCCATGAAATGATGAATCTCGACTTGGCCGGCATGATGGAAATGAACAAAATTTCGCGGGCGACGTTCTCCAAGATTGAAAGCGCCTCCAAACCGGTGATTGCGGCTGTAAACGGATTGGCGCTCGGCGGGGGATGCGAATTGGCGCTTGCGTGCGATTTGCGCATTTGTTCCGAGAATGCGAAGTTTGCGTTTCCGGAAGTCAATCTCGGCATCATCCCAGGCGGCGGCGGGACACAGCGGCTGCCGCGCATCGTCGGTCAAGGAGTGGCAAAAGAATTGCTTTATTTCGGTGAAATGATCGATGCCAAGCGGGCGCTTGCCATTCATTTAGTAAATAAAGTCGTTCCAGCTGACGAACTTTTGCCAACGGCGAAAGAATGGGCTGAAAAATTGGCGCAAAAACCGGCCATTGCCATGCGCATGCTCAAAGAAGCGGTCAACACGGGGGCCAATGTGGACTTGCAGTCAGGGCTGATCGTGGAAACGGCTTGCTTCGGGAACGCGTTTGCGACCGAAGACCGGAAAGAAGGAATGCGGGCGTTTGCCGAAAAGCGGAAGCCAGTGTTTGTCGGCAAGTAATGTTTCAGTTCACGAGGCGCAGCCAACATCACTGTACGATCTATTCAGTCATCAACCGCCCGAGTGTCTAAGTGAAGAAAAGTAATTCGAAAACTAAGAAAGGGTGTTGCAGATGACGGAAAAAATCCCCGCTGTACATGAGGTGTTGATTCGTTCTTTTCAACAAGTTCCTGAGAGCAAAGAAGTCGCTTTTGATGGTTATCGGCGCATGACGTACAAGGAATTGGTCGACCATGTCGAATCTATGGCCGCTACTCTGGCGTCGTTAGGGATCCAAAAAGGAGACCGAGTGATCGTTTGTTTGCCGAATTGGAATGAATTTTTGGTCATTTACTTCAGCCTCGCCCGCCTTGGCGCCATTCTTGTTCCGTGCAATCCACGCTATGGTGAAGAGGAACTGATGTATATACTGGAAAACTCCAAAGCGACAGCCGCTTTTCTTATGGGAGAGTTCGGACATATCGATCTGTTTGCGTCACATACTGGTGCAGGCAGTTCACTAAATCATATTTTTACCGTGCGATTCCAACAAAAAGGGTGCTACTCGTTTGAGGACTTAATCGAATTAGGAAAACGTTTGCCTGCTGCTCCGCCAGTCGCCGTGGATGCCGGGGAAGATGTGTTTTCCATTTTGTATACGTCGGGTACAACCGGGAAGCCAAAAGGGGTCATGTTAACGCATCAAAATGTTATTTATGCAGCAAAACAGGCAGTGGAAACGATGAACTGCACAGTGAACGACGTGTTTCTTGTTGCCGTACCAGTTTTTCATGTGTTCGGAATGGTTCCGTCAATATTGTCCGCCGTATGGGTCGGGGCGCGCCTTGTCTTGATGGAACGGTATAAGGCGGAGGAAGCGCTGCAGCTGATCGAACAAGAAAAGGTCACAATTCACCATGGCGTCCCGACGATGTTTATTTTGGAGCTGAACCATCCGAACTTTAGCCGGTACCAGTTGTCCTCGCTGCGCACGGGCATTATCGCCGCCGCCCCTTGCCCTGAGGAAGTCGTAAGGAAAATTCGTACGCAAATGGGCTGCGATGTTGTCATTTCATACGGATTGACCGAGACATCCTCCGTTGTTACGATTACAAGTTTTGATGACAGCGACTCTGTTCGCTCGGAAACAGTCGGAAAGGCGGCGCCAGGTGCACAAGTGAAAGTCGTTGATGATCATCGGAAAGAAGTGAACATCGGGGAAGTAGGGGAGTTGGCTTGCAAAAGTCCGGGAGTGATGAAAGGATATTACGGAATGCCGGAAAAAACACAAGAAGTGATCGACGAGGAAGGATGGTTTTATACCGGTGATTTAGCGACAATCGATGAAAACGGATATGTGCGGATTGTCGGGCGGAAGAAAGAAATGATTATTCGTGGCGGCTACAACATTTATCCACGGGAAATCGAGGAAATTTTCTACAAACACCCAAGCGTGATGGAAGTGGCGATCATTGGGCTGCCGGATACTGTTTTAGGAGAAATATCTTGCGCTGTCATTAAGCTGAGGCCGCATTGCATGGAAGACGAAGAGTCGATGAAGGCGTATATTACAGGCAAAGTCGCTGATTACAAAGTGCCCGATCGCATCATGTTTGTCGAAGAGTTGCCTGTCACACCGAGCGGAAAAATTAAAAAAGTAGCCCTTCGCGAAATGATGGAGGAACGGTTAAAATCAACGCTTCGTTAGATCAAGTTTTTCAATGATCGGTAAGTATAGACGGAAGGACGAAACAAGGGGGCGGTTGACTGTGGCAAGGATAAAAGAATATAAAGGTGGGCGTTTCATCCATGAACATGTCGCCGCTAAGGACGTGTTTACTCCGGAGGACTTTACTCCTGAACATCGTATGCTGGCGGATATGACGGAAAAGTTTATCATGAAGGAAGTCATGCCCGCCTTAGAAAACATTGAGGCACAACAGTTTGACGAAGCCGTCCGTTTATTGAAGAAAGCGGGTGAGCTCGGGTTATTGGGGGCCGATATCCCCGAGCGGTATGGCGGACAGCATTTGGATAAGATCAGTTCATGCATCATCAGTGAAAAGGTGGCCTTAGGCCGGTCATTTGCCGTGACGTTCAGCGGGCAAGTAGGAATCGGATCGTTGCCCATTGTCTTTTTTGGCACAGAGGAGCAAAAGGAAGCTTATTTGCCGCATGTTGTGACCGGTGACAAAATCGGCGCCTATGCGTTAACGGAACCAACTTCCGGCACAGATGCGCTGGCCGCGAAAACATCGGCGCGCCTATCTGAGTGTGGGCGGTATTACATTTTGAACGGTGAAAAACAGTGGATTACGAACTCGGCGTTTGCGGATTTCTTTATCGTTTTTGCCAAAGTAGACGGACAGCAGTTCACGGCGTTTATCGTTGATAAAGACTATGAAGGGGTATCCGTTGGACCGGAAGAGAAAAAGATGGGGTTAAAAGGTTCCTCAACTCGTTCTTTGATTCTTGACGACGTAAAAGTCCCGGTGTCCAATGTGTTAGGGGAAATCGGAAAAGGACATGTCATTGCGTTTAATATTTTAAACATCGGCCGCCATAAGCTTGCGGCCGCCGCTTTAGGAATGGCCAAGCGGGCGCTCGAATTATCGGTGAAATACGCCAAGGAACGAAAGCAGTTCGGCCGTTCGTTGGCCGAATTCGGTCTCATTCAAACGAAAATCGCCGATATGGCGATCAAGACATATGTGAACGAAAGCATGATTTACCGCACGGCGGGCGCCCTTGAACAAGGGTGGAGGACAGGAAACGACTGCATCGCTCAAACGATTGCTGATTACGCGGTGGAATGTTCGATTAACAAAGTATTCTCGACCGAAGTGCTTGATTTTGTTGTTGATGAAGCGGTGCAAATCCATGGCGGATACGGCTATATGGCCGAGTATGAGGTTGAAACGCTTTATCGTGATGCGCGAATTTATCGCATTTTTGAGGGAACGAATGAAATCAACCGAATTGTCATCGCTTCAACATTGTTGCGAAATCGCTTCTCTCCACCTAAAGAGGAATGCATTCAAGGGGAACAAGTTGTCGAGTTGACCGACAAAGCCAAGCAGCTTCATGATATGAAGTCGTTGTTTTGGGCGATGGCTGATGCGATCCAAAAACGGTATGCCGGGCACGAAGTGGCACAGGAGCTTCTAGCCTATTTAGCGGATATGGCCATACAAATTTACGCGATGGAAAGCGCTTTGTTAAGGGCAGAAAAAGCGATAGCGAAAAACGGTGTCAACATGGAAGAACAAAAGAAAAACTATGTGCAAGTATACATTCAAGAGACAGTTCAGCAACTGCTTGGCCGTTCGTTGAACGTTGCCCTGTATTTGCAAGACGAACGACTCGCAAAACGGGTTTCACAAGGTATAGAGGCAGTTATGCAGGAACCGCTGGCAGATGTGATTACGCTAAAGCGCCGCATTGCTGAAAAAGTGATTCAACACGAAACGTATGTGAAGTAGCCAACGGCACGTTCATGAATGGCGATCGTTTTGGTTCGAAAGTGTTCTATGGAACGAAAAGGAAAAAGACGGAGAGGGGAAAGAGGATGTATACGGAGATTGTATTGCTTGAAGGAGCGCGCACACCATTTGCCAAATTTTGTGGTTCGTTTCGCGATATTTCTGCAACCGATCTCGGGGCCATTGCGGCGCGGGAAGCGATAAAAAAAGCAAGAATCGAGCCGGAAGAAATCGACCATGTCGTATTTGGCAACGTGCAACAGTCAAGCCGTGACGCCCATTTGCTGGCGCGCCACGTCGGTTTGAAGGCAGAGGTGCCGATCGACGTGCCGGCCGTGACGGTGAACCGACTGTGCGGAACGGGGCTCGAGGCGATTATTATGGCGGCGCGCCTAATTGTAACCGGGGAAGCGAACGTTGTGCTGGCGGGAGGCACTGAAAACATGAGCCAAGTGCCGCATGTCATTCGCGGCATGCGCTGGGGGACGGCATTAGGGAGCCCGACGGTCGAGGATTGGCTTTGGGATGGGCTGTACGACACGGTTGGCGGCTGCAGCATGGCCATCACTGCGGAAAATTTAGCGAAAAAATATCATATTACCCGCGAAGAAGTAGACCAACACGCCCTCCGCAGCCATGAGCGGGCGCTGGCAGCCATCGAACAAGGGTACTTCCGCCAAGAAATCGTTCCTGTACCGGTAAAAGGGAAGAAAGGAGAAACGACGGTTGATACAGACGAACACCCGCGCAAAACGAGCTTAGAGCAGCTGCAAGCCCTGCAACCGCGCTTTTTGGAAAACGGCGTCGTGACGCCAGGCAATGCGAGCGGAATGAACGATGGAGCGGCAGCAGTGATCGTTGCTTCGGCAGAATACGCGGCCAAACGCGGCTTAAAACCGCTCGCCCGCCTCGTTTCGTGGGGGGTCGTCGGCGTTGAGCCGCAATACATGGGAATCGGCCCAGTTCCAGCGATTCGACAAGCGCTCGATAAAGCGAATTTATCAATCGATGACCTCGACTTAATCGAAATCAACGAAGCATTTTCGGCCCAATATTTAGCTTGCCAAAAAGAATTGGGCTTTAGCGATGACAAAGGCAACGTCAACGGCGGGGCGGTCGCGCTTGGCCATCCGTTGGCCGCTTCGGGGACACGGATTACGTTGACGCTCGTTTATGAGTTGGCCAGAAGAGGAAAGAAATATGGCGCTTCCTCGCTATGCATCGGCGGCGGCCAAGGCATTGCGGCGATTTGGGAGAGATTGTAACTTAAAAGATGGTGAGTGGAATTTTTTGAATACCTGATTATCGCCGGTCAGTCCTACCACTAGGCGGCCGTCAAACAAAAGGATGTGTTGGGCAAAAGGGGCGCTGTGCCGGCGAGTCAAGCAGGTTGCCACCCACACAACGAACAAAAGGAGGGCATTTTATGCAAAAGATGAATGTCGAGTCGATAGAACAAAGAACTATCCAAAAGACGATTTCGAGGATTTTACCGTTTGTTTTGATTTTATATATTGTTGCCTACTTAGACCGTGTCAATCTAGGATATGCCGCGCTTGATATGAATGCAGAGCTAGCTCTTTCGGCGGAAGTGTTTGGTCTGTTATCAGGGATATTTTTTATCGGATATTTTCTGTTTGAAGTGCCAAGCAACATGATTTTGCATAAGGTGGGCGCCAGAGTATGGATTGCCCGCATTATGATTACATGGGGAGTAATTGTTATCTTAACCGGGTTTGTACAATCAGCCGCTCATCTATATATCTTGCGTTTCTTATTAGGGGTTGCGGAAGCAGGATTTTTCCCCGGGATTCTTTTGTATTTCACTTATTGGTTTCGAAAGCGGGAACGGGCGATTGCCACTTCTGTTTTAATACTGGCATTGCCGATCGGATCCGTTATCGGCGCTCCATTATCGACATGGATTATGGATGTTGTTCAATGGGGCGGGTTGTCCGGTTGGAGATGGATGTTCATTTTAGAAGGAATTCCGGCTGTTGTGTTGGGCATCATCACATTATTTTATTTGACGGAGAGACCGAAACAGGCCAAATGGTTGAAGAAGGAAGAAAGGGAGTGGCTTGAAGGGGAACTCGAAAAAGAGCGAGAAGAAAGCAGGCTTGTCAATAAAACATCGAAGAAGGAAATGTTGAAGGATAGTAGAGTTTGGATGTTGACACTAGTTTACTTTGCGGATTACACTGCCATGTACGGACTAGGTTTTTGGCTCCCATCCATCGTAAAATCGTTTACGGAAAATGTTTCATCCAATTTACAAATTGGTTGGATCAGCATGATTCCTGCGTTAGTCGGTGCGATTTCCTTGCTGTTGATGGGCTGGAACGCAAGCAGGACGAATTCCCATCGGGCGCATGTCACCGTGAGTCTTTTCATTGCTTTCATAGGCTTTCTTGCGAGTGCTTTTGCCACAAGCTCTACGGTGATGATTATTTGCCTGTCCTTTGCGGCGATCGGTTTATATGGTTTTGCCGGTGTATATATGGCGTACATGACGTTCTTTTTCACAGAGTCGACCGCTCCAGTAGGAATTGCGCTCGTGAATTCTTTAGCTTCATTAGGGGGATTCCTTGGACCGATGATATTCGGATTCGTTACGGTGAAAACCGGGATGCTTTTGTTAGCGGGCTTGGCTGTTATCGGTGCGTATACAGCTTTGGTTTTGAAAAGCAGACAGTCGGTGAACCTCCACGTAGAACCTAAGTTTGAGAGCAACTAGGAAAGTGATCGCCCCTTGGCCCTTTTGTTGCTAAGAGGTAGGCGGAGGTCAATATCTTTTTATCATCTCGCATCGAGAAGTTCCCTAGTTATCTATAAGTTATCCTCTTATTTTGAAACAAAACAGTTTTCTTTTTGCACATTCTTTCAGAACCCTCTCGTTTCTGAAGGAATGTGCTAAATTTTTTGCAGATGATTTCGGATGAACAAACAAAATGATTTTCCATATTTCGCTTCAGCCGTCCGGGCGTGCGGTTTCAACGCTTCTTTCAGCAGGGGGCGGGATTTGCGACAAACCTTATGGCCTCGTGTTGTGCGCTTAGATGCCGGGCGCTTTGGCGGGATGAGTTGTGCCTGTTGCAAGAGAGCCTCAAAGCAGAACGTTTTGCTTTCGACTTCAAAAAAGCAAAGGTCACACCCTCCCCCGTGAGCGGTTGCCGTCCAGCCGGATCAACGTTGGCCCATCGGTTTTAGACGATATTTGCAAAGTACGTATTACGGATAGATTACGAAAGTGTAAAAAACGAAATGTTCTTTTTTGAGAAAAGGCGTATTTATACAAAAAACTAAGCGATATTTAGATCGTTTTTCCTATACGTTTTTTTATCTAAATTTTAAATAATGTGTTGAATTTTCTAAAAGTATTATATATTATAAAAATTGAAATGTTCGAAACAGTGAAAACTAAGGGGGGAGAAGAGGAAAGGCAAAGAAATGAAAAGCAAGAAAATGAAAGCGTTTTAAATGACCATGACATTGACAAAGGGGGGCTTGGAATGAGAAGGAAAGTTTCTTTCATCGTGCTAGCCATTTTGTTAACGGTGTTGTCGGCTTGCGGCAACAGTGCCATCCAGTCGACAGCGCAGAAAGAAGAGGAAGCGCCTAAGGACGATGGAACGATTAAAATTGGTGCTCTTTTGCCGAAATCAGGTGTATATGCGTCTCTAGGGAAAAATTTGGAGATGGGAATGGAGCTCTATTTTGAAAGCATCGGTTGGAAAGTCGCCGGAAAGGATATTCAGCTTATCGTGGAAGATACGGAGGCCGACCCACAAGTGGGTCTTAGAAAAGCAAGAAAGTTGATCGATCAAGACCAAGTGCATTTGTTGACAGGCACCGTCAGTACGGCGGTGGCTTACGCCATTCGGGATGAAGTGGATAAGAAAAAGATGCCATTTCTCGTCTCCCATGCAGGGGGCAATGATTTGACAAGAAGCAAACGAAGCGATTACATTTGGAGATCGTCGTTTTCTTCGTGGCAGATCGGCCATTCACTTGGTCAGTGGGCATACGATCATATCGGAAAGACGGTGTATATTGCCGCGGCCGATTATGCGTTTGGCCGTGAGGTTTCCGCTGCATTTAAAGAAGCGTATACAGCAGCGGGCGGAAAAGTGGTCGGAGAGGTATATCCGCCTTTAGAAAACAATGATTACTCTTCGTATTTGACAACGATCAAAAACGCTAAAGCAGATGCGGTATACGCCTTCTTTGCCGGCAGCGATGCGGTTAAGTTTGTGCAGCAATACGAACAATTCGGGCTGAAAAAGGACAAAAAATTAATTGGCTCCGGTTGGCTTGTGTCTGAAGATGTCCGAGGCCAGCAAGGAAACGCGGGAGTCGGGACGGTGTCATCGATTTTCTGGGAGTATCATTTAGATACGAAAGAGAATAAAGAGTTTGTCAGCGCCTTTGAGAAAACATACAATGCCCGTCCGACGATTGAAGCGCTAGAAGGCTATGATGCAGCGAGAATTATCGCTGAAGCGTTGGAGAAGACTGGCGGCGATGCTTCCGACCCCGATAAAGTCGTTGAGGCGATTTCCAACGTTCAGTTTGTGAGCCCGCGGGGGCCCATTCAGTTTGATAAAGAAACTCATCATATTATCCAAAATATGTATATCACTGAAACGATTCTAGTAAATGGGAAAGCGGAAAATAAAGTGATTGAAGTCGTTGAGAAAGTGAAAGATCCTGGACAATAAAACGGAGGGAGAAGAAAGATGGACATTATTGCCGCTCAACTCGTCAACGGCGTGTCGTACGGCATGTTGTTGTTTGTGATCACTTGCGGCTTATCGTTAGTATTTGGAATACTGGGGGTATTGAACCTCGCCCACGGTTCGTTATATATGATCGGAGCGTATGTTGCCTATACGATGACGACGCAACTATTTGAAAACTTTTGGCTCGCCCTAATGATCGCACCACTCGTTGTAGCCGTTTTGTCCCTCATCATCGAACTCATCTTGCTGAGGCCAACCTACCATTTAGGGCATTTGTCCCAAGTGCTGTTAACATTCGGATTAGCCTATGTCATTCACGATGTTACGTCCATCATATGGGGATCGGATGTGTTATCGATCCCCCTCCCTTCTTTTTTGTCGGAGACATTGCATTTCTTTGACCAAGAGTTTCCGGCCTATCGGGTGTTTGTGATTGCTGCGGGGGTCGTGTTGGCGTCCTGTTTATGGTTTGTCCAAGAAAAAACGCGCTGGGGGGCTATTATTCGCGCCGGGCTGAGTGACAAAGAAATGATTAGTGCGTTAGGAGTCAATATCAAGCTCGTCTTTACCGCTGTCTTTCTTGTCGGCGGTTATCTAGCAGGGCTCGGCGGGGTGATCGCTTCACCGATTCTTGGCTTATACCCAAGCATGGAGTTTCAAACATTAATTTTAGCTTTAGTCGTTCTTGTTGTCGGTGGTCTTGGATCGATTGCCGGGACGTTTGTCGCTAGTCTCGTTGTTGGGATTGTGGAGACGTTTGGCCGCTTTCTTGTGCCGGAGCTTAGTTTGTTCCTTGTATTTGGGCTTATGGCTGTCATTTTGATTTTCAAGCCGAATGGATTACTTGGAAAGCAGGTGATCAAGCATTGAAGAAACAAATTTTTATCGGTATGGCCGCTGTCATCTTGTTTATTGCCGTCCCCTTTGTCTTTTCATTGTTTTATCTTAATCTGCTTGCCGAAATTTTGATTTTAGCGATTTTTGCCCTTAGTTTGAACGTGCTTGTCGGCTATACGGGCCTCGTTTCATTAGGGCATGCCGCCTTTTTCGGGATTGGGGCGTATGCGTCGGCCCTTCTGGCGAAAGAGTGGTCACCGCAGTTTCTGTTGATCATTTTGGCTTCGGTTTTGATTGCGGCAGCGGCAGCGGCGGTCATCGGCCTTTTTTGCGTCAAAACGAGCGGGTTTTATTTTCTTATGTTGACATTAGCCTTTTCACAAATGATTTATTCGTTTGTCCATCAATCGACTACCATAACAGGCGGGTCGAACGGGCTGTCCGGGTTGCCGAGCCCGTTGTTGGGATCAGTGGATCTGTCCAATCCCGTTTTCCTTTATTATGCGATTTTGCTTGTCTTTGTCATCGTCTACATCGTTTTAAGTTTGATTGTCCAATCTCCATTTGGTCATGTATTGATTGGAATTCGCGAAAATGAAATGCGGATGAAGGCGATGGGGTATAACACCGCCTTGTATAAATACATTGCGTTTATGATAGCCGGGGCTATCGGAGGGGTTTCGGGCGCTTTATACGCCAACTTTAACGGTTTTGTTTCGCCAAACGATGTGTACTGGACGATGTCAGGATCGGTGCTCATTATGGTGTTGATCGGTGGGGCCGGGACGATGATCGGTCCGGTGTTGGGGGCGGCGTTTATCGTTGTGTTGGAAACGATCGTCAGCTCTTATACAACGGTATGGACGATGATCATCGGGATCATTTTCATCCTCTTTGTTGTGTTTATGCCGAAAGGGCTTGTCGGCTTTGCCCATATGGTTCAAACACTAACAGCTCATAGGCTCCCGGTTTCACAAAAAGGAGCGAAAACATTGGTGAACAATGAAGCCAATCAATAAGGAGCATTCCCGTTAGGAGCTTTTCCGGGGACTTGATCAAAAAAAGCCCTCTTGGTATGATGCAGGGGTGCCAAACAATACCTACCATCATGCCAAGGAGGACTTCAGATGAATTGTACACAAAATCAGAAAATCAATCAAGTCACGGAACACACATTGGTCGTGGGCATCGATATCGCGAAACGAACCCACTACGCCTGCTTCGTGGATGACCGGGGGCGCGTGCTTCGCAAGTCGTTCCCGATCTTCCAGTCGAAAGAGGGGTTTCAACAGCTGTATGAAGCGATTCAGGAGGGGAGGAAAGCGTTCGGGAAGTCACAGGTGATCGTCGCTGTGGAGCCGACCGGGCACTACTGGTTGAACCTGGCCTACTTCCTCGAGGAAAACGGGATCCCGCTGGTCATGGTCAACCCGGCGCATGTGTGCCGGTCGAAAGAACTCGATGACAACCTGCCGACGAAACACGACGCCAAAGACGCCCTGGTCATCGCCAGGCTGGCGAAAGACGGGCGATTCCTCGTCCCCCGGCTGCTGCACGAGATCGAAGCGGATTTGCGCGTCGGGAGCACGCTCAAAGAGAAGCTCCGGAAGGAACAGGCGGCGGTGAAAAACGCGATCATCCGTTGGACGGATCGGTATTTTCCAGAGTTTTGGACCGTGTTTCGCGACCTGGGGAAAACAGCGCTGGCGGTGCTGGAGTGGACGCCGCTTCCGGCCGATATGGCGGGTCGGACCGCCGAGGAGCTTCTGGAGGCGTACCGGCAAAGCGAAGGGCTGAAATGCCCGCAGAAAGCGAAAATTCAGGCGTTGATCGACGCCGCGAAGGGCTCGATTGGGGTGACGGAAGGGACGACGATGGCCCGGTTTGAGATCGCCGCGCTCGTCCGCCAATACCGCCAGTTCGAGGCCGAAATCGCAGCGTTGGACGCCGAGTTGAAGGCATTGGTTCAAACAACGATGGAGTATCAATGGCTGAAAACGGTCGACGGGTTGGGAGATGCCACGATCATCGATCTGCTGGCGGAGATCGGCAGTTTTGCCCACTATCGGGACCCGCGTCAATTGGTGAAGTTGGCGGGCCTGACGCTCAAGGAGAACTCCTCCGGCCAGCGCAAAGGGCAAAAGCACATCTCGAAGCGGGGACGGAAACGGCTGCGATCGGTGCTGTTTCGGGCGGTGATTCCGCTGATCCGGCACAATGAGGCGTTTCGCGAGCTGCATGAGTACTATACGACCCGGCCCGTCAACCCGCTGACCGGAAAGCAGTCCATCGTCGCGTTATGCCGAAAGCTGTTGAATGTGCTGTTTGCGATTTGCACGAAGAAACAAGCGTTTGACGCGGAGCGAATGAGGCAGGACGTCTTGTCCCATGTTCCACACCGGGCGGCCTAAGGCCTCCCCCCACGAACGGAAGAAGTGTTGGACAACAGGATGACACCGGAGAAGCTGGCGTGATCTCATCCATTCGACCTCGAGTCCCGAAAGGAGCTTGGCCGGCCTCCGCCTGATGACGAGACCGAACGAGGGAATGTTGGCGCAAAGACGCCCGGAGACATGGGAGGGTTCGTCCTCATCAGCGATGCGGAGATCCAAGGGTGCATCGAATACACTTCCTCCCACGTCAGGAAAATGGATCCAGGCGTGGCCGCGAAGCGCACCCTAGGTCTGTAAGATATCCACAAAATTGAAAAAGGATGTAAGGGATTTTGTCGAAAAATATTTTTTCGGCACCCCTGAGAGGCCGAAAAGCCTTGATATATCAACATTTCTAGAGGGAGGAGGAAAATGGAAAAAGATGTGATATTACGTGTCGAAAGTATCAGCAAACATTTCGGCGGTTTGCAAATTATTAAAGACGTATCCCTCAGCGTGAGAAAAGGTGAACGAATTGGAATAATCGGTCCGAACGGGGCAGGAAAAACGACGTTTTTTAACCTATTGACAGGAGATCTCCTTCCTACCGGAGGCAAGATCCATTATAAAGGAAGAGAAATTACCAACATGCCGAATTTTAAAAGAGCGCAAGAGGGGATTGTGCGCACATTTCAGAAAAATAACTTGCTGAATGAATTGACTGTGCTCGATAATTTGTTATTAGTATTGCAGCGGAAACGCGGAATGGCAAATGTATGGTTCAAACCGAGAAACGCCCGTCGCTCGCCGGCATTGTTTGAGGAGGCAGAACATTTACTCCGGACGTGGGGGCTCGGAAAGATTGCAAACGAACAGGTAAAAACGTTGTCATATGGCGAGCAACGGCAGGTGGAAATTTTGCTTGGCATTGCGATGGAGCCCGATGTGCTGTTGCTTGATGAGCCGACAGCGGGCATGTCCCAAGCCGAAACCACTTACATTGTCCAGTTGCTTCACCAGTTGCCAAAAGACATTACCGTGATGGTGATCGAACATGACCTCGATGTCGTGTTTGGAATGGCCGAGCGCATGATTGTGTTGTATAACGGCTATATTTTAATCGATGGATCTCCCGATGAAGTGCGGAGCGATGAGCGGGTCAATGAAATTTATATCGGGAAGGGGAAAACGGTCGGTGCTTAACGTTTATCACTTAAATGCGTTTTACGGAGACAGCCATATCCTTCACAATGTTTCGTTAACGGTTGAAAAGGGAAACGTGACCGTTCTGTTAGGGAGGAACGGAATGGGAAAGACGACAACGATCCATTCCATTATGGGAATGGTTCCGGCGAAAACGGGGAAGGTCGTATTGGAACAGACCGAAATCCAAAATAAAGCCAGCTTCCAAATAGCGCGGCTTGGGATTGGTCTTGTTCCGCAAGGAAGAAGAATTTTCCCGAATTTAACGGTGAAAGAAAATTTGTTGACAACATACCGCCCGGTGGAGAATGGATGGACGTTGGATAAAATATACGCCATGTTCCCCCGCTTACAAGAAAGGGAGTCATCGATGGGCGGCGATTTAAGCGGTGGAGAGCAGCAAATGCTTTCGATCGGCAGGGCGCTATTGACCAATCCGAAAGTGCTGCTTCTTGATGAGCCGTCAGAAGGGTTGTCTCCGTTGATGGTGCAAGAAGTGACGGGAATTATTCGTCAATTGAAACAACAAGGACTGACTATCTTTTTGGTCGAGCAAAACTTAGCCATGGCGTTGGAGCTGGCTGATTTTGTCTACATTTTGAATAAAGGGTCCATTGTGTTTGGCGGAGCGCCTGATGAGTTGAATGCCGACGTCAAAAACAAATATTTACTGCTGAGTTCGTAGCTTCACCAATCGCTAGAAAGCGGATAAACAAATCTCTTGCGGCGGCTTATGTCAAACGGAACGGCTCCCACTTCGTGTTGTCCGAAGTGGGAGTTTCTTTATTCCGTGATGAAAGCAATGTCTTCGTTCCTTTGGGTGCTACTTCGACCGCCCCATCCCGCTAGTCTTGCAACACCCGCAACGCTTCCCGCACTTTGCGGGCAAATTCAAGCGGGGGCTCAATCGACTGAAAGTGCATATACATTGCCCGCGGCCGTTCAAATAACCAGTGGTTGTGGACAGCGGTGACGGTGATGCCCCGTTTTTTCAACTCCCGCAGCAGCGGGTTGACTTCTTCTTGAAGCAATACCGTTTCCCCTAAATTCAAGGCATTTCCTTGGCTGTCTAAACTTTCAAAGGAAAACAGTTGTGGGTTCACGAGCGGGGAATTGGTTCGCCTCCCCATAATGGTGAACGGAATATCCCGAAACTTTTGCACAAAACAGACTCCGTTCATCAAGCTTCCTGTCCCACCAAGAATGCTCGCAAACTCCCGGCATAAGTCTTTTCTCGATTCCCAATCCATTGGTGATCTTCCCTTCGGTGAAAATGAAAAGGACGCATTGCCCTTTTGTTTTTTATTGTATGGTTTGAGAACGAGGCGGAATGGGACAGGAGTTGACGGCAAGGGCGGAATTTGTGTCGGAGTGTCAATGAAGGGTGACATGACAGGTGATGGATGGAGCGTTTCAAAAAAGAAAAACCTCTCTCGACAGACGAGACGGAGGTATGAAACCGACCTGAGGGACGATGAAGGTGTTGAACATGAAAAAACGGACGGAACGGCGGGGGGCTAATACATATTGAGCGCCGTCTTGACCCGCTTGATTTCCTTTTTGTTTTCAAACAGTTCTTCGACCAAAATGTTTTGGCCGTTGGCGACATCGGTGAGCCGTTTGTCCATGTCGGATACTTGCTGGCTTAATTGGTTGAGTTGTTCATTCGTTTGCTGTGCTTGTTTGGCGAGCTGGTCGACTCGCTTGTTAGTTTGTTGTACTTGGTGGTTTAGCTGCTGCACTTGGCTGTTAAGGTGTTGGACTTTCTCGCTTGTTTGCTGCACGTGTTGGCTGAGCTGTTGTACTTGCTCGTTCATTTGCTGCACCTGTTGGCCCAGTTGCCGTACTTGTCCATTTGTTTGCTGTAGCTGGTCGGCAAGTTCTTTAATCGCTTGCCAAATCATTTCATTTGAGATCGCTCCCATTCGACAATCCCCTTTCTGGTTCGATTCTCCTTCTATTATACATGGCGAAAGAAAGAGATGATAGAAGAAAGATGACGAAACGTTTTTCTTTGCGGCCCGCCCCCTCGATGTGATATACAAAAAAGTGTCAACAGTACACTATTGGAGGATGGGCACTGTGATCCGTGTCAGCCATTTGCATAAATCGTTCCGCGTTCATCGCCGCGAGGCTGGATGGCTCGAGGCGGTGCGGCATTTATGGCGCCGCGACTACCGGATGGTTGAGGCGGTGAAAGATGTTTCATTTACGATTGAAAAAGGGGAGATCGTCGGCTTTTTAGGCCCGAACGGGGCGGGGAAGACGACAACAATGAAAATGTTGGCCGGCCTTTTGCACCCGACATCAGGGGAGATTACAGTCGGCGGATTTGTGCCGTTTGAACAAAAGCCGGAGTTTAAAAAGATGATGAGCTTGGTGATGGGGCAAAAAAGCCAGCTCATTTGGGACATCCCGCCGATGGAGACGTTTTTGGTCAATAAAGCCATTTATGACATCGATGATCGGTCATTTCGCCAGACGCTTGAGGAATTGACGGAACTGCTCGACTTGGCCCCGCTTCTTGACAAGCCGACGCGCAGTCTGTCGCTTGGCCAGCGGATGCGCTGCGAGCTGGCGGCGGCGCTGTTGCATCGGCCGCACGTGTTGTTTTTGGACGAACCGACGATCGGGCTGGACGTTCATACACAAGAAAACGTGCGCCGCTTTATCGTGGACTACAATCGCGAGCATGAGACGACGATTTTGTTGACGTCGCACTATATGGGCGATGTCGCCGCGCTTTGCGACCGGGTGATGATCATTAACTACGGGCGGTTGATTTACGATGGGGAGCTCGCGGTGCTGACGGAGAAGCTGGCGCCGTACAAACGGCTTGAGGTTCGGTTTTCGCGGCTGCCGGATATTGATTGGAATGAGTATGGCGAAGTGGCGGAAATCGAAGAAGGGACGGTTGTGCTCCGGGTGGCGCGCGGGACGGCGGCGGAGACGGCGGCGCGGTTGTTGGAGCGGTTTGACGTCCGCGATATCAACATCGAAGATCCGCCGCTTGAAGAAGTGATTGCGCGCGCGTTTTGGGAGGAGCACGTATGATTCGCAAATATATCGCCCTATTGCGGATGAAATATATCGAAATGCTGGCGTATCGGCTGGCGACGTTCGTTTGGATGACGGGGGCGGTCACGCAGCCGCTCATTACGATGTTTGTCTGGATGAACATTCATCCGGAAGAGAGCGAGTCGTTTCTATTCTATTTTATGGCGGTCATATTCGTCGAGCGGATGACGAGCGCGTGGGACGTGTGGGAATTGGACCGTGAAATTCGCGAAGGGACGTTTTCGAACTTGTTGCTGCGGCCGCTTCATCCGATCCATTGGGCGATTGCGGAAAACATCGTGTACAAATGGCTGTTTGCCGTCGTTTTAGTGCCGGTTTGGCTGGTGGGGGCGGTGTTTTGGCCCGCGCTTCGCCCGCACATGACGGGAGGTCAGGCGGCGTTGTTTTTGGCAGCGGTCGTATTGGGAGCGGCGCTCCGGTTTTTGCTGAGCTACTCATGCGGGCTGCTCGCGTTTTGGGTGACGAAGGTGGCGGCGGTGTACGGGGTGATCGATGTGATGTCGCTGTTTTTGTCAGGGCGAATCGCGCCGCTTGAGTTTTTGCCGCCGACGCTTCGCGAATGGAGCGAGTGGCTGCCGTTTCGCTATATGATCAGTTTCCCGATTGAAATCGCCACCGGGGCGGCAGGCGGCGGAGAAATGATGCGCGGTTTTGCGATTGCGGCCGGGTGGATGGTCGTGTTTGTCGCAGGGTTGCAGCAGCTTTGGAAAGCGGGAATGCGAAAAAACCAAGCGGTAGGTGGGTGAACATGCGGCGGTATGGACGAGTGTTCCGCGAGTTTTTCCGCGCCTGTTTGGTCGAGGAACTCGAGTATCGAAGCGAATTTTTCGGCAATGTGATCGCCAGCTTTTTTGGCGTTGGCATCGCCCTGCTTACGGTCCATATCTTTTTTTATCAGACGGATCGCCTAGGCGGCTGGACGTATGGGGAAGTGCTGGTGTTGCTCGGCGTCTTCAATACGTTGCGCGGGCTCATCGATTTTGCGCTCCGCCCGAACATGCCGCGGCTGCTTGAGCACGTCCGGCGCGGCACGCTCGATTACGTGTTGACGAAGCCGGTCGACAGCATGTTTTACGTCAGCTTCCGCCATCTTGTTTTTTGGCGGCTCATCGATGTCGCGCTCGGCCTCGGCATCATCGGTTATGGCTTGTATGCCGAGCGCTACGTTCCGTCGGCGGCGGACGTGCTGATGTTTTTGATCGTGATGGTTGCTTCGCTTTTGCTTATTTATTCGTTATGGGTGATGCTTATGACGACGTCGTTTTGGGTTGTGCGCATTGATGATTTGTCGTTTATTTTCGACTCGTTTTTTGACACGGCCCGCTTCCCCGGCAGCATGTATCGCGGTGCAGTGCGATGGGTGATTACATACATCCTGCCGGCGGTGTTGATCACGAATACGCCCGCGCTCGCGCTGCTTGGAAAATGGAGCATTCCGACAGCCCTCATCGCGTTGGCGGTCGCCGTTTTGTTTGTATGGCTCGCCCGCCGCTTTTGGCGCTTTGCCTTGCGCTTTTACACGGGGGCGGGCGGATGAGGAAAAGCCTTCTTCGAAGAGGGCTTTTTTCTTTGACCACGGCTGTTTCGTCCGCCTATCGGCAACGCTCGGCCAGCGAATGGACGAGCGTCGCACGGTTTCGCTGCCGGCCTGCACAGATGGCGGGGAGGCGTTGACAGTGCGGTTTCGTTTCTTGTTATGGTCTCGGATGTTTTTTGGCGGCGAACTTTCCCTAAACTTCTTGAACGAGGAGACATAGCGCGGAAGACAGGATTTCTGCTTTCCTGTCTCCCGTATTTGTTGACTTTTACGTTAACGTAAATTAAAATAATATTCAGAATATTAATTCTAGAAAAGGGATGGCCATGCGTTATTTCACCATTTCCGAACTGGCGCAGGAGTTTGATGTGAGCACCCGGACGATCCGCTACTATGAAGAGCGCGGCTTGCTTTCCCCGATTCGGACCGAGTCGGGGCAGCGGCTGTATCCAAAAAAGGAGCGGGCGAAACTGAAGCTTATTTTGCGCGGCAAACGGTTCGGCTTTTCGCTTGAGGAAATTCATGACATGATTGCGCTGTTTGATGAGGACCGCACCGGGAGGAAGCAGTTGGAAAAAACGATCGAATACGGGCGGCGGAAACTAAAGGAGGTGAGCGAGCGGATTGACGATTTGCTGCAGCTGAAGGCGGAGATGGAAGCGCTGCTTTTTGACGGAGTGGGGCGAAACGGCAAAAGCGTTTGTTGTTTTGAGCCAACCGCTTGAACCGCTTGCGGAAGAATGTAAGCGCTTCCTATCCGACAAGCTTGCCGGTTACAAAATCCCCCGCTTGTATGAGGCGATCGCTGAACTGCCGCGCAATGCGACGGGAAAAGTGCTGAAACAAGTGCTGCGGGCGCGGGAGGTGGCAGCACAAAAGGCGCAGGCATGATGAGCAAGGAAGGAAAGGGGAGAGATGATGAGACCGCTTCGTGAAGCTGATCCGAATTTGCTGGCGAATTTGAAACGGTATTTGGATGATGAATTGTACCGCTATGCCGAAGAAAAGCTCGAATCGTTTTATGAATTTTGTTTGACGGATGTCGACCGCCGCGCCGTGCACACCGACCGCGAAGGGCAGCCGCGCCTCATCAAGTACGACCGGTTTGGAAACGACATTTCCGAAGTGTGGGTGAACGAAGGGTACGAACAGACGGCGAACCAGACGTACGAAACGGGAATCGTCGGCTATGTGCACAAGCCGATTCCCGAGCTTGGGAGAAAAGGGAACTACGTTTACTCGTACGCCCAAGGATACATTTTGTCCCAAGCCGAGCCGGGGTTTTACTGCCCGGTGACGCTGACGATGGCGACGGCGTATGTGCTTGAGCATTTTGCCGATGAAGCGGTGACATACTCCCACCACCTACGCTTCGCTTAGAGGTGGGGGCTTCTCGGGTAATCCCATCTCATGATGGGAAGTTGACCGAGCAATCCCCGTGTGCCCCACGGTTCGAGGACAAGTTAGACTATCGCTAATCGTTTCATGCCCTCCTGTTTGATATTGATGGCCGCATTGACGTCCCTGTCGCTCTCGAATCCACATTCACAGCGGAATGTACGCTCAGAAAGCGATAGAGACTTCCTCACTTTGCCGCAGCACGAACAAGTTTTCGATGATGGAAACCATTTGTCGATTTTGATCAGCTTCTTCCCCTGTTCGGCCAACTTGTACTGAAGGAAAGAGGTGAACATGCCCCAGCCATTGTCATGAACGCTTTGACCGAAATGGAGGGCTTGGGACATTCCCTTCATGTTGAGGTCTTCGATGACCACGCAATCATAAAGTTTCGCTAATTTGTGCGACTCCTTATGCAGAAAGTCCTTGCGCTGGTTGGCCATTTTCTCATGCAGCTTCGCTACTTTCAGACGCTGTTTATGCCAACGATTCGAGCCTTTCTTTTTACGAGACAATTTACGCTGTTCTTTCGCTAATTTTTCCAATGCTTTGCGATAGAATCGAGGATAATTGGCTCTCTTCCCCTCGCTATCGACATACAGCGTACTCATGGAAAAGTCAAGCCCAACAACCGTTTGTACTTCTTTTGGTGCCGGTTGATGTTCGTACTCTGTGAGAATCGAAATATAGTATTTTCCTGTTTTTGTTTTCGTGATCGTACAAGACTTGATGATATGGTGGGCAGGAATCTCCCGGTGTTGCCTGAGCTTGATCCATTTCAGTTTGGGCAACTTGATATAGCCATCTGAAAGCTTCATGTTGCCATTCACCACATTTGTGGTGTACGACTGTTTCGCCTTGCGGTTTTTGAACTTTGGAAATCCAGCGCGGCCAGAAAAGAAGTTTTGAAACGCTTTTTGCAAATTCAATTGGGCGTTTGCCAGCGCAAGGCTATCCACTTCTTTTAGCCAAGGAAACTCCTTTTTGTACTTGGCAGGGGTCGGAAATTTTTGCTGTTTCAAGGATTCTTTATCGTCCTTGAACTTTTCAAACAGTTGTATGCGCTCTTCAAGCATTTTGTTATACACGAAACGGACACAACCGAAGGTTTTGGCGAGCAGTTGTTCTTGTTCTTTTGTTGGGTATAGACGGAACTGATAGGCTTTGTTGGCCATATCGACACCACATCACTTCATACCTTGATGTTCTATATAGTTTTTTATTACTTCAATGGGCGCACCACCCGTTGTAAGCAGGCAAACGCTTCTTGACCAAAAATATTCTTTCCACCGTTTTCTTTTCACTTGCGGAAAATGCTTTTTGATCAGTCGAGAACTTGCACTTTTATAGGCATTGATGAACGTTGATCATTCCCTATTTGGGTGTGCTTTGAACAAAATATGCACATGGTCCATATCGTGATTCCATTCGACCAAGGAGATATTGTAATTTTTACCCAATCTCACAAACCTATCTTTTGCATAGTCAGATATGGTATCATCCATCACTTGTCTGCGATCGTTTACAACGAGAACAAGATGATCATACAACAGGAACACTGAATGGTTATTATTATCTTTCATTGATACAACGGCCTTTCATTTTTCTAAAACCGATTATATCATAACCCACAAAAAACATCCATGAGTAAATTTTACTCCCCACCCAGGCATGAAAATCCATCTCTCTTTCCATAATGGAGGATGAACGCAAACAGTTTGGAAAGACGTGCTTTTTAATGGTGGTTCGACCCTGTACAAAAAACTGTTTGAGTCCATTTGGTGTTCCACCCATTGTAAGCCCTTTTCATTTGGAAAAGGTGACTACGAACAGAAAAATGCCTAACGAACAAGTGGACTCACTGTTTGCGAATTCATCAATGGAAGGAGTCCGGATCATGGATGTGCTTTATCATCGTTGCGCAGGTTTAGATGTTCAGGCCAAAACGATTGTCGTTTGTGCGCTTTGGGGAGAAGAAGACCACATTCAAAAGGAGATCGAAACGTTTTCGATGTTTACCAAAGACTTGTTTCGCCTCCTGAAATGGCTCGAGGATCGAGAAATCACTCATCTAGCGATGGAGAGTACGGGGGTTTACTGGAAACCGGTCTTTAACATTTTAGAGGACTACTTTGACATTACCTTGGCCAACGCTCAGCGAATCAAGAATGTCCCAGGGAGAAAAACGGATGTATCCGATGCGGAATGGATCGCTAAATTATTGCGTTATGGACTGATTGAAAAGAGTTTTGTGCCACCCGCGCCAATTCGAGAATTGCGGGACTTGACCCGTTTACGCAAAAAGTGGGTGGGTCAATTGATTGCGGAAAAAAACCGAATTCATAAAGTGTTGGAGTGTTCCAATATCAAGCTGGGTACGGTGATTTCCGACATCTTCGGAGTATCGGGCCGAAAACTCTTGACCCGTTTAATGGAACAGGGGTACATCGAAGAAGCCGATATCGACGCTTGCCTTCACGGAAGAATGAAAGGGAAAAAGCAACAAATTCAGGAATCGCTCTTTGGGACATTAACCGAACATGAGTTGTTCATGATTCGCCAATCGTGGAAGCACATCGAGTATTTGGAAAGCTTGATTCAGGAGATGGACCAACGCATCGACCATCTCTTACAACCGTATCAACAGGAAGTGGATCTTCTGATGACGATTCCTGGAGTGAAAAAGGAAACCGCCGCCGTCATCATTGCCGAAATCGGAGTGGATATGGGACAGTTCCCGACACCGCAGCGCCTCGCTTCTTGGGCTGGGGTGGCCCCGGGAAATCACGAAAGCGCTGGAAAACGCAAAAGTACACGAACGGTAAAGGGTAATCCTCATATTAAATCCGCGTTATGCGAGGCGGCATGGGCGTTATCCCGATGCAGGAATCAACCGTTGGCGGCGAAATTTTGGTCATTGGCGGCTCGCCGGGGAAAGAAAAAAGCACTCGTTGCGATCGCGCACCGAATGCTTGTCACCATTTACTGCATGCTTTCCCGAAAAGAACCGTTTTGGGGACCACAAGTAAGTTAGTATAGCCAAAATGAATACAGAATATACGAGATGCCTAAAAATAAGGCACCTCTGCTTTCCTGTTGTCTTTTTTGGCCATTTGTAGTGTATCCAAACTGATCACAGGATATACAGAGTTGACCGGGTTTTATGGATTTTCACAGAAAAAGAGACAACTTTAGGCTATACCTAACCGAAATTCATCTCCCACTTTCACTTCGTTTAGAAGTGGGAGACTTCTTTCGGAAAGATGTTAAAAGCGCGGTACTTGCCCCATGTCATTTCCACCGGAGAGGTCGAATTGTACGAAGGGGCGACGTTTTTAACCGAGCGCCAAGGCGGGTCGGACGTCGGCGCCAATGTAGTGCGCGCTGTGCCGTGCGGCGATCATTATAAGTTATACGGGGAAAAATATTTTGCCAGCAACGCCGGCCGCTGCGGCGTGGCGCTCGTGTTGGCGCGCATCGACGGAAGCGGGCCGGGAACGAAGGGGCTGAGCCTGTTTCTCGTCCCATGGCGCCGTGAGGACGGGACGTTAAACGGCATCGCGATCCGCCGCTTAAAAGATAAGCTGGGCGTGCGCGCCGTGCCGTCGGCTGAAGTCGTGTTTGACGGGGCCGAGGCGTATGTCGTCGGCGATCCGGCCAAAGGCTTCTATTATATGATGGAAGCGCTCAATTTGTCGCGCGTCTGCAATGCGGTCGCTTCGGTCGGCATCATGAAGCGGGCGCTTGAGGAAGCGAAACAATACGCCGAGCGGCGCACCGCCTTTGGCCATGTCTTGACGGAATATCCGATGGTGCGCGGGACGCTCGCCAATTTGACAGCGAGGCAGGAAGTGGAAACGAGCGCCTGCTTTGACATGGTTGCTTTGTTTGACCGCGTCATGGCCGCGCCATATGAAACGGGCGAGGCGGAGAAAGCGTGGCTTAGGCTTTTGATCGCCTTGCTGAAAATGCGCACCGCCGACGAAGCGATCGCCTTCAGCCATGAGGCGATTGAACTGCACGGCGGCAACGGGTATATCGAAGATTTCGTCACCCCGCGCCTGCTCCGCGACGCGCAAGTGCTGACCGTCTGGGAAGGGACGGCCAACATTTTAGCCCTTGAGGTATTGCGGCTCATGCGCAAATACCGCATTCACGAACGGTTCATCGCTGCGATGAAGGAGCGGCTTGAGCGTCTAACGGCTGAGGTTAAGTCGCTTGCCCGCCCGGTTGAAGAAGGGCTGAAGGAGTTGGCGTCGGCGCTCGCCCGTCTTGGCGGCCAACCGGAAGACGTGCAGACGTTCCATGCGAAAACCGTCGCCAACCGAATGTGTGATCTGTATTTGAGCGTCACCGCCCTGGAGCGCGGGCAAGAAAACGAGCGGAACAAGTGGATCGCCGAGCTGTTTTTGCGTCATGTATGGGAGCGCGGGCTCGTTGATGAACGGATGGCAGCGGTGCGTTATTTTGAGATGATCATCGGTAGGACGTTGTCTTCGCTCGAACGCCAATAAGCGAACAACGAAACATGGATGACGGTTGAAGATGCGCCAAGCCGGGCTTCAGAGCGGCTCGGTTGCACTCTAGGGCAAAATCCGTTAAGATGGAGACTCTAGAAGACCGGTGAATGAACGGAACAGATAATGTCCAAATATGGTGAATATTGCAAATCACGACTTCGTTTCTGCAGAAAACTATTGATTGGAGAAAACAGTGATGTTTACCGGTCTTTCAGAAACGGTTTTGCGGAAAGGGGAAGGGTATGGCCGAACAGTCATCCATCACTTCGTTATTGATTATCGTTGTAGTCGCGTTTTTAACGCCGATTTTGTTAAACCGGCTCCGGCTGCAATTCATCCCGGTTGTGGTGGCGGAAATTATCGCCGGTATTGTGATCGGCAAGACAGGATTTGATCTTGTGCAAGCGGATATGTGGATTGAGACGCTGTCGACGCTAGGATTTTTATTTTTAATGTTTTTAAGCGGTCTTGAAATCGATTTTTCGATGTTTGCCAATCGCCCGAAGGTGGAACACAAACGAAAAAAGGAGCCAAATCCGTTTGTCGTGGCTCCGCTGATTTTTATCGCCATTTTTGCTTTGTCTTACGGTCTTTCCTATTTGTTTGTTGTTTTTGGCTACACGGACAACGCGTTTCTCATGACGCTCATCATTTCAACCATTTCCCTTGGCGTTGTCGTGCCAACGTTAAAAGATGGCCATTTAATGGATACAACGATCGGACAGACGATTTTGCTTGTGGCGGTTATTGCTGATTTGGTGACGATGATTTTATTGGCTGTGTTCGTTTCAATTTATGAGCCGGGGCACGGAAGCATATGGTTGCTGCTCGGTTTGTTCGCTTGTGGTGTGGTGTTTTACTTTATCGGAAAACATTTCAAAAAACGTTCGTTCGTCGAGACGATGGCGAAAGGGACAGTGCAAATCGGCACTCGGGCTGTGTTTACCTTGATGATCGTGCTTGTCGCCTTATCGGAAACGTTCGGGGCTGAAAACATTTTAGGGGCCTTTTTGGCAGGGGTGCTCGTTTCGTTGCTATCCCCTAATAAAGAACTGCGCCGTCAACTTGACTCGTTTGGTTACGGATTTCTTATTCCGATTTTCTTCGTTATGGTTGGCGTTGATTTAAACTTGCGTTCGCTTGTGACCGAGCCGACGGTTTTGGCGATGATTCCGCTTCTCTTTTTGGCGTTGATTGTATCGAAAGTCATTCCTGTTTTCCTGCTCCGCATTTGGTATGATACGAAAACGACATTGGCTGCTTCATTTTTGCTTGTGTCGACGCTGTCGCTTGTCATCGCCGCAGCGGCCATTGCCAGACGAATCGGGATTATTGATGAGACGATGGAAGGGGCGCTCATTTTAGTGGCGGTGCTTTCAAGCGTTATCGCCCCGGTTTTGTTTAAAAAGCTGTTTGTCCGGCCGCACGATGAGCGGAAGATGGCGGTGGCGCTCATCGGTGCCAATCAATTTACATTGGGGGCGGCGCGGGAGCTTGATAGGGATCGCTACGATGTGAAACTGTTTCATATCCAGCGGGACAATATCGAGCGATCTGGGGCGGATGCTGTGTTTCCGATTGTCGATATTCCCGATTACACAAAAGAGACGCTGGAAGAGCGCGGCGCCTTTGCGGTCGATATTGCTGTGGCTTGGACTGGAGACGAACGTGTGAATGCGGATGTCGCCTTGGCGGCGAAAGAACAAGGAGTGAAGCGGATTTTGGCGCTGGCGGAAAGTCCGCAACAAGTTGAGCGGTTAAATGGGGCCGACATTGAAGTGCTGTCCGTGTTGCGTTCGTCCATTTCGATGCTGCGGGCATCGATCGAATCGCCGCGGGTGGCGCGGATGATGATGAATACAGACACGGCGCTGCACGAAATTGCGATGAACAATCCGGATTATGACGGGATGATGCTCCGTCAGTTCCCGTTTATGGGTGATTGTATTATCGTCCGCATTTTCCGCGACAACGAATCAATTGTGCCGCACGGAGATACGACGTTGCAAATCGGCGACCGTCTGATTGTAACCGGGACGGGGGAATATGTTGAACAATTGCGTCATTGGCTTGAATAAGTAAAAAACAGACGATCAACCGGGATCGCGATGTCTTAAAGAATGAAAGGGGAGGGGCGATGGAATTAGATCGCAAGCGGCGTTTGGCCGTCGGCCGCATATGGATTCCGTTGTCCATTGCGATTGTCTTACTCGGCGCATTGGCTTGCATCGGGCTGTCTGTTTACGTCGGTTGGCAACTGACCCATAAACCGCGCGCGCCGATTACGGCAACGCCGCAAGACTACGGCATGGCGTATGAACGTGCGACGTTTGCAAGCAAAGATGGAAAAACGGCGCTTAAAGGCTGGATCATTCCGCCTAAAGGAGCGGCGAAGATGACGGTCATTTTTGCCCACGGATACGGCAACAACCGTGTTCAAGAAAATGTGCCGTTTTTGCCGCTCGCCAAGCGGCTCGTTGACGAAGGGTACCGCGTCGTCTTGTTTGATTTTCGCGCTAGCGGCGAGTCGGAAGGCGATATGATTACGATCGGCGTCAAAGAGAAAGACGATCTGCTTGGCGTCATCGATTACGTGAAAGAGCATTACCGCGAACCGATTGCTTTATACGGCGTTTCCATGGGAGCGGCGACAGCGATCTTGGCGGCGGCGGAGGACCATGATGTGCGCGGAGTGATCGCCGACAGCCCGTTTAGCGACCTTGAATCGTATTTGCGCGCCAACATGCCGGTGTGGACGCATTTGCCGAACGTGCCGTTTACGTACCTCATTTTGGCGATCATTCCGGCGCTGGCCGATTTGGATTTGGGCGTGTCTTCGCCCATTCATGCCGTCGATCGTGTCGCGCCGAGGCCGATTTTGTTCATCCACAGCAAAGATGACCACTCCATTCCATACAGCGAAAGCGTGAAGTTGTACGAAACCCACCCGGACGTCTTTCAATTATGGCTGACGGAAAGGGCGGATCACGTGAAAAGCTTTTCGCTGTATGGCGAAGAATACGCCAAGCGGATGTTGGCGTTTTTGGATGCATTGGCAAAAGGTTCTTCATAAGCGGCCGATTCGCTCGTGGCCGTTTTTTGTATTATACTGGAAGAACCTTAAAAATGCTAATTTGTTTACATCAATCAGCAGAGGAGGAAAGAACATGTGCGGCCGCTTTACGTTAACCGTTGATTTGGAAATGTTGCAGGCGCGCTTTCATTTCCGCTATCAAGGTTCGCTGGCGCCCCGGTTCAACATCGCTCCGAGTCAGGAGGTGCTGACCGTTGTCGCCGAAGGGGAAGAGAGAATCGGCAAAATGATGCGTTGGGGGCTTGTGCCGTTTTGGGCGAAAGATGACCGCATCGGGGCGAAAATGATTAACGCCCGGGCGGAAACGGTCGATGAAAAGGCGAGTTTCCGCCATGCGTTCAAACGGCGGCGTTGCCTCATTTTAGCTGACGGGTTTTATGAATGGAAGAAGGACGGGGCGAAAAAAGTGCCGTACCGGTTTACGCTCAAAACAGGCGAACCGTTTGCGTTCGCGGGATTGTGGGAGCGCTGGGAGGGAGCGAGCGGGCCGCTTGAGACGTGCACGATCATCACGACGAGGGCAAACGGGATCGTTGCCCCGATTCATGACCGGATGCCGGTCATGTTGCCGCCTGAACGGCATGAAGACTGGCTGGATCCGCGTTTGGACGACAGCGAGTATTTGAAATCATTGCTTCGGCCGTATCCGGAAGAGCAAATGCAGGTGTACGAAGTTTCGGCGCTCGTCAACTCGCCGAAACATGATGTGAGCGCTTGCATCGAGCCGGTTCACAGCCGATGAATGGGGGGGTAGGATGCACCCGGTCATCTTGTTTGACGGCGACTGTTTGTTTTGCCATGCGAGTGTCTATTGGATCGCCGCCCGCGATCGAAAGGCGGTGTTTCGCTTTGCCGCACAACAGAGCGCCGTTGGCCAGGCGATATTGGCGGCACAAGGCGCGGCGGGAGGGGATAGCGTCATCCTTGTTGCGAACGGCCGCTCCTATGTGAAATCGGATGCCATCTTGCGCATCGGCCGCCGCCTTTCGCGGCCGTGGAGCTGGTTGGCAGCGGCCGGATTTCTCATTCCCCGGCCGCTGCGCGACGGCGTGTATCACCAGATTGCGAAACGCCGCCATCGCCTGATCCGAAAGCGTAGTCATTGCCGGCTGCCGCCTCCTGAGCTGCGATCTCGCTTTCTTGATGAATGGCCATGGTGAAGAAGGAAAATACGCCCGTTTGTCGTATTGAAAAGGGAACGAAACGAGGGAGGGGAAATGGGGAGGGCAAACGGAACAACACGGTGGCTTGATGATTGCACACCTCGGGCGCTTGAGCATTTTGCCGATGAATTGATGGCTATGGCTGAGCAAAGTGCGGATGAGACTCGGTGCCGATTTTACGAAGGGATGGGGGTGGCGGCGAAACTCATCGCGCTCCGGTGGGAAGGAAAATGAGCCTATATTGATGATCAGCTGCTTGATAATGTATACGAGGCGTTGACTGTCCTTACAAACGATAAACAAAAAGCCGAGCACGGACTGGCGGAATGAATACGGCGGCTCGCTCAGCAAAAAGCCGATGTAATTGTACAGCATCACAAACCCGCCGAAAAAGAGCGATATGCTTGCTTTCAGATATATGCTGCTTCCTTTTTCGATGTATGTCAAGGTCGGTCGCCTCTTTTTTTCGAATGAACGGGGACTGAACATTTCTGCTTTCTACTATACTGCTTTTTCCGATTGATCGTCTACAAAAAGAAACATCCGCCGCCCGCAAGGCGGCAGATGTTGGTTAGTTTTGTCGTTCGAGCATCCATTTTGGCTTGCCGAAGCCTTGAAACTCTTTGTCGATAACGGCCTCAAATTCTTTTGATTCGACCGCTTCTTTAATGTCTTTAACGAACGGTTCGTTCAAATCTTTTGTGTTGACAACAATGCGATTCCGGTAGTCATCCGGCATGTTTTCCAACGCTAAGGCACTAGTTAAATCCATTTTCGCCGCTAAGGCGAAGTTGCCAGGGACGGCGGCCAAATCCACGCCTTCGACTGTGCGCGGCAGCTGGCCGGCTTCAATTGGCTTGAATTGGAGATGTTTCACATTTTCCTTGACATCTTTTTCTGACACAGTGAGCGGGTTTGCTGACGGATCAAGCTGAATTAAGCCATGGTCTTGCAAAATTAGCAACGCCCGCGCCAAGTTGGTCGGGTCGTTCGGGATGGCGATTTCGCTCCCGTCCGCCACGTCATCAAGCGATTTGAATTTGTTCGAGTAAATGCCCATCGGGGCGGTCGGCACAACGATGACCTCTGAAAGATCTAAGTTGTGTTCTTTTGCGAAGTTTTCCATATAAATTTTATGTTGGAATAAATTCGCATCCAAATCGCCGTTGGCTAAAGCCAAGTTCGGTTGAATGTAATCGCTGAACTCAACGACTTTGACTTTGTATCCTTTTTTCTCCAAAAGCGGTTTGATGGCTTTGTTGACCATGTCGCTGTACGGACCGGACGTCGCCCCGATCGTCAATTCTTTTTTCTCTTTCGAGTCGGCGCCGCTTGAGGTGGAGTTGCTGTTGCCGCAGGCGGCAAGAGCGCCGAATACAAGAAGCAATGCGAGTACTGTCAACCATTTTTTCATTATGAAGCCCCCTTATGCGAGTGAGTTTTATGGCAAGCGGCCTATCGCTTGTCAACAAGACGGGCGATGCGGTCGCCGGCAAACTGAATGATTTGAACAAGACAGATTAAAATGACAATGGTGGTGATCATGACGGTATTGTCATAGCGGTAGTAGCCAAAGCGAATGGCTAAATCACCGACGCCACCGCCGCCGACGATCCCGGCCATCGCCGAATAGCCGACCAAACTGATCGTTGTAATCGTAATTCCTTGCACAATGCCCGGCCGGGCTTCAGGGAGCAGCACATCTTTAATGATCATCCACGGTGTGGCGCCAACCGCCACCGCTGCCTCAATGACTCCTTTTTCAATTTCGCGCAGCGAAGTTTCCACGATCCGGGCAAAAAACGGAATGGCGGCTACTGACAACGACACGGAGGCGGCTGTCGGCCCGATCGTTGTTCCGGTGATCAGCTTTGTGAGCGGCAAGAGGCCGACAAGCAAAATGATAAATGGAA
Source organism: Geobacillus genomosp. 3 (assembly GCF_000445995.2). Lineage (GTDB taxonomy): Bacteria > Bacillota > Bacilli > Bacillales > Anoxybacillaceae > Geobacillus. The sequence goes on from NC_022080.4 coordinate 1,438,209, forward strand.
TCGACCGAACCATGTTGACGAGAAAGCCGAGAACGGATTTCAAAACGGCATGTTCCAAAAATAAGCCGCGGTCGGTGACAAAGAGCAAAACGCCGAGCGGCAGCCCGACAATGATCGCGACGAACAAGGAAATGGCGACCATATAAATGGTTTCAAAAAACGCCTTATTCAGCTCCGGAAGCAAGCCTGCCAATGTATCAAGCAGCATAAGCAATCACCTCCAATCCGTTCGTCCGTTTGGCGATATAATCCATCGCCCGTTTGATTTCGTCCGCTTCCCCGATCAGTTCCATCACAAAAATGCCAAGCGGTTTGTCTTGAATGTACTCAATTTTGGCATGCAAAATATTTCCTTTTACTTTACACTGTTGCAACATATCGGAAACGATCGTTTCCGTTGCGCTCTCCCCTTGAAACTGGATTTTCACAATCGTTCCCGTATGCTTTTTCCATAAATGCTCAGGCAAGTCAACATGCAAGACGCTATGGATAAACGATTTTGTCAATTCCTCTTTCGGATTGGTAAACAGGTCGTAAACGGTACCGAGTTCAATTACGTTGCCGTTTTGCATGACGGCAACGCGGTCGCATATATGTTTGACCACTTCCATTTCGTGGGTGATCAAGACGATCGTAATGCCGAGCTCGCGGTTAATTTTTTTCAACAGTTCCAAGATGGACTTCGTGGTGCTCGGATCAAGTGCTGATGTCGCCTCATCGCACAAGAGGACGGTCGGATTGTTGGCAAGCGCCCGGGCGATGCCGACGCGCTGTTTTTGCCCGCCGCTCAGCTGTGCCGGGTAAGCGTCCCGCTTATCCGCCAGACCGACCATATCGAGCAATTCATTCACCCGCTTTTCAATTTCTGCCTTCGGTTTTTTTGCCGCCTTTAAGGCAAAAGCGACGTTTTCAAACACTGTTTTCGAGCTGACTAATGAAAAGTGTTGGAAAATCATGCCGATTTTCTGGCGCGCCTGCCGCAATTCCCGACTGTCGAGCGCCGTGATATCGGTGCCGTCGATGAGAACCCGTCCGGATGTCGGCCGTTCCAACGCATTTAGGCAGCGCAACAGCGTGCTTTTTCCGGCGCCGCTGTAGCCGATAATGCCAAAAATTTCGCCATCGCGAATCGTAAGCGACACGTTATCGACTGCGACAACTTGTTTTCTTTTCATCGAGTAAATTTTCGTCACGTTTTTGATCTCGATCATGTTTGTTCTTCCCCCCCGCCTGCCGGTTGCGGCTTTTTGACAAACAAAAATGCCCCTTTCATTCAGAAAGAGGCATCGGTATGTAAACTGCCGACTTATCTTTCAGAATGAAAGCCATTCTGCAGGAATTGGCACCGTTCCCTCAAGGGGAGGTTGCCGGACGTCATCGGGCCTGTTCCCTCGGTCACTCTCGATAAGCGGTTTGCTGTATGCAATTTTTACAAGATTCATCATAATGCGGCGGCCGTTTGTTGTCAACATATATTTTTTGGAGCAATGTTTGAGGAAGCGTTTCCACTGTTGTGTTTCTAGAGAAATCGTTTTGCTCGTCTTTCGTTTGGAAAAATTGTACAATGCCTGTAGGAAGAAACAATAGGAAAGGGGCAACGCATATGATTCCGATCGTAACGGCCGAGGAAATGTACGCCATTGACCGGGAAGTGGAGGAACGGATCGGCATTAGCGCCGACTCGCTGATGGAAAACGCCGGGCAGGCGCTGTTTCGGGTGCTGAAGGAGCGGATTCCGCGCGCCGCCAAGGTGGCGGTGCTCGCCGGCACGGGCAACAACGGCGGGGATGGGATTGTCATCGCCCGCATGTTGAAAAGTTACGGTTATGAAGCAGATTTATGGCTCGTTCCGCCAATGGAAAAGGTGAAAGGGGCGGCGCGCACGGCACTTCAGGTGTACGAGCGATCCGGTTATTCGTGGGTCGCCTACGAAGGAAAAGAGCGGGAGTTGGCGGCGCTTTTGCCGCATTATGATGTCATCATCGACGCCCTGCTTGGCATTGGCGTCAAGGGGGACGTGCGTCCGCCATATAAAGAAATCATCGAGCAAGTGAACCGTTCGTCGGCGGTTGTCTATGCGATCGACGTGCCGAGTGGGGTGCCGGCAGACGGAGGGGAAGCCGGCACGGCGGTCCGCGCCGATGTGACGCTGACGGTGCACTGTCCGAAGCTCGGGGCGTACACGTTCCCGGCGGCCGATTATTACGGAGAGCTCACCGTCGTGGAGATCGGCATTCCGCCGGCGGCGGTGCAGGCGAAGGCGGCCGCCCGGTTTGTATGGGAAATGCGCGATGTCATAGGGACGATGCCGAAGCGCCAGCGGGCGTCGCATAAAGGAACGTACGGCAAGCTGCTTGTCGTCGGCGGATCCAAGGCGATGACCGGCGCGGTGACGCTCGCTGCGAAGGCAGCGCTTCGCAGCGGGGCGGGGCTGGTGACGATGGCTGTTCCGGAAACGGTGTATGAGGCGGTCGCCAACCGCGTGCCGGAAGCGATGTGTAGGCCATGGCCGGCCGAGGGCGGCGCGTTTGCCGGCGCGGCCGATTGGGACGGCCTTGAGATCGATGCGATCGCTGTCGGCCCAGGGATGGGCCGGACGGAAGGGGTTCGCCGCTTGGTCAATGAGCTTGTGCGCCAGCCGGTGCCGCTTGTCATCGACGCCGATGCCTTGTTTTTCTGGGGCGATTATGCCGAGTTCGTGCGCGGGCGGAGCGCGCCGACTGTGATCACACCGCATCCGGGGGAAATGGCGCGCCTCCTTCGCCGCCCGGTCAGCGAGGTGGAACGCGACCGGTTTGGCGTGTCGAAGCGGTTGGCGATGGAATACGGCGTATATGTCGTCTTGAAAGGGCCGTACACGATCGTGACGGCGCCGGACGGGGCGCAATATGTGAACGCGACCGGCAATCCGGCCTTGGCGAAAGGCGGGAGCGGCGACGTGTTGTCCGGCATGATTGCGGCATTTTTGCTGCAGCATGAAGCGGTGCAGCCGGCGGTGAGCAACGCTGTGTTCGTCCACGGCCAGGCGGCCGATTGGCTCGTGCAAAACGGCCATTCGGTGTGGGACGTCCTCGCTTCTGATGTCATTGATGCGTTGCCGGCGGTGTTGGCCGGCTTTAACGCCGTTGGGGCATAATGGAGCGGGGAAGTTAGGTGTACGAACCGTTGGCTGGAGAACCGATCGAAAAGGAAGCGCGAGAGGAGGCGCTTCCTTTTTGCATCATAGGCAAAAGCGAACAGCTTCGTTGCCTCGGGGATGCTGCATTGTTTTCGGTCGGTTCGCGCAACAGCAAAAGTCATGGCGCTACAAGCGAAGCGACTGCTCCGTTTCATACAGGCGGCGGAGCATCGCTTCGGCCCGCTCGAGTTCGGACGGCATCGCCCGGCCCGTTTGTTCCGCTTGTTGGCGGGCGGCGGAGAGCCGCTGGCTCGCCAGCTGCAGCCGCTGGTTCGCCCGCTGCAAATCCGGTGCGCCATTGCCGGCCTGCGCTTCTTCGACGGCGATGCGTGCTTCTTCGACCGCACGTATGGCGTCGTGGATGAAATCGGGTTTCACCTTTGTCCCCCTTTCCACCGTTGTGTATGTATAACGTGTGTGTTCGAAAGGCCGGATATTCTCGTTGCCGCGGAAAACGAGTTGTATGGTCCTAAACCGGCGAATACAATGTAGTGGACAAGGTAGCGTCAAAAGTTCTATGAAAACTCCACACAGGCCATCCCATGGAGCATCGTGAGGCATCCTGGGAGCCGGATTCGCCCTTGACCAACACCCGCCAAAGGTGCGGAAGAGTCGTCAAGGGCGACGGGGACAAAAAAGAGGGCATAGGAAAGCCGCCCTTGCCATGACCGAATTTTACCTTTGGCGGTGTTCGGTTGGTCAAGGGTTCGCTTCGCCGAATCCGGCAGGAGTTCTGTTCAACGGGCTCCGGAGGACAAAAAAGTCAGGCCGCCTCTTGTTGGAGGAAATCTTGAGCCATGGCGATCAGCTTCGTCCACCGGGCTGGCATATGGGGCAGATCGGCGAGCTTCGGGATGACGACGGGAACCCGGCCTTCGAGCGCGCCATGCGGGCGCAGGAAGTTGAAATACGCCACAAACAGCGTGACAAAGGAGACCGAGCCTTCTTCCGCACCGAACCCATGAGTCGGCCGATAGTTGCCTTTAAACGTCCGGTTGAATCGCTCGATGATTTGTTTGAGCGGACGGAACTCCTCGGACACCGGATCCTCATTGGTCAGCCCGATTACCTGGCGGATGTCAAACGAAATCCCGTGCTGGGCAAAGAAGTGCTGCGCCAGCAGGTAAATGGGATTGCCGTCGACGACGAACGACAAGTCGTCCGGGATGGACGGCAGTTTTCGCAGGACGTCATCACAGGCCTTGATGGCCGAGAGCGTGTCCCGGTTGGGCGAGACGCGATACGACAGCACGATCTTTTTGACGGCGTCAAACATAAAGAACAGGTAATGCCAGCGCCCTTTGACGCGAATATACGTCTCGTCCCCACAAAACGAGCCGGACAGCTCGTACGGGAACCGGTCGACAAAGGGCTTGATCCAAAGCGCGACGCTATTGGCGTAGTTGAGCACTGTCTGATGGGAGATCGACACGCCATGCACATCCTTCATGATTCCGGCTGTCTGTCTGGAGGACATCCCATAGTTCACGTAGTACGTCAACACGAGCCCCAACACGTGCGACGACGCAGCCAGCCGGGACAAATCGACTTTCGGCTTGACGGGCGATGATGGAGCCACCGGGAGAAAGTCAAACAAGAACTCTCGAAACAAATACCGCACCTTGAAGGCTTGAGGATCCTGTTGAAACTGTTGGCGCTCCTTCTTCGTCATCCGGCGAAGGTTGGCCTGGTAAAACGGGCAGTCGTTGTTCTTGCACTTGTAGATGTTGTATTCTTTGCGTTCCTTGATTTTCTCCAGCGTCTTTTTGCCGTGCGGGCAACGAAAGACCGCCTGCTTGGTGAACCGATTTTGGTGGTTGAACCGGCACTGGCACACTTTGCATTGGTATTGCCCGTTCCCGCCATTGTTGGCGTACAGATAGGATGATGGCGCTTGGCAGCGAGGGCAGGTCAAGGAATCCGGAACACGGTGTTTCGCCTTCGTCCGGCGCTGAATGGGCCGCAAAGGACGGCCGTGCTGCGCCTCGTAGTCCGCCAACAGCTTCCGGTAGTCAAGGGTTTCCGGTACATCGATGATCGGAAGGTCATCGACCTGGAGTTTCCGATAGGGTTTTTGGACGGGTTCGTCCAAGTCATCAAGATTCAAGGATTTTCCCACGATCACACCCATCAAATACACAATGATTTGATATTGGGTCTTGATTATTTCGAGCAAATAGGCTAATAATTGAGGTAACAAGCTTGTCACTCCTTCTTTGTTTTGGCTGTTGAGTGTGTGGTTACCTCAATGATGGCCCAAAACAATGGGGGTGGCAAGCTTTTTTTCTTCCGACCGTTGAAACTCAAGGGAAAACCGTGAGTGTGGAGGATAAACTTTTGACAATACCGTGGACAACAAAGGAGGGGGAAAATGGAAACGATCATCCGCGATCTTTTATTAGGGTTATCGCTTGCCGCGCCGATCGGCCCGGTCAATGCCGCGCAGCTTGACCGCGGCATGCGCGGCGGATTTGTCCCGGCGTGGCTGTTCGGCCTCGGCGCGGTGACGGCCGACCTCGTCTACATTGCGCTTGTCTATTTCGGCGTCAGTGACTGGGTGGAGCAGCAGATCGTGCAAACGTTTCTTTGGATGTTCGGCGCCTTTGTCCTTCTTTATACCGGCGCGGAAAGCGTGTGGAATGCCCGGGCGGTCACCGTCCGCCAAGGGCGGAAAGCGGAGTCGGCGCTTCAGTCATGGTTGGCCGGCTTTTTCCTTTCCTTGCTCAACCCGCTTTCGATTTTGTTTTGGCTTGGCGTATACGGCTCGGTGCTGGCCCAGATGGCTGCCGGCGGCAGTGAAGGGCGTGTGTTATGGCGCACGGCGGCGATTTTGGCCGGCGTTTTGTTGTGGGATGCGGCGCTGGCCGCGGCTGCCGGCAGCTTCCGCCGGTACGTCACCGCCAACATCTTGGCTGCAGTATCGCGATTGTCCGGCATGGCGTTGATCGGGTTTGGCTGCTATTTTGGCTGGCAAGGGCTGCGCACGTTTTGGATGTAAGAGACCGCCGCCGGTCGTCAGCGCCTGGGCGGCTTGCCGCTTTCTACGTCTGCGGCCGGATGCGCGGATTTTGCACCGTTTTTCGGGTGCGGATGAACGCGGCGAAAGCGATGGCGGCGACCAGCGCGAGGCTGATGAAAAAGCCGGGCCGGATGCTGCGGTCCACGACGGTTCCGCCCACCGCAAGCACGATGAACAAAAACGCTGCCCAACGTTTCCAGCGCGCGAGGCGGCCAAGCGGCAATAGGCGCGGAGCGAACGATAAAATAAACAGCCAGTTGTACAGCAGCAACAGCCCGGCGGCGGTCGTGATGTACTCATACAGGCGCGCCGGCACGAGAAGCGCCAGGATGACAGACAAAAAAAGCCCGGCGGCGGTCAGGAGAAACGTCGGCGAGGAAAGGCCGCGCCGATCGTTGGCAACAAACCGTCTCGGGGCGTCGCCGTCTTTGGCGAGCACCGTCACCATCGTCATCACAGCAAACAGCGAAGCGGCCATCGTGGAAAATCCCGCGATCATGAATACAGCGTTAAACAAATGCGGGAATACGGGCAATCCGTGCCAATGGACGGCGGTGACAAACGGGCTTTCTTTGCTGCTGAAGGCGGCGTGCGGCACGATCGCCATCGCCAAGCCAAGGGCGGATACATACAAAACTGCCAGCACCGCGAGCATCGTTTTTCCGGCTTTCGGCGCGTCACCCGGGTCGCGAAGGCGCACCGCCATAAGCGCGAGCACTTCAAGGCCGCCGAATGCGTAAAACGCGTACACAAGCGCGCTCCAAAAGCCGCCGATCCCGTTCGGGAGCCATTCCCGAGCCCGATTCGGGAACGGGACGTCGCCGTTTCCGGCCCACCCGGCGGCGATCGCCGCAGCGAGCGCGATAAAGCCGGCAATCGCCATAAGTTTCACCGCGCCAAGCACATGCTCGAGCCGGCTGAGCAGGGCGGTGCCAAGAAGCAAGACCATCAGACTGAGGACAGCATAGCCGGCCGCAAACAACGAAAGCGGCACATTTGGAAACCAAAAACGGGAAAAAATGGAGAGCGCCATCAGCTGGCTGCCCATAATAAGCAGCTCGGAGCACCAATACGCCCAGCCGCTGCTAAAGCCGGCCCACGGGCCGTATGCTTTTTTCGCGTACGACCGGAACGATCCGGCTTCCGGGTCGGCGGCGGTCATGCCGGCGAGAAGTTCAAAAACGATATAGGCGCTGGCCGCCGCGATGAGAAAGGCGGCGGCGACGGCCGGACCGCCCCGCTCAATGGCAAGCCCGGAGCCGAGAAAAAACCCCGTTCCGACCGTACAGCCGGCGCCAAACAGCGCCAGCTTCCGCCATGTCACCATCCCTTGTTCGCGTGGCCCCATTTGTGCTCCCCCCTTTCGTTTCCCACTTATTTTCGAAAAACGAAGCGTCGTTTATGCGGGCGGGCGATATGGCGGCAACGCACGGAAAGGCGGGAGTTCCATTTTTGGACAACCATGGATATAATGGGTGTATCAATCAAAGAAGGGGGATGGAGGCCATGCCGTCATTCGTTTGGCTCGAAACGGAGGAAGAAGTGAGAAGCGCCTTTCTGATTATGCGCGAGCTGCGCACCCACTTGGATGAGGAAACATACGTGGCGCTTGTGCGGGAAGCGCAAGAAAAAGAAGGGTATAAGCTCGCGGCGCTTTACGAAGGGGACAAAATGGTTGCTGCTGTCGGATTTATGCCGATGATCACGCTCTATAACGGCCGTTTTATTTGGGTTTGCGATTTGGTCACGACATCAGCCGAACGTTCGAAAGGATATGGAAACATGTTGCTGTCGCATGTGCATGATTGGGCGAAAGAGCACGGCTATGGGATTGTCTCGCTGTCATCCGGCCTGCAGCGGATTGACGCCCATCGATTCTATGAGAAAAAAATGGAGTATGAAAAAGTGAGTTATGTGTTTTTGAAACGGCTATAAGATCCGCTAAGAAACGTCCGCGATGCGGGCGCTTTTGATTTAGGGTAGAAAATCATTCGATTTTTCTGTATAATACAAATATAGTTCATATATTGAAATGATTATTCCGATATTCGGAACAGAGGAGCGACGATGAACAAAACGGTGTTAAAAACAAAAGAGCTGCTTGATTTGTTTCTCGACTGCGAGCGGTTGACGCTGCCGGAGATGGTCGAGCGGCTTCGGATGCCGAAAACATCGGTATACCGGATGGCGCAGTCGCTTGTCGCGCTTGGCTTTTTGCAAAAGCGAGGCGATCACTATGAACTCGGTTTGGCATTGTTGACGTTTGGGTCGCTCGTTGCCGAGCGGCTCGATATTCGCCGGGTGGCGCTGCCGGTGATGGAGCGGCTGAAAGAAGCGACGAACGAAGCGGTGAATCTCGTCATCCGTGACGGTGATGAGGCGCTCTATATTGAAAAAGTCGAGACGTCCGAGCCGGTGCGCGTCTATACGAAAGTCGGACGGCGCGCGCCGCTGTACGCCGGCGCGTGCCCACGCGCTTTGCTGGCCTTTATGGACGAAAAAGAGCAAGCTCGCTATTTGGAACGGGCAAAACTTGTCAAAATCGCCAAAAATACAGTAACGGACAAGCAGGCGTTGCGTCGGCAGTTGGAAGAAGACCGGGAACGGGGCTATACAGTCAGCTATTCCGAGTTGGAAAACTATTCAGCGGCTGTGGCCGTGCCGATTTTGAACCATGAAGGCGCGGCCGTAGCCGGGCTGAGCGTCGCCGGTCCGGAACAGCGCTTTTTGCCGGATGATGTGGCGCGCATCGTGCCGTTGCTTCGGCAGGCGGCGATGGAGATTTCACGTGAACTTGGCTTTCAAGGAAAGGGATGGAAATGAACTATACGCTGTTTCCGTTATGCGAATATGCGGTGACCGTCCGGTTTGCCGACTATATCGATGAAACCGTGAATGATATCGTTCATGAGACAGCGGTTCGCCTAAAGGGAGAACGAAAAGAAGGGGTCAACGAAATTGTGCCGGCGTTTTCGTCGCTTACCGCTTATTACGATCCGCTCGTAGTCGGCTATGCGGACGTATGCCGATGGCTGCGCGAAAAGGTCGAGTCGCCCGGACAGACGGATCGCCCTTTGGCGCGAACGGTTGTCATTCCTGTCTGCTATGGCGGCGAATTTGGGCCGGACTTGCCAGAGGTCGCCCGCTTTCGCGGGATATCGGAAGATGAGGTGGTCAAGCTTCATTCGGCCGGCCGCTACCGCGTCTATATGATCGGGTTTTCGCCCGGGTTTGCGTATTTGGGGGGCTTGCCGCCGCGTTTGGCCACACCGAGGCGGGCGGTGCCGCGGACAGCAGTGCCAGCCGGTTCGGTCGGCATTGCCGGCGGGCAGACGGGCGTCTATCCGCTGGCGACGCCGGGCGGCTGGCAGCTGATCGGCCGGACGCCGCTCCGCGTATTTGACCCGCACCGGAAGGAGCCAAGCTTGCTTTCCGCCGGTGACATTGTTGAGTTTCGGCCGATTGGCGCCGATGAATTTGCACGTTGGAGAGATGAACATGATTGAAGTCATGGAGGGCGGATTTTTTACGACCGTTCAAGATAGCGGACGTTTCGGCTACCGGCATGCCGGGGTGCCGGTGGGCGGGGCGATGGACGCGTCGGCGTACCGCCTCGCCAATGCGCTTGTCGGCAACTGCGGCGATGAGGCGGTGCTCGAGGCGACGATGGCCGGGCCGACGATTCGGTTTCACGCCGAAACGGTGATCGCCATATGCGGCGGTGAGTTCTCATGCGCGCTGAACGGGCAGCCGTTGGCGCTTTGGAAGCCGGCGGCCGTCAAGCCGGGTGATGTATTGGAAATCGGGGCATGCCGGGCGGGATGGAGAGCGTATATGGCCGTAGCAGGCGGCATTGATGTTCCGCCTGTGATGGGCAGCCGTTCGACGTACGTCCCGGCGCAGCTTGGCGGTGTATCGGGCCGTCCGCTGCGGCGTGGGGATGTGCTGAAAATCGGGGCAAGCAACCTCGTTTCCCCTTCAAGGCCGCTTCATTGGGGGCTCTCCCGGTTGGCCAGCCGGTATATCGGCGGAAAAACGAAAACGGTGCGCGCTGTCCCCGGTCCGGAATATGACGAGTTTACGCCGGCAAGTCGCCGCGAGTTTTTCGCCGCCCGTTATGAGGTGACGCCCCAATCCGATCGGATCGGCTGCCGGCTGGCGGGCCCGGCGCTAGTCCGCGCCCGCGAGAAGGAGATGGTGTCGGATACCGTCGTCTTCGGCACCGTGCAAGTGCCATCATCCGGCCAACCGATCGTGTTGATGGCCGACAGCCAGACGACGGGCGGCTACCCGCGCATCGCCCAAGTGGCGGCGGTCGATTTGCCTTTGTTGGCGCAGGCGCGTCCCGGTGACCATATCGAGTTTCAACCGATCGCGCCTGAGGAAGCGGCGCGGCTTTATATCGAACAACAGCGGCGGCTGGATCGGTGGGTTGCCGCCATTCGCCGCCAATGGGGGGAAGAATCATGACGGTCATTGATCTCAATTGCGATTTTGGCGAAAGTTTTGGTGTATACGAGCTTGGGCAGAAAGAAATATTGTCATACGTTACGTCTGTTAACATCGCCTGCGGGTTTCACGCCGGTGATCCGCTCGTCATGCGGCGGACGGTGCAGCTCGCCATCCGGCATGGCGTTGCCATCGGCGCCCATCCGGGTTTTCCTGACCTGCTCGGGTTTGGGCGGCGGGCGATGGCGGTTTCGCCCGAAGAAGTGTATGCGTACGTTGTTTACCAAATCGGCGCGCTTGCAGCCTTTGTCAAGGCGGAAGGCGGGACGATGACCCATGTGAAGCCGCACGGCGCCTTGTACAATATGGCGGCGAAAGACGCGGCGCTGGCCGAGGCGATTGCCAAAGCGGTGCGCGATGTTGACCCGTCGCTTGTATTGTATGGTTTGTCGGGGAGCGAGCTCATCCGCGCGGGCCGCGCTTATGGCTTGCGAACTGCGAGTGAAGTGTTCGCCGACCGGACGTACCAGGCGGATGGTTCGCTCACTCCAAGAAGCGATGCGCGTGCCATCATCGCGGATGAAAACGAGGCGGTCCGCCAAGTGCTCCGCATGGTTGACGAGCAGCGTGTCCGCTCTGTGCAAGGGACGGACGTGGCGATTGAGGCCGACACCGTCTGCCTGCATGGCGACAACGAGCACGCGGTCCGGTTTGCCAAACGGCTGTATGAAGCATTGCAACAAGAAGGCATCACCATTCAGGCGCTGCGGTAGGAGGAGAGATCATGCACAAGAACGAAAGCTGATTAAGCGTGTTGATCGGGGCCGTCTTTTTGATGGCAACATCGGCCATCGGCCCCGGATTTTTGACGCAGACGACGGTGTTTACGGCCCAACTGGCGGCGAGCTTCGGGTTCGTTATTTTGCTTTCCATTTTGCTCGACATCGGCGCTCAGGCGAACATTTGGCGCATTATTGCGGTGTCCGAGCGGAGGGCGCAAGACATTGCCAACGCGCGGCCGCCCGGTGAAGACGTTGATTGTAGCCGGGACGCTCAATGGCCTTGTGCTGCCGCTGTCGCTCGGCGTCATGCTTGTTGCTGCTTACAGGCGGGACATTGTCGGCGACTATCGCCATCCGCTTTGGCTCACCATATTTGGCGCTCTTGTCGTCGTCTTAATGGCGTATATGGGCGTGTATACCGCCATGCAGCAGCTTCCGCAACTGTTCCGCTGACATAAAGCGCCCTAAGCAGCAAAAGCGGTTTAGGGCGCTGTTTTCATTTGAGGCGGTTTGCTGCGTTTCCCGCCACAGTGGACAGCCATTTTCCAAGCGAGCGAACCATCCCCGGCGCTTGCACTCTGAAGCCATTGGGGCGGTTTCCATCATTTGCATTTTTCTCGCCTCGTTTTGTAAGATAAAGAAGGCATAAAACAGGGCGCCGGGCGGTGTGATGTCCGCGCCGACGCGGTGATGGGCAGGAAAGGAGAGCGAACATGAACGGAGCAGACATCAAAGCGATCGTCTTTGATTTAGACGGAACGTTATACGAGGAAACGGGGCATTTTGATTATTACGCCGAGCAGGTGGCCAAACGGCTTAATGAAGCAGACCGGCTGCGATTTTGGGACGATTACCGGGCGGTGCTCGCCGGGCGCCATCCGCTTCGCATCGGCAGCGTGTACGATACAAAGGAAGACTTGATTTTACAGCTTGAAGAAGGAGATGTTCGCGAGGCGCGCCGCTGGAGCGGCGAACCGGTGGCCGCAGCTGATATCGAAAGGATCTATCCGGGGCCGGTGGCGATCGATTTGGATCGCTTTTTCAGCATCGGCGACCTTTGGTGGGTGCCGAGCTCGGTCGGCCGCCATTATGGATTGACGAATGAGGATACATATGCCGCTTTTTTGGAAACGAGAGAGTGGATGATGGGACCAGAGTTTGAGATGCATGGCGCGCCAAGGTTGGCAGAGACGTTGGCAAAGCTCCGCGAAACAACGGCGCTCGTGCTGATGACAAACAGCCCAGAGCCGGACAGCGAAGCGATTTTGCGGAAACTAGGGCTGGACGATTTGTTCCACCATAAAATTTTCCAAGCAGCCAAGCCGATCAAAACGGCTGCCCATTTGGAAGCGATCCGTACCCGTTTTGGCGTCGATTACGGGCAAATGCTTTGCGTCGGCGATAATGTCGGCAATGACATCGCGCCGGCGCGCCAGCTCGGCTGCCGGACGATGTTGATCGATGCATATGGGTTGGCAAAGACAGGAGAGGCCGATGTCATCGTCGCATCGACATCGGCATGTGTGCCGGTGCTGCGCCGCCTGCTGTAGGCGGCGTATACGTTTATTTGTCTACACTCTTCTGAATATTGTTGATCTTATCTCAAGAAGTATGTACAATAAAGGTAGTGATTTGCGTACTAACCGGTTAGTAAGGAGCATGAATTGAAAGGTTTGGGCATACCGATGAATTGGAACCGCTTTCTTTTGGGAGGCTGTCGATTTGCAAAGCAGACAAAAAGAGGGGGATTGGATGAATAAACGACATTATCCGTACTGGCCAAAGCGGCTCTCGAAAACGCTCGCCGTGCCGGAGACGACGCTCGTCGATCATTTGGAAACGACGGCGAGGCGTTATCCGAATAAAACGGCTGTTTATTATTACGGGGCGTCTTATTCATACAAGCAGCTGCTTGATGAAGTGAACGCGCTCGCCGGCTGTCTCCAGCGAAAGCTGTCCGTCCAACCGGGCGACCGCGTGTTGTTGTACATGCAAAACTCTCCGCAGTTCATCATCTCCTACTATGCCATTTTGCGCGCCGAAGCCATCGTCGTGCCGATCAACCCGATGAACACCTCAGATGAGCTTTCTTTTTATGTGAACGATTGCGAGACGAAAGTCGGCCTCGTTGGCCAAGAGCTGTTGGATAAAGTCGTTCCGCTTCTCGGCCGGACCACGCTTAAACATCTCATCGTCGCCGCGTATTCCGATTATGTATCTGACGATTCTCCGGTGCCGCTGCCGGCTGAAGTGGCGGCGCCGCGGCGGACAGTGGGGGGCGAACGCCTTCTTCTATGGGTGGATTGCCTCGCTGCCGGTCTGGCGCCGCTTCCGTACAACGGCCATGTTGATGACATCGCCGTCTTGCCGTATACATCGGGAACGACCGGAGTGCCAAAAGGATGCATCCATCCGCATCGGACGGTCAATGCGAACATTGTCGGCGCTTATTATTGGGGCAACGTAACAAGCGATTCGGTCGCCTTGGCGACATTGCCGTTTTTTCATGTCACTGGGATGGTGCACAGCATGCACACCCCCATCTTCGCCGGTTCAGCGATCGTGCTGATGACGCGCTGGGACCGCGATGCGGCGGCCCGGCTTGTCGAGCGGTACCGTTGCACCCATTGGGTGAACATCAGCACAATGCTGATCGACTTTTTGGCCAACCCGGCGCTCGGTCGATACGATATTTCGTCGCTTGCGAGCATTTCCGGCGGCGGGGCGGCGCTGCCGGAGGCGGTCGGGGAAAAATTGTTCCAGCTCACCGGCGTCCGCTACTTTGAAGGCTACGGGTTGTCCGAGACGATTTCGCAAACGCACTTCAACCCGCCGGACCGGCCGAAGCTGCAATGCCTTGGCGTGCCGGCCTTTGACGTCGACGCCCGCATCATCGACCCGGCGACTGGACGGGAGCTTGGCGTCGGCGAAGTCGGGGAAATCGTCGTTCATGGCCCGCAAGTGTTCCGCGGCTACTACCGGCGCGAGAAAGAAACGGAAGGAGCGTTCATCGAGCTCGATGGCAAGCGGTTTTTCCGCACCGGCGACATCGGGCGGATGGATGAGGAAGGCTACTTTTTCATTGTCGACCGCGTCAAACGGATGATCAACGCTTCCGGCTATAAAGTGTGGCCGACTGAAGTCGAGTCGCTTCTTTACAAACATCCGGCCGTCAAGCAGGCGTGCGTCGTCGGCGTGCCGGATCCGCGCCGCGGCGAAACGGTGAAAGCGTTTATCGTTCTTCATGACGAGTATGTCGGGGGCGTGACAGAAGAAGAAATCATTGAATGGTCGAAGACGCAAATGGCGGCGTACAAATATCCGCGCCTCGTTGAATTCCGTTCGTCGCTGCCGATGACGTCAAGCGGCAAGCTGCTTTGGCGGAAATTGCAGGAAGAGGAATATGAAAAAGCGGGGAAAGGGGCGAACGCCTGATGACGAAAACAGTCGAAACGGTTTTAGGCCCGGTGCCGGTGGAACAACTTGGCAAAACGCTCATCCACGAACATTTCATCTTCGGCTACCCGGGATTTCAAGGCGATGTGACGCATGGCCCGTTTCGTGAAGACGCGGCGCTTCGCGTTGCCGTGGAGGCGGCGGAAAAGATGAAGCGGCATGGCGTTCAAACGGTCGTCGATCCGACGCCGAACGACTGCGGGCGCAATCCGGCGTTTTTGCGGCGCGTTGCCGAAGAAACGGGGCTGAACATCATTTGTGCGACCGGCTATTATTATGAAGGGGAAGGAGCGCCGCCGTACTTCAAATTCCGCCAGCTGCTCGGGACGGCGGAAGACGATATTTACGACATGTTTATGACCGAGCTGACGGAAGGCATTGCCGATACCGGAATCAAAGCCGGCGTCATCAAGCTCGCCTCAAGCAAAGGCCGCATCACCGAGTACGAGAAGCTGTTTTTCCGCGCCGCCGCCCGTGCGCAAAAAGAGACGGGCGCGGTCATCATCACCCATACGCAGGAAGGGACGATGGGGCCGGAACAAGCCGCCTATTTGCTTGAGCACGGCGCCGACCCGGACAAAATCGTCATCGGCCATATGTGCGGCAACACCGACCCGGACTACCACCGCCGGACGCTCGAGTACGGTGTTTATATCGCCTTTGACCGCTTCGGCATTCAAGGGATGGTCGGCGCTCCAACGGATGAGGAACGGATTCGCACGCTTCTTGCCCTGCTTCGCGACGGATACGCAGACCGGATTATGCTTTCGCATGATACGGTCAACCTTTGGCTCGGCCGCCCGTTTGAACTGCCCGAGCCGTTTGCCGAAATGATGAAAAATTGGCATGTTGAGCATTTGTTTGCCAATGTGATTCCGGCGCTGAGAAATGAAGGGATCGGCGACGAGGTGTTTGCGCAGCTGTTTGTGCGCAATCCAGCCGCCTTATTTTCCGCCTGACAGGGCCGTGAAACGCCGAATTCAAAACCGCTGCCAGCCGGCTTTGCCCGGCCGACAGCGGTTTTTCGTTTGCCGTCCGTTTTTTGCCATCATCATGAATAATTTTCCTCACTTGTTGAACAATAAGGAAAGACATCAGCCGGGCGAAAGGAGGGAGAGAGGCGCTGGTGACAGAAAAACGACTCCTGTTCTTCTCGCTGCTGGCCATCGCCTTATATGTGTCGCCGTACTTTGTGCTCGGTGAAGATGCACATATGCGCGTCCATGACAATTTGGATTCCAACATTGCCTGGTATAAAGTGCTCACCCGAAGCGGCGAACTGTTTGGACCGGTTGACGGCATCATCCCGCAAATCATCAACGGGCTGCCGCGCAACGCGTTCGGCACGGAGTTCAGCGGCATCGTCTGGCTTCACGCCTTGTTTCCATCCATTTACGCCTACGGGCTCAGCCAGGCCATCACCCGCGTGTTCGCGTTTGTCGGCATGTATCTTCTGTTGAAAAAGCATGTACTGCCGGACGGACGCTGGCTATGGATCCGCATCGGCGCTTCTTTAACGTTCGCGCTGACGCCGTTTTGGCCGTCGGGGATGTTGAGCACGCTTGGCATGCCGCTTGCGCTTTGGGCGTTTTTAAACATCCGCAACGGCGAGCGCTCGTGGGTGAATTGGGCGGTGTTGACGCTCTTGCCGCTTTACTCAAGTTTTGTGCTTGGCTTTTTCTTTTTCCTGAGCGCGCTTGGGATTTGGTGGCTGGTCGATGTCATCCGCGGCAAAGGCTGGAATTGGCGGTTTTTCGCTGCCATCGCCTATATGACGGTGCTCTATTTGGCGGTCGATTACCGGCTTGTCCATTCGTTGTTGTTTTCCGATGAGCCGACAAGCCGCGATGAATATTTCCATGCCCGTCTGCCGCTTTGGCGGGTGATCCGTCTGACGTTCAAAAACTATGTGCTCGGCCATACTCATGTGATGACGGTGCATGGGCTCGTCATTTTGCCGGTGACGCTCATCGCCTTGTACTTCGTATGGAAGCGGAAGCGCTGGCGGCAGGAAACGCCGTTTCTTGTGCTGCATGTGCTGAACTTTGCCTTATCAACTTGGTATGCGTTTTGGTTTTACAAAGGATGGCTGCCGCTCACTGAACGGTTTGATTTGCTCGATAAGTTCAATTTTGCCCGCTATCATTTTTTGCGGCCGATGGTTATTTACGTTTTGTTTGCGATGGCGCTGAAAATTGTTTGGCAAGAAGGACGATGGTGGCGGGCGGTCGGCGCGGCGGCGATCGCATTGCAGCTGTTGGTGCTTGTTTCTTACAATGAAGAAATTGTCTACCGAAACAAACCGTCGTTCCGCGAGTTTTACGCTGAGAAGCAATTTGCCGCCATCCGTGAATATATCGGACGCCCTGTGCATACATACCGTGTCGCCAGCATCGGCATCCACCCGGCCATTGCCCAGTACAACGGTTTTTACACACTTGATACGTACAACAATTTCTATCCGCTTGAATACAAACACCGGTTTCGCCGCATCATCGCCAAGGAGCTGGAAAAAAACAAAAAGCTGCGTGAGTATTTTGATGAATGGGGCGGGCGCTGCTATTTGTTTGTCGATGAGCTTGGCAAGCGTTATATGTTTAAGAAAACATCGAAACGGACGATCCGCCATCTTGAATTGAATACAAAAGCATTTTACGACATGGGCGGCCGCTATATTTTCTCGGCGTTGCCGATTGAAAACGCGGCAGAAAATGCCCTTCGCCTTGAACGGGTGTTCCGCTCCGATGAATCGGCATGGACAATTTATTTGTACAAAGTGGTGTGGGAAGGAGGACAATGATATGTCTGAGCCGGTATTGGCCATTGTCGTGCCGTGCTACAATGAGGAGGAAGTGTTGCCTGAGACAATCGGCCGTTTGCGGGCGTTGCGCGAAGAACTGGTCAAAGAGCGGCTTATTTCACCAAAAAGCGCGCTCCTATTTGTCGATGACGGCAGCCGCGATCATACGTGGAAACTCATTTACAAAGCGAGTTTGCGCCATCCGGAAGTGAAAGGGTTGAAACTGGCGCGCAACGCCGGACATCAAAACGCGTTGTTGGCCGGTCTGTTTACGGCGAAAGCCCATGCCGACTGCTTGATTTCGATTGATGCCGATTTGCAAGATGATTTATCGGCCATTCGCGAATTTGTGAAAAAGTTTCGCGAAGGGTATGACATCGTTTACGGCGTGCGCCGGCGGCGCGACACGGACACATGGTTTAAACGGCATACGGCCCAAGGATTTTACCGGTTAATGAAGGTGTTTGGCGTTGATCTCGTATACAACCATGCCGACTACCGTCTGATGAGCCGGCGCGCGGTCGAGACGCTTGAGCAGTTTGGGGAAGTAAATTTGTTTTTGCGCGGCATTGTTCCGCTCCTTGGCTTTCGCTCGACGGCTGTCTATTATGACCGGAAAGAGCGGTTGGCTGGAAAGACGAAATATCCGCTAAAAAAAATGATTGCTTTTGCGCTTGACGGGGTCACATCGTTTAGCGTCACCCCGATTCGCTTTATTTCGTTCATCGGCTTTCTCTCATTTGTCGTCAGTCTCATTTTTGGCGCTTATTTTCTCTTTTTAAAGTGGGCCGGGCACACTGAGACGGGATGGACGTCGCTCATTACCTCGATTTGGCTGCTGGGGGGCTTGCAACTCATCGCCCTTGGGCTGATCGGGGAGTATGTTGGGAAAATTTACAAAGAAACAAAGCGGCGGCCGCGTTATATCGTTGATTTGGATTTATGGAACTGGCCGCTGCCGCAGCGGCTGTCGCCATCAGCTTCATCCGAGGAGGCGGAGGCGGTGGAGCCGATGCGGCCATAGGAAACAAGCCGGCGTGCATGGGCGCGCCGCTTTTCTTTGTCTTGCAATTGAAAAAAAGAAAGAGTAGACTGATGGATGGGAACGATATGGCTGATTGACGGGGGATGGAACGCCAACAGTCAGAGAAGGGGGCTTTTCGCCGGCTGGCAAAGGGTGTTTGTCGAGAAAGGGGAGGTAAGCGATGGCCGATTGGCATGAATGGGCAGATGTGCGTGAGCGGGTGAGAGAGACCAATCCGCTCGTCCATAATATGACAAATGTTGTTGTGACGAATTTTACGGCAAATGGACTGCTGGCGCTTGGCGCTTCGCCGGTGATGGCGTATGCGAAAGAGGAAGTGGGCGAGATGGCGAAGCTTGCCGGCGCGCTCGTATTGAACATCGGGACGCTGAACGCCGAAGAAGTGGAAGCGATGTTGATCGCTGGCCGGGCGGCGAACGAAGCCGGCGTGCCGGTCATTTTCGACCCGGTTGGGGCCGGAGCGACGCGCTACCGGACGGACACAGCGCGCCGCATCGCCGAACAGGTGAAGCTTGCCGCGGTTCGCGGCAATGCGGCGGAAATCGCCAACATGATTGGCGAAACGTGGGCGATTAAAGGCGTCGACGCCGGCGAAGGAGGCGGTGATGTTGCGGCCTTGGCCAAACGGGCGGCGGCTAAGCTCGGCACCGTTGTGATCATCACCGGAAAGGACGATGTCGTCACGGACGGAAACACGACGTATTTGGTTCACAACGGCCATCCGTTGCTGACGAAAGTGACCGGCGCGGGCTGTTTGCTGACGTCGGTGATCGGGGCGTTTACGGCCGTTGAGCCCGACATTGTGAAGGCGGCTGTGGCGGCGCTCGCATATTACGGCGTCGCGGCGGAGCGGGCGGCGGCGGAAGTTGGGGAGCGCGGTCCAGGCCGTTTCCAGGCGGCGTTTTTAGACGCGTTGGCGCATACAAGCGCCGATGACGTGAAGCGCGACGGACGGGTCGAACAACGGTAAAAGGAGAGGGGAACAACATGGTATTCAAAGCGTTGACGATTGCCGGTTCGGACAGCGGCGGCGGCGCCGGCATTCAAGCGGATCTTAAAACGTTTCAAGAGCTCGGTGTGTTTGGCATGTCAGCGATTACAGCGGTGACGGCGCAAAATACGCTCGGCGTGCAAGGCGTCTATCCGCTGTCGGCGGAAGCAGTCGCCGCCCAGATCGAATCGGTGGCCGCCGATTTAGGCGCGGATGCGGTAAAAACCGGCATGCTCTTTAGCGCCGACATCATCCGCACCGTGGCCGGACAAGTGAAAAAACACGGTTGGGAGCGGCTTGTCGTCGATCCGGTAATGATCGCCAAAGGTGGCGCTCCGCTGTTGCAGGAAGAGGCGGTGGCTGCGTTGAAAGAAGAACTGCTGCCGTTGGCGTTTGTCATTACGCCGAACATTCCGGAAGCGGAGGCGTTGACCGGTACGGCCATCCGCACGATGGATGACCGCCGCGAAGCTGCGCGTCGTCTGCACCGGATGGGCGCCCGCTATGTCGTAGTTAAAGGCGGCCATGATGATGATGGTGAGGAAACGGTCGATTTGCTATATAACGGTGACGAATTTTCGTATTTTAAAAGCAAGCGAATCAGCACGCGCCACACGCACGGGACCGGTTGCACGTTCGCGGCGGCGATTGCTGCCGAGCTGGCAAAAGGGCGGCATCCGGTCGATGCCGTGGCGACCGCGAAATCGTTCGTGCAGGCCGCCATTTCCTATCCGCTTGGCATTGGACAAGGCCATGGGCCGACGAACCATTGGGCATACCGGCAATACGGGGAGTGAGACGGGTGGCGCGCATCACAAGCGAAGAAATGAAAGAGCGGTTGGCGGTGTACTTTATTATGGGGAGCCAAAACAGTGAACAGCCGGCGGAGCAGGTGCTCGAGGAAGCGCTTGATGGCGGCGTGACGCTGTTTCAGTTTCGCGAAAAAGGGCCGGGCGCTTTCAAAGGGGAAGACAAAGCGGCGCTCGCCCGGAAGCTGCAGCGTCTTTGCCGCACTTATGGCGTGCCGTTTATCGTCAACGATGACGTCGAGCTGGCCATCGCCATTGATGCCGACGGCGTCCACGTCGGCCAAGATGATGAAGACGCGCGGCGCGTGCGAGAAAAAATTGGCGACAAAATTCTCGGTGTTTCGGCGCATAATGTGAAAGAGGCAAGAGCAGCCATCGAAGCGGGCGCCGATTACATCGGTGTCGGTCCGATTTATCCGACCCGCTCAAAAGACGATGCGAATGAAGCACAAGGGCCCGATATTCTCCGCCGCCTCCGCGAAGCGGGGATTACGATTCCGATTGTCGCCATCGGCGGCATTGCGGTTGACAATGCAAGAGAGGTTATGGAAGCCGGGGCGGATGGCGTGTCGGTCATCAGCGCCATCGCTTCCGCCCCGGTGCCCAAAGCAGCAGCGGCGGCGTTGGCAGCGGCGGTGCGGGCTGCCCGTGTCAGCCGGTGACAATCAAACAGACAAGACAAAAGGGTGTCCTGTTTTGCAGGACACCCTTTTGTCTTAGGACGCTGTCTGCCGCCACCTCGGCCACCGCCATTCGAGCAGCGGCCGCACGAGCCGGACGACCGGCTTGCTTCCGAGGATGAGCATAACGGCGACCGACAGCGCAAGCAGAAGCGGATAGCCATGTACGTCCATAATAAAATCCGGGAACGGTGTTTCGTGCAAATATTTTAAAATAAACCCGTGCAAGATATAGATGTAAAACGTGCGCGCTCCCAGCACGGAAAACGAGAAGCGCCGGCCCGGGATGAACGACAGGAAGCTGAACGTCATCAGCAAGCTGGCCGCGTAAATGGCAAGACGGCCCGCCACGCCGGCCGGCTCTGATACGCCGAGCGTATCGTACGATTTCGAGCCGTACAACCAGTCTTGCGGCAAGTCCGGAAATCCGAAATGAATGAGCACGAACATGCCGGCCAGCACGATCAGCGAGGCGATGCGCACAGATGTAGTAAACAAACGCTCGATCGCCGATTTGTTCGTGAAAAACCCGAGCAAAAAGAACGGGAAAAACGTGAGTGTTCTTGACAAGCTCAGCCATTTTTCCGCTTCCATCATCCCGCCGGCCAAACCGAGAAGAAGCGCAAGCGGCAGCGCGATCTGCTTCGGCAGCCGGCCGAACCATAGCAGCAACACGTTCCAGCTGAACAGGCTAAGCAAAAACCATAGGCTCCAATGCGGAGTCAATAAATCGAGTTCGAGCGACCGTTTGTCATACAAAAAGAAATAATAGACGGAATACAGAAGCTGGAACAAGATATACGGAAACAGCAATTTTTTTGTGATTTTTTGCAAGTAGCCGTTCTCATGGAATTTCTTAGAAAAATAACCGGAAATGAAAATGAACGCCGGCATATGGAAAAAGAAAATCCACGTATACAAGCTGTGCACCCATAAGACGCTGTCAATATACGGGCGCAGAAAGTGGCCAAACACGACAAGGAGCATTAACGCACACTTCGCGTTGTCAAAATAGTAGTCCCGCTCCTTCACAGTGTTTCCTCCTCTCTATACACACCAATTCGAATCATACTCCTTCTTTTTGAGGGAGTCAACCGTTGAAACATGGAAGCCGTAGGGGGAGGGCCGGCTTGCCCGTGCTAATAGTTTGCCAAAGAAAGGAGATGATTTGGTGAAAAACGATCGCCGCGAAACGGACGATATGACGCAGTTATTGCAAATCATCAACGCCAAAGGAGATGAAGGTGAACTGCAGGAGATCGTCTGCAGTGATGAGTTGTTTTGGAAAAGTTTGCGGACGCAGGCGGAAGACAGTGCAAAAGGAGGCGAATAAGGATGGAACTATTGCGGGCGAAACGAATTGCCGAGGCCGGAGAAATTGTCCCGGTGACGTATGAAGGAAAACGGGTGATCATTCAACACGTCGATGAAGGGCGGGAAGTAGCGCGCATTTATTTTGCCAATGAGCCGGAACGCGAGCAAGATGTACCGGTGCGCCTGCTTGAAGAGCAGTAGGCGTCGGGCAAGTTGTCGCTGTTTTGTCAAGGGAAAGCCGATGACACTCTGTGTTCGAATATGATATAATAACGAAAGAAATGACGCTTGGACATTGGAGTGACCAATATGAACATCGGGTTTGGGGAAATTGCGCTCATCGTCTTTTTCGCGTTGCTCATTTTCGGGCCGAAAAAGCTGCCGGAATTAGGACAGGCGGCCGGGAAAACATTGCGTGAATTTAAAAACGCAACAAAAGGCATTATTGACGACGACGAGGCGACAAAAGCGCAAAAATAAGGGGCTAGGCATAAAGGTCTAGCCTCTTATTTTTTTGTTTTCCGTCCGCGGGCCGCCGGGCGATCTGTCGGTCTCCTTTGCCAACGCAGCAAAAAAACAGACAAGCTTGACCGGCGAAGGCCATATACATACATATGGAAACGTGTTGTTCGTTTTTGGTTGGCGAAATGGCCGACGGGGCGGAGGGATCAACCATGGTGATAAAAAAAATGGTGGCAATCGTCGAGGGAAGCTTGCTGCTCGGCATCGGCATCAACGTGTTTTTAGTCCCTCACCATTTGCTTGACGGGGGAATGATCGGCCTTGGGCTGATCGCCAAATACGTCTGGCACGTGCAAGCCGGTCTGACGATGATCATCTTAAGCGTTCCCCTTTACGTGGCGGCTTGGTTTTACTATCGCCCATTTTTTTACAACAGCTTGCACGGTCTTTTATTTTCCTCATGGATGATTGACGTATTATCGGTTTTGCGCGGCATTGTTACGTTGGATCCGCTCTTGAGCGCCATCATCGGGGGAATGCTTGTCGGTGCGGGCATCGGCCTCATGTTGCGCGAGGAGACAAGCACGGGCGGAACGGATTTGCTGGCTCAGTTTATCGCCAAACTGACAGATTGGAACGTCGGTGTCATTATATTCGTCATTGACGCCTGTATCATTTCGATCGGAAGCCTCATGATTGACTCGGTGCCATTTATTTATTCGTTTGTTGTCGTCGCAGTCGTCGGAGCGGTGACGACAATGCTAACGAGCGAAAAAACGATGGGGGTGTAATCCGGATCCCCACCGTTTTTTCATGGTCATCCCCCACATGCCCGCCCGTTAGGAGTCGGATATGTTTCCGTTGGGCATGCGATCAAGGCGGAAAATGCAGATGTTGTTGAACGTGAGTGATTTCCTGCTTTAACGCTTCAGTGGGATATAGGTGCTCTGTTGCCACTGGCATATGCAAGCCATTTTAGATGGAAGGCGGGCGTCTGTTCACGGTTTTGCCAGCTCGAGCGCGCGATAGACGTTGATGAGTCCGGAGCCATAGTACGGATCTTTTCCTCTCTCGCCTAAATCATCAGCGCTTCGTAGAATGATATCGCGCACCTCATCATTCGAAAGCCGCGGATTGACGGAACGGATCAAAGCAGCGAGCGCCGTAACATGGGGTGCTGCCATGGACGTGCCGGAAAGAGCGGCGTATTGATGGCCGGCAAACGTGCTGGCAATGTTCGTCCCGGGCGCCACGACGTCGACATAATCGCCATAATTGGAGTACAAGGCGTAGGAAAGGTCCGGGTCAACCGCTCCGACGCTGATCACCTCCGGATACGCGGCCGGGAAGCTCGGCTGGGACGTGCTGTCATTGCCGGAAGCGGCGACGAGCACGACATCATGGGCATCGGCATAGCGGATCGCTTCCTCGAGAACCGAAGATGGCTGGTAGTTGCCAAGGCTTAAATTAATCACTTTCGCCCCGCGGTCGACCGCCCAGCGGATGCCTTTGGCTACGTCAATACTCGTTCCATAGCCGTCGGCGTTTAACACTTTGACCGCCATGATCGGATTGAACCATGTGATGCCGGCAACCCCTTCGCCATTATTTGGCTGTGAGGCGACAATGCCGGCAACATGGGTGCCATGACCGTTTTCATCATCCGGAGGGCGGTCGTCGGCCAACACGTTGTATCCGGGGCCAAGGCGGCGTACTAAATCGGGATGAGTCAAGTCGACCCCGCTGTCGATGATGGCGACGGGCACGGTTTGCTTGCCGCGCGACAGCGTCCAGCCGGCTTCCGTATAAATGGCCGGTAAATTCCACTGATAGCGGGCATAAAACGAATCATTCGGCTCTTCCGCTGGCCACGGGAAGCCGTTTTGCATGTAAATGTAGTTCGGCTCACAATACTCGACTGATGGAAGCGGGCGGAAATAGCGGCGCATTTCCTCGTACGTCTGCTCGCGCGAACGGAAAACAAACACATGATCAAGCCGCTTGACAAGCCGGCCGCGGATGGCTGTTTCCATCTGTTTGAGACGGCGGCTGTCCGGCGGCGTCCGAAAGCGGACAGCAATTTCATTGGTAAAATAGTGGCTTTGGTCGCCGCGGTGGTTATGACGAATTTCCCGAATGCCCGGGTGCGCGTTCAGCTGTTGTTTCAGCCGCTCTCCTGCACTGAGGCTGTCTAAGGTGACAACCGTCGGATGAGTGCGTGCGTCTTTTGTGTCAAACGGCTCAAGCCGCGGCGGGGCAGGGGCGCGCTCTTGCGGTGCCGGCCGGGTGGAGCCGATGGCGGCGGCAACGACGAGGACGACGGCGGCGCCGAGGGCAGCCCATATCGTGTATCGGCGATTCATGTGGTTCACCTCCTCTGTTGTTAGGATGGGCGAATGGCGGGCAAATCATGAAAAAGGGGATTCTTCCCGCAGCGGGTGAATCCCCTTTTGTGGTATTCAGCGTCCAGCCGACTGCAGCACTTGCTGTGCCGCTTGCATATCGATGCGCAGCTGCTCTTGGACGTTGGTCGGATGGTAATACCCTTTGTTGACCATATATTGGCTGATTTGCTCATGGAACGCGATCGCATCGTTTAACTGTTGTTTCAAAGTATTGCGCACTTCCGGAGTCGCCGCTTCGGCGATGGCCATCGCGCATCCTTTAATGGCGTTTTTGGCGCTAATAAGGCAATCAGCAGCGATCATTTGATCGTTTAATACGCCGGTTGGCGTCATGGTTGTTTGCATCGTTGTCCCTCCTTTGCCCGTTACGATAATAAGTTTTGCAAGTCGCGGATGTGCTGCGTAGTTTTTTGCATGTCTTGCTGAATGAGCGATTTCAGTTGCGGATCGCTTGCCATTTGCTGCATGGCTGTGCTTTTGGCGAGGCACGTGTTTTTAAACATCAGCAGTTCGTGCAGCTCAAGCGTTTCATGTGTTCCTGTCGCTTTCATCTTTTTCACCACCTTCCGTGACATAGTATATACCCCGCCGTTATGTGTATAGATGGATAATGATGGAAAAACAGTCGATGGTGTTTTTGGCAGCCGGACAGCCCGACAAGAGGCGCTGCTTGCATGCTCAAGTTTTGCCTAGAGCGGGGCATACTATGTCCGCAATCCATTTTCATGCAGGGGGTGAAGGAACGGATGAAAAAGGCAGCCATTGTGCTAGGTGTTGCTGTGCTTCTTCTTTTCGCCGTCGGGGCCGCTCTTCTTTTGCGCCGGGGAGAGTACGCGCTTGTGCCGGACGGGGAGACGATCAAGCCGTATCAGGCGAGCGAGCGAACCGGCATTGATTGGTGGGGGAGGTGGATCGATGCAGATGGCGGCCGCTTCCAAACGCTATCGGCAGAAAACGGACACCCGCCAGAAAAGGACGGGGCGGTCGTTGTCGATGACCGGCTGCTCCTCCTTGGCAAAGAGGTGTTTTATAAGGAAACGTTCGGCAATGAAGTGTTTTTGACTGACATTATGGGCATTGTCGACGGGCCGCTGACGCTGGCCAATATGGCGCAAGCGATCGCCGCATTAAAAGGAGAAGGGACGACAAATTTGCGTGTGCCGCTCGCCGAGGATGTGACGATCGGCGGACGGACGTATAAAAAAGGGGAGCTGATCGACACCGGCATTGATGTGCCGAAAGGGGCATATTTGCCGCTTGGGATGCCGATTGTCACCGGCGGCGGCCGCGTGCGCGTCGGCATTAGCTGTGCGGCTTGTCACGCAACTGTCGATCCGGAGACGAAACGAGTCGTCGAAGGAGCGCCAAACAATGATTTGAACGCTGGACTGTTAATGGCGTTGGCGACAAATTCGACCGCTTATTTTACTCATGCCGAAATCAAATCGCTTGCCGACTACATTCGTTCGACCGACCGCGCCATCGTTGATTCGCGCGGGCGAAAAGCTGTGCTGCCGGATCCGGAGCGACTTGAGCGGGAAGTCGACCGCATTTTTGCCAGCTGGCCGCGCGGCAATTTCGACTCGACGATTGATCTGAAAGCGAACCCGGCGCAAATTCCCGATTCGTTCACGCGCGGCGACCATCCGTACGGGTGGAGCGGCTTTGCTGCTGCCGGCTCGTTTCACGGTTTGGCCGCCTTCAGCAACAACGTGCACGCCCAAAACGCCGATTCGCTGGCACAGGTAGAAGTTAGTGATGAGTTGTTTGGCATTGACAAGGAAGTGTATCTTGGCACGATTTTGCAAAACGCAGCCAACCCGCGCTTTCGCTATCGGCCGACGATGAAGGAAAAGCCGTCTGTCTTTTTCGCTAAAGCCGATCCGACGCCGAAAGCGGTTGGCGTCAATCAGCTCGTTGCCCCGCCGCAGTTTCCGAACGTATCGCTTGTCGCTCCGGACGGGCTGATCGCCAGCGAGCCCGGGTATCGGTTTAACGAACAAAACAATGCTGTCGCCGCTTGGCAAAATACGCTCAATCCTCCACCGCCGAACAAACGGGTGGACAAAGAGCGGGCGGCGAAAGGGCGGGATGTGTTCGTTCGCGCCGGCTGCATCCGTTGCCATGCGGGGGCGTATTTGACGAATAACCGCGTCATAGCTGCCAATGTGGTTGGCACCGAGCCGTCGCGGGCAAAAGCATTAAAAAAAACTGAAAACATATTTGGGGAGGCGGTGTTGTATGCCCCGGATACGCCAGTGCCGATCCCGAAAGGGGCAAAAGTGGTAAACGTACCGACCGATCATCTTGACCCGGAACAAATTCGCCTGTCGTTCGCCCACGGCAATTCGCCGGGCGGGTATAAGGTGCCGAGCCTGATTGGGCTTGCTTGGAGCGCCCCGTATTTGCATGATGGCGGCGTGGCGGTTGGGCCAAACGGGGAACCCGGACTTTCAAGCACCGTTCAAAAAGGCATCGCCCCTGATGCGCGCAACAGCTTGCGGGCGCTGATTGACCGGACGTGGCGCGAGCGCGTCATCGCCGCGAATGCTGCCGATCCGGCTTTAAAGGCGGTGCATGTGACAGGAGAGGGGCATCGGTATTGGATTGACCGCCAAGCCGGGTTTACGAAGGAAGAGCAAGAGGCTGTGTTGGACTATTTATTATCGCTTACATCGCGCTGATCGCGTCTGGGGATGTTTTCCTTGCAATGACGTTCCTCTGCTTGTCCACACTAACGGACAAGGAGGGACAATCGATGAACGAAACGTGCTTCTACTGTCAATGTGACTGTGACGACAAAGTGCATTACGTCTCGTTCCACACGAACGGCGAGGAACGCGAGGAAGCGCTTTGTCCGGAATGCTACGAAGAATGGTTGCAAGGCATGAAAGGGTAATGTCTTTCCCCGCTTTCGCTTTGCTTGAAAGCGAGGCTCTTTTCGGTGAAGATGCCAAACAAAACCGCACCATGATCAAATCGGTGCGGTTTTTTCCGAGAGTGACGGAGTGACGACGGTGTCCTCTAGGCTGCATGTTTCGTCGTAAGAACGGTATATGGCTGCTTCTGACCGGGGAGTGTGGAGCGACAACAATAAAATGTGCTCGCTTCCGGTGCGGCTGACCTTTGTTTCCATTTTGAGTGCCACATCATCGAGCGTCAACGAGTAAAACCGGTACGTCAAGCCGAGCCATGTACGTTCAGACCGGACGGTATCCGGATGATGGCGGATGAATTCGGACAGCTCGGCGAACGAATGTTTTTCCCGCTGCATCCATTCACGAATGGCGGTGGTTGTTTGTTTCAACCAATTTTTCCAAGATGGCTTCATCATCATCACCTTTTTTCATCCAATATGCCCATTTCCGCCATTCGCTATACAGGAAGCCGGATCGAGAAGGTCGTCATGTTGACGTCGGACGAACAGCTGATTTCCCCGCCATGGTCTTCAATCACTTTTTTGCAAATGTAAAGGCCGATGCCCGTTCCTAATTTTTTTGTCGTAAAAAACGGCTCAAAAATGGTCTCGACGATATCGGCGGGAATGGCCGGGCCGTTGTTGGTGATTTCAATGATGACCGTTCCGTCTTGGGAGCGGGCAGTGATCTTGATGCGGCGCGGCTTTTCCTTTTCTTTCACCGCTTCGATCGAATTGAGTAAAATGTTGACCAATACTTGGCGCAACTGGTCTTTATAGGCAAAAATATGTATTGTTTCATCGACCACCAACGAAATGTCGACATCGCTGTCGACGATCGTCGCGTATAAAAAATCCATTATTTCCTCTAACAGTTGATGCAGCGAAAAAGTTTCCTTTTCGCTCTCGACAATTTCTTTGCGTGAGGCATGCAAAAATTGCGAAATGCGAAATTTCAGCTGCTGCAACTCGTGATCGATAATATCCAAATATGGCAAATGCGGATGTTCAAACTTTAATAATTGAATAAACCCAATAATGGCCGTAAGCGGGTTGCGGAATTCGTGCACAAAACTGGATGACATTTGCCCGAGCAAGCTCAGCCGATCTTGATGTGACCTGGCGATCAACATGTTTTTCTCGCGCAACTCCGCTTCCTTTAGCCCGTTATATTCGGTGATGGCATGGAACAAAAACTGGTCAAATAACTCGTTGATATGGTCGATTAACGGAGCCAGCTCGACGGTCGGCAATGGCGCGGTCAACGCGTGCTTAATAATAAGCCGCCGGCCGAGGCTGACATTATAGACGAGGGCGCCGATGCCGGCATTCATTTCCGCCCGTTCTTTGGCGATTTTGTTGGCCAGCTGTTCGACTGTCTCGCCGGACAGCGACCGCAACAGCGCCTCTTTGACTAACGCAAACATCGCCAAGGCATTTTGTTCAACGCGGTCAAGATATTTATCATCGTCGGCAATTTTCATATGTCGCCGCCAATAGGCAAGGAAGCTAGGCAGATGGGTTTCCAAATGGGTGACAAGCTGCTGTGCGGCAGATGCCAAAAAAGCCACCTCGCTTTCCGTCGTTTATTATCATTATAAGGGGGAATATCGAGCTAGAACAGAGGGAAAATCACGATATGTCCGATAAAACTAGTTTTCTTTCGCCAAAAAGGCTAAGGAATGCCGGCTCATGGCAGGTGGAGGCGCACTGTTTGAACAAAAAAAGAAAAATCATGTATAATGAAGCAGACAACACACTTTTTCAAAAGGTTGGGGAACGCCGTGAAATTGTATGACTCCATTTTAGACTTAATTGGCGGCACGCCGATCGTAAAGTTGCGGCGCCTTCCGGATCCGGACGGGGCGGATGTATATATGAAGCTCGAATCGTTTAATCCGGGCGGCAGCGTCAAAGACCGGCCGGCTTGGGAAATGATTCGCCGGGCAGAGGCGGAAGGAAAAATTACGCCGGGAACAAGCACGATCATCGAACCAACGTCCGGCAACACCGGCATCGGGTTGGCGATGGTGTGCGCCGCCAGAGGGTATCGGTGTATCATTACGATGCCGGATAACGCAACGATTGAGCGGGTGAAGATTTTAAAAGCGTACGGGGCGGAAGTGCATTTGACGCCGGCCGAGAAGCGGATGCAGGGGGCGATTGACGAAGCGAACCGGCTTGCTAGTGAGATTCCTGACAGCTTTATTCCGATGCAGTTTGAAAATCCAGCCAACCCGGACGCGCACCGGCATACGACGGCAGCCGAAATTTATGAAGCGTTTGACGGACGGCTGGATGCGTTCGTGCTCACCGCCGGCACCGGAGGGACGGTGACCGGGACAGGAGAAGAGCTGAAAAAGCGCATGCCGAATTTGCGCATTTACGTCGTTGAACCATACGGCTCACCTGTGCTGTCGGGCGGGAAGCCGGGACCGCATAAAATTCCCGGCACCGGTCCAGGGTTTATCCCGAACATTTTAAACCGCTCGATTTATGATGACATTTTTTTGATTAAAGATGAAGACGCCCAGCAGATGGCACGCGAACTGGCGGCAAAGGAAGGCATTTTGGTCGGCGCCTCGGCCGCGGCGAGCGCCTATTACGCCATCAAAGTAGCCAAGCAGCTGCCAAAAGGGGCGCGCGTCCTTTGCATGGCGCCGGATTCCGGGGAGCGGTATT
The DNA here is from genome assembly GCF_000445995.2 of Geobacillus genomosp. 3. Lineage (GTDB taxonomy): Bacteria > Bacillota > Bacilli > Bacillales > Anoxybacillaceae > Geobacillus. The sequence goes on from NC_022080.4 coordinate 1,469,198, forward strand.
TGTCATCAGATTTATTTGCTGATTAACGGAGGACGGATAAATAAGCCCCGGCTTCAACGGTACACGGAACAGGGAGAGGAAGTGTTTCTGTTTGCATGAGGAACGGGCATGGAAGAAAACCATCCGTCTCATATTGACGTTTATCATCGGTGCATTGGGCGACATTGCATTCTCCCTTTTGCACATTCCGCTCCATTGGGTGCTTGGCCCGGCGGCCGCTTTGTTGGCCGCCTCTCATCTTTTCAAAGAAAAGCTGTATTGGCCGACCGCTATCCGCAATGTCGGGCTCATTCCAATCGGCTACACGCTCGGTGCGCCGGTGACGGCGGCGACGCTCGCAGAAATGGCGCGGCAACTGCCGACGATGATGTTGGCGACGGTTTTGATGTTGCTGTTTAGCTTTGTCGTTTCCTCCCTTGTAGCGAAATGGACTCATCTTTCGCTCCGTTCAGTCGTCACCGGCTGCATTCCCGGCGGACTGTCACAAATGCTCGTTCTCGGCGAGGAGCTGAAAGGCGTCGATCCGACCGTCGTCACATTGTTTCAAGTGATGCGGCTGATGGGTGTCGTGTTTCTCGTTCCGCTTATCGCCTTAAGCCCGCTTTTGTCCGAAGGCGCCGCGGGAGCGACCGACGCCGGAATGGCCGGCGGGCCGGATTGGACTGTCGGCCTCGCTTTGCTTTATGCGGCTGTCACTGTGGCCGGTGCGCTAGTAGGGAAGCGCCTCCGATTGCCGACGGCCTATTTGCTCGGTCCGATCATCGGCACGGCAGCGCTCGTGCTTGTTGGAACGCCGGCCCCGCATTTGCCGGCTCCGCTGCTAGACGTCGCGCAAATTACGATGGGAACGTATCTCGGCCTGATGCTGAAGCCGACGGCGATCGAAGGGAAAGGGAAGGTGATGGCGGCGTCGGTTTTAGCCGGCTGCGCGCTTATTTTGTTTTCCATGCTATCAGCGTTCGTGTTAATGAGCTGGCACCGTATACCGTATTTGACGGCCTTTATCGCCTTAGCGCCGGGCGGCATGGATCAAATGGGCATTTTGGCGCAAGAAGCGCATGCGAGCCTAGCCATTGTCACCGGCTATCAAATGTTCCGCATTTTTTTCATTCTTTTTGTCGTTCCGCCAGCGTTGAAAACATTGTTTTCCACCCGTTGGTTTCGTCGGCTTGAGCAGTGGCAAACGCAGCAGCATGGCTGACAAATAAGGCTATGATCGATGGTGAAACTATGGTAAACTGAAAAAAGGAGGGGATCGCGATGAATCACTCGACCGTTTACCGCCCGCACAGCCCAGTCGCCAAGTTGGCCGCTTCGTTTCTCGCGGCGCTCGCTGTCGCGACGGCAGGATTGTACGCCGGACAATGGGTGCCGGCCGGCCTGTATTTGCCGCTTTATGCGTTAGAACTCATTTTGCTTTTGGTAATGATCTTCGCCCGCCGCAAACAGGCGGTCGGCTATCCGCTTATGTTTGCCTTTATGCTCGTCTCAGGCGCAACTCTTTATCCGCTCATCGGCTATTACATTTCCGTCATCGGTGCGGCGGCGGTGTTCAAGGCGTTTGCGCTGGCTGTCGTCTCGTTTTCCGGCGTGGCTATTTATGCAGCCAAAACGAAAGAAGATTTTTCGTTTCTCGGCGGGTTTTTAATGCTCGGCGCGTTTGCGCTCCTTGGATTGTTGATCATCCAATGGTTTATCCCGTTCTCCAGCGTCGGACAAATGGGTATCGCGGCTTTGGGGATTTTGATTTTCCTCGGTTTTACGATTTACGATATCAATCGTTTGGCCCGCTACGGCTTCACGGAAGCAGATATTCCGATGATCGTTGTCAACATTTATCTTGATTTTATCAACTTGTTCGTTTACATTTTGCGTTTTTTCGCCAGCGATGAAGAGTAAAAAGAGGAAAGGGCTGTTTCCCAGCGATGGAAACGGCTCTTTTTTCGTCATGACGCCGTTCAAAGGGGGACGTCGCGCTTGGCGCAAACAACTATGACAAAGTCCCGGCTTCGTTGTACAGCAAGCGGTCGATTGATGAGTGATTGCGCCTGTGTTTTATAGGGCGAGAGAAGAAGGGGGCGATGAAAGCAGGAATCGGCAACGGGTGGAGCGAATAAGGGAAAGAAATGGAGAAGAAAGGGGCCTCATGATGAAGTTTGCCGTCAATGTATCGACGATTTTCACGGAAGCGCCGTTTCTCGCCCGGTTTGCCAAGGTGAAGCAGCACGGGTTTTCGCTCGTCGAGTGTCAGTTTCCGTATGTGGCGGTGCCTGAGGCGATCGCCGATAAGCTTGAAGAATACGAGTTGTCGCTTGTTTTAATCAACTTACCGGCCGGCGATTGGGAAAGCGGGGAGCGCGGGCTGGCGATTCTTCCTGACCGGCATGACGATTTTCGCCGTGCGCTTGAGAAAGGGATGCGCTATGCGCTTGCGCTTGACGTGCCGCGCCTTCATTGCATGGCTGGGGTGATGCCGGCCGGTTTGCCGCGGGAACGGGCGAAAGAAATATACATGCGCCGCTTGGATGAGGCGGCCGCCGCGCTCGGCGTCCACGGTTTGACGCTGACGATCGAACCGATCAACCCGCTCGATATGCCGGGCTATTTTTTAACGGATATTAGTGAAGCGGCAGCGGTTATCCGTGATCTTGGCCGGCCGAACGTGAAGATGCAGTATGATATGTACCATATGGCGCGCCTCGGTCTCGAGGTGACCGCGACGTTTCTCGCTTATGAACCACTGATTGACCATGTGCAATTCGCCGATGCCCCCGGGCGGCATGAACCGGGGACGGGAGCGCTTCCATATCATGAGATTTTCTCATTTTTGCAAGAGCGCGGCTACGGCGGCGCTATAGGATTGGAGTACATTCCGTCGGGAGAAAGCGGCGAAAGCTTTGCTTGGTATGATGAATATCGCACGATGAAAGGAGGAAGGGGTCGATGACCCACGTTGGCTTTATCGGCTTGGGCGTGATGGGTTCGCGCATGGCCGGCCGGCTGCTTGAAGCGGGCTTCGCCGTCACAGTGTACAACCGCACGCCGGAAAAAGCGGTTCCACTTGTCAATCGTGGCGCCCGACAGGCAGCAACAGTGACAGAGCTGGCCGGCGAGGCGGACGTCGTTTGCACGTGTTTATCGATGCCGGACGATGTCATTGAGGTGTATACGGGGGAAGGCGGCGTCCTTAGCGCAGCCCGACCGGGGACCGTTTGTCTTGATTTTACAACCGTCGGCCCGAACACGAGCCGGAAGGTGGCCGAGCAGGCTGATAAGCGCGGGATTGCTTACTTGGATGCGCCTGTCAGCGGTGGGCCGGAAGGAGCGGAACAAGGGACGTTGACCATTATGGTTGGCGGTGCGAAAGACGTGTGGGAGCGGGTGCGCCCGTTGCTTGGCGTGTTAGGAAAAACGGTGGAATATTTAGGGGAAAGCGGCGCCGGCAGTGCAGCCAAAGTGCTCAACCAATACTTGGTCGCCGTCCATACGGTCGCCGCGGCGGAAGCGATGGTCGCCGGCGTTGCTTACGGGCTTGATGCCGGGAAGCTGTATCGATTGTTAAAGGAAAGCTACGGAGACAGCCGGATGCTGCGCCGCCATATGGAGCAGTTTGTGCTGCCGCGCCAGTTTGCGCCCGGCGGGGCGGTGAAGTATGTACATAAAGATGTACGTCTGGCCAACGAATTGATGAACGAAACAGGAATTGGACGCTGCCTTGGCGGACAGACGGAAGCGGTGTTTGCCGAAGCGATTACCGATGGACTGGCCGATTTGGATATGTCAGCGGTCATCCAGTTGTTTGAGCAGCGGGTTGGGGTGGTCGTAAAAGAGACAGAATGAACAAAATGGTTCGTGAATTCAAAAAATTCATTGAAAAAGTGGGCGATCAATGATTTAATATAAAGTAGCAGCGCCTCTGCCACGTGCGGGGCGCCGCCTCACTGAAACGCCTGAAGCGTTTCGCTTTTTTTAAAACGATAAAAAGAAACATTGTTTCTTATTGCGAAACAAAGGAGGGGCGACAATGCTCTCGTTGACATGGCTGGATGAGTTAAGCACGCTTTTGCGCCCGGGACAAATCAAAGTGAACGAATCCCCACACCCGCTCGGCAACAGCGGCGCGGTGACCGTTTATCCACAAACAGAAGAAGAGATCGCCGCTTTGCTCCGCTACGCGAATGACAGCCGCAAAAAAGTCGTCGTCGCCGGCCGCGGTACGAAACGGGGGTTCGGCGGGCAGCGGGAACAGGCGGACATCTTGTTGTCGTTGGAACACTACGCCGGCATCGTCGAGCATGCGGCTGCTGATATGACGGTCACCGTCAAGGCTGGAACGAAGTTTGGCGACTTGCAGCGTGCATTGGCCCCATATCGGCAAAAGGTCGCCTTAGACCCGTTTTGGCCGGAGGAAGCGACGGTCGGTGGGGTGATCGCGGCAAATGACAGCGGGCCGAAGCGGCTTGGCTACGGCTCAGCGCGCGATTCGGTCATCGGGATGCGCATCGTGTACCCAGATGGGACGATTATTCGTTCAGGCGGTAAAGTCGTGAAAAACGTTGCCGGTTACGACATGAACAAACTGTTTATTGGAGCGATGGGGACGCTCGGTGTGTTAAGCGAAATGACGCTCAAGCTCCGGCCGCTGCCGAAATATGAAAGCGTTGTTTTGCTGTCGTTCCCAACCGGCGATGTTCATGATATCCGCTCATTTGCGGTTTCCTTCCTTGATACGATGATGGAGCCGGTTTGTTTCGAACTGCTTAACCCGGCGCTGGCCGAGCGGTTAACGGGTGAAGCGGCGTATATGCTTGCGATCGGATTTGAAGATGTTGAAAATGCTGTCCATTACCAAGAGCAGGCAGTCGAGCGGCTGTGTCCGCGTGGAGCGAAGCTGTCAATCGTTGCCCAAGAAGAAGCCGCTGCGTTTTGGCGCACATTTTATACGGCGCCGCCAAACGGACGGCAGCCGGCGGCAGACGGTGTCGCGGCCGCGGTGAAAATCGGCGTTGTCAACTTAGACGTAGTCTCGATTTTGCGGGAAAGTATCCTTATCGCTGACCGTTGCCATGTCCGGGTCGAAGCGCACGGCGGCGTGGGTCACGGGCTTTGCCAGGCGTACGTGCACGGGAGCGAAGAGGGGGTTTTAGCGGCGATTCGGGAGTTGCGCCAGACGGCTGTCCGTCTTGGCGGCTATGCGGTCGTGAAGCATTTGCCGTTTTCGCTGCGCCAGCGCGTTGACGTCTGGGGCGGGAAGCCGCCGTACTTTTTCTTGCTTGAAGACATTAAGCGGAAAATTGATCCGCACAAAACATTAAACGATCAGCGCTTTATTGGGGGGATTTAACGATGAACGCCATGACGAGTGAGCGGACGGGCAGCCCGGCATGTGCGACGGTGAGCCTTGGCAACTACCGGTTTCGCGACTTGCCGGACCCGAGCAAGTGGGCCGATTGTGTCCATTGCGGCATGTGTTTGGAATCGTGTCCGACGTATGAACAGACGGGCCAAGAGCAGCACTCTCCGCGCGGCCGTGTCCATTTAATGAAATCGGTCGGTGAAGGAAAGCTCGATTTAACGCCTGATTTGCTCGATCCGATCTTTACGTGCCTAGACTGTCGCGCTTGCACGACGGCCTGTCCAGCCGATGTCGATGTCGGCGGCCTCATTGAACAAGTGCGCGGCCAGCTCCGCCAGGCGGTGCCGCTCACTGGATGGAAAGCGCTTGTGAGCGACTTTTTCTTAAAAGGGGTGTTCCCGCATCCGTCACGCCTTGATTGGTTTGGCCGTCTGCTTCGGTTGTACCAAAAAAGCGGGCTGCAGGCAGTGGCGCGCAAAACGGGATTGCTGCGGGTGATGCCGGATCATTTAGCCGAAATGGAGGCGATTTTGCCGGCTGTCGGCACGCCGGTGCGCCAAAAGTACAAGGATCAGCCGCTTATTAAGGCGAAAGGGGAAACGAAGCGGACGGTCGCGATGTTGACCGGTTGCGTGATGGATGTGATGTTTAGCGATATTAATGAGGCAACGATCCGCGTCTTGGCGCGAAATGGAAACGATGTCGCCATCGTGCCGAACCAAACATGTTGCGGAGCGCTTCATGTGCATGCCGGCGACCGCGAAACGGGCCGGAAGCTCGCCAAGCAAAACATTGAGGCGTTTGCCGATGTTGACCATGTCATTGTCAACGCCGCCGGCTGCGGCTGTATGCTGAAGGAGTATCCGGAACTGTTCCGCGACGATCCGGAATGGCATGAAAAAGCCGAACAGTTTGCCGCCAAAGTCGAAGATGTGTCGAAGTTTCTGCATGATACAGGTTTTGAGCCGCCGAAAGCGGAGTTGAACGTGCGTCTCACATACCATGATGCGTGCCATTTAGCCCACGGTCAGGGCATCCGTCAAGAGCCGCGCGCGCTGATCGGGAGTATTCCGGGCGTCGACATGGTGGCGATGCCAAATGCCGACCGTTGCTGCGGCAGCGCCGGGATTTATAACATCACCCATCCGGAGATGGCGCAAGCTGTGCTTGCAAGCAAAATGCAAAATGTGCCGCAAGATGTGGAGCTCATTTCGATGGGCAATCCGGGCTGCATGTTGCAAATGGCGCTTGGCGTCATGAAACACGGCCGAAACCAAAAAATCGTCCATACGGTGCAGCTGTTGGATTGGGCGTATCAAAAAGAGGAAGGGAAGGACGTGCGCATATGAGAAAACGGGCCATTGCAACGAACGACCCGCACATTCGGGCGCTCGCCGGCATCGTTGGGGAAACGGCGATTTTATACCGAAAAGAGGATTTAATCGCCTATGACTGCGACGGGTTTACCGTCCATCGCCATTTGCCAAAGGCGGTCGTATTCCCAAACAGCACGGAACAAGTAGCGGCAATCGTCAAATATTGCCATGAACACGAGTTGCCGTTTCTTGCTCGCGGCGCCGGCACGGGATTAAGCGGCGGGGCGATTCCGTTAAACGGGGAAGTGGTGATCAGCTTAACGCGGATGAAGCGGCTTTTGCATGTCGATTTGGAAAACCGGCGCGCCGTTGTCGAGCCGGGGTTTGTGAACTTAAAGCTGACGAACTCAGTCGCCCACCGGGGCTATTACTATGCGCCTGATCCGTCAAGTCAATATTGCTGCACGATCGGCGGCAATGTCGCCGAAAATGCCGGCGGTGCCCATTGTTTGAAATATGGGGTGACAACGAACCATATTTTAGGGCTGGAAGTCGTGTTGCCGAACGGGGAAGTGATCGAAATCGGCGCAAACGGCGTTCCCGACCCGCCGGGCTACGATTTGCTCGGGCTGTTGACCGGGTCGGAAGGGACGCTTGGCATCGTGACGAAAATTACGGTCCGCCTGCTGAAAAATCCGGAGGCGAAACAGACGGTGCTTGCCTATTTTGATGAGGTGGAAGATGCAAGCCAAACCGTTTCCGACATTATTTCCGCCGGGATTGTGCCGGCAGCGCTCGAGATGATGGACCAAACGGCGATCGAAGCGGTTGAAGCGGCAGCGTTTCCGGTCGGGCATCCGAAAGACATCGCCGCGCTGTTGCTCATTGAAGTGGACGGCATTTCCGCCGGAATTGACGAGCAAATCGACGATATTTTAGCCATTTGCCGCCGCCATCGTGTGCGCGAAGTGAAAGTCGCCCAGTCAGAGGAAGAACGGGGGCGCTGGTGGGCGAACCGGAAAACCGGCTTTGGCGCCATGGGAGCGATTTCCCCGGATTATTTAGTGCAAGATGGCGTTATTCCGCGCAGCCGGCTGCCGGAAGTGTTGAACGACATTGCGAACATCAGCCGCAAATACGGGCTCCGGATTGCTAATATTTTCCATGCTGGCGACGGCAATTTGCATCCACTTGTGTTGTTTGATGCGAGCAAGCCTGGGGAGACAGAGCGGGCGCTTGCCGCCGGAAGTGAATGTTTGCAGGCGTGCGCGGCGGTTGGTGGGTCGATCACCGGCGAACATGGCGTTGGCATCGAGAAAAAAGAAGAGATGCGTTTCATTTTCACCGATGAGGAAATTTTGGCGCAAACGGCGATCCGCGACGTGTTTAATCCGAAAAACTTGCTCAACGCCGGCAAGCTGTTTCCGACGCCGGGACGGTGTGTAGAGACAAAACGGACACCGTCGACAGCAAAATGAAAATTTTACAAAAATGATTGCCAGTCATTTCGTTTCATGGTATGATCTTTTTAGACCATTTAAGAAACAGTGTTTTGTAATAAGAAACAAGAAGGGAGAAAGGGAACGATGGCCGAATATGTTCAAACCGGGACGATCCAAGTCGCGAAAGTGTTTTATGATTTTGTCAACGGGGAGCTTCTGCCAAACAGCGGGCTTGACCAAGACAAGTTTTGGCGCGATTTTTCCGTGCTTATTGCCGATTTGACGCCGCGCAACAAAGAGCTGCTGGCGCGCCGCGATGAGATTCAAGAAAAATTGAACGAGTGGCATAAACAGCGCCGTGGCCGCTTCGATTTTGACGAGTATAAAGCGTTTTTAACGGAAATCGGCTATTTGGAGCCGGAAGTCGAGGACTTCGAGATTACAACAGAAAATGTCGATGATGAAATTGCCGTGCAGGCCGGGCCGCAGTTGGTCGTGCCGCTCACGAACGCCCGCTACGCGCTAAACGCCGCCAATGCCCGTTGGGGCAGCTTGTATGACGCGCTGTACGGCACCGATGCCATCAGCGAAGAAGACGGTGCCACACGCGGTTCGTCGTACAACCCGGTGCGCGGAGCGAAAGTCATCGCTTACGGGCGGAAGTTTTTGGATGAGGCGGTGCCGCTTGCCGAATATTCCCATCAAGACGCCGTTCAATACGCGGTCGTTGATGGGCGGCTTGTCGTGACGATCGAAGGCGGGGCGACAACAGGGCTCAAGGAGCCGGAAAAATTTGTCGGCTTCCAAGGCGAACCGCAAAACCCGGCATCGGTGCTGTTGAAAAACAATGGCCTTCATATCGACATTCAAATCGACCGCGAGCATCCGGTCGGCAAAACGGACAAAGCGGGTGTGAAAGACATCATCTTGGAAGCGGCGGTGACGACGATCATGGACGGCGAAGATTCCGTTGCCGCTGTCGACGCGGAAGACAAAGTGCTCGTCTACCGCAACTTGTTCGGCTTGATCAAAGGCGATTTGACAGCGACGTTTGAGAAAAACGGCAAACTGCTGACGCGGGCGTTAAACTCGGATCGCGTATACGAAACGCCGGATGGCGGAAAGCTTGCGCTGCCAGGACGCTCGCTGATGTTTGTACGCAACGTCGGCCATTTGATGACAAACAGCGCCATTTTGGATGCCAACGGCGAGGAAGTGCATGAAGGGATCATCGATGCCGTCATTACGAGTTTGATCATGAAACACTCGCTCATCGGCAATACCCGCTATTTGAACTCGCGCAAAGGTTCGATTTATATCGTCAAGCCGAAAATGCACGGCTCGGCCGAAGTGGCCTTTGCCAACGAGCTGTTTGACCGGGTCGAAGATATGCTTGGCCTTGAGCGGAACACGATCAAAATCGGCGTCATGGACGAAGAGCGGCGGACGTCGCTCAACTTGAAAAATTGTATTTACCAAGTGCGCGGCCGCATTGTCTTCATCAACACCGGCTTCCTTGACCGGACGGGTGACGAGATTCATACATCAATGGAAGCGGGGCCAATGCGGCGCAAAAACGATATGAAATCGTCGGCATGGCTGCAGGCGTACGAAAAATCGAATGTGGCAGTCGGGCTGGCTGCCGGATTCCGCGGCCGGGCGCAAATCGGCAAAGGGATGTGGGCGATGCCGGATTTGATGGCTGAAATGTTGAAACAAAAAGGGGCGCAGCTGAAAGCGGGCGCCAACACGGCATGGGTGCCTTCGCCGACGGCCGCCACGCTCCATGCGCTTCATTACCATCAAGTGAATGTCGCTGCCGTGCAAAGCGAATTGGCGAACGAGCGGGCTGATTACCGCGATGACATTTTGCAAATTCCGGTTGTCGATCATCCGCAATGGACGGCAGAAGAAATTCAAGAAGAGATTGACAACAACTGCCAAAGCATTTTAGGCTATGTTGTCCGCTGGGTTGATCAAGGGATCGGCTGCTCGAAAGTGCCGGATATCCATAACATCGGGCTGATGGAAGACCGGGCGACGCTTCGCATTTCGAGCCAAATTCTTGCCAACTGGCTTCACCACGGTATTTGCACGAAAGAGCAAGTGCTTGAGGCGTTCAAGCGAATGGCGAAAGTCGTCGACGAACAAAATGCCGGCGACCCGAACTACCGCCCGATAGCGCCAAATTATGACGATTCGGTGGCGTTCCAAGCGGCGTGCGATCTCGTGTTCCTCGGCTATGAGCAGCCAAACGGCTACACGGAGCCGATTTTGCACCGCCGCCGTCAAGAGGCGAAGGCAAAATTCGCAGCCGTTCAGCAATAAACGGCGCCGCACAGCAAGGAGCAAGGGCGACAGCGCCCTTGTTCCTTCCTGCTTCTACAAATCAGAAAATTCAATAAATAGGAAGAAAGGGGGCCGCTCCTAGTTACTACTACTGGCCGGTTGCCGAACGCAAAGCAGCACGGAGGCGAAACAAGGGAAGGAAATGGGGTTAGTAGCTAGGGATTAAGGATGGAACATTTAAGGGAAAAAGCGTTGCTTGTCCATCGGCAGGCGAAAGGAAAATTATCTGTCGAATTAAAAGTGCCGGTCGTCGATACAAATGACCTAAGCCTTATTTATTCGCCAGGTGTGGCCGAGCCATGCAAGGAGATTGTCGCTAACGAAGAGGAGATGTATAGCTATACAGTCAAAGGTAATTTCGTCGCCGTTGTCTCGAACGGCACCGCGGTGCTCGGGCTTGGCAATATCGGCGCGCGGGCAGCGCTCCCGGTGATGGAAGGGAAAGCCGCTTTGTTTAAAGCGTTCGCCGGCATTGACGCCGTGCCGCTTTGTCTCGATACGGAAGATCCGGATGAGTTTATCCAGGCCGTTAAACTGCTCGAGCCGACGTTTGGAGGCATCAATTTAGAAGATATCGCAGCGCCGGCCTGCTTTGTCATTGAGGAGCGGCTGCGCCAAGAAATGACCATTCCGGTGTTTCATGATGACCAGCATGGCACAGCCATTGTTGTGGCGGCTGGACTGACGAACGCGTTGAAAGTGGTTGGCAAGCGGCTCGCCGATTGCCGGATCGTCATTAACGGCGCCGGTGCGGCCGGGGTGGCGATCGCCAAACTGCTGTTGTCGATGGGAGTCGGCGATCTCGTGATATGCGACACGAAAGGGGCTATTTACGAAGGTCGCCCGCACGGCATGAATGCGCTAAAGGAAGATTTGGCGAAACAAACAAACAGGGAGCGTGCGGTCGGAACGCTCGCGGACGTAATCAAGGGTGCCGATGTGTTTATCGGTGTCTCGGCCGCCGGCGCGTTGACACCGGCGATGGTTCAGTCAATGAACCGCGGGGCAATCGTGTTCGCCCTCGCTAATCCGGTGCCGGAAATTATGCCGGAGGAGGCCAAAGCCGCCGGTGCCGTCATTGTGGCGACCGGGCGGTCGGATTTGCCGAATCAAGTGAACAATGTGCTCGCATTCCCCGGCATCTTCCGCGGTGCGCTTGATGTACGGGCAACGCAAGTGAATGAGGAAATGAAAATCGCTGCTGCCGAAGCGATCGCCGGGCTCATTCAGCCGGAAGAGTTAACCGAGGAATATGTCATCCCGAATCCGTTCGACCAACGCGTCGTAGGGGCCGTCGCTTCCGCCGTCGCCCGTGCCGCCATCGAAACCGGGGTAGCCCGGCATGCGGTGAATAGTCAAGAAAAAAATCGCGTCAGAGAGGGGTAACTGTTGATGAAAATCGCTCGTTTTATCGCCGATGGGACGGTTCGTGCCGGTGTGGTGAGCGGGGAGGTCATACGTGAAATCGAAGGCGATGTGTTTGACGCTTGGGACTACACGGGAAATGTGTTTCGCTGCGATGACGTTTCACTTGTGGCGCCGCTTGTGCCGCGCCATGTGATCGGCATCGGCGCCAATTATGTGGCAACAAGCGACCAGCTTCCGCCCGAACTGCCGGACATTCCGGTCTTTTTCTTTAAACCATCTTCATCAGTCATCGGTCCAGAAGCGGATATTGTGATTCCGAGCGGAGTGGGCGAGGTCAAATTTGAATCGGAACTGGCCGTTGTCATCGGCAAAGAGGCAAAATCGGTGAGTGAAGAAGACATTTGGGCGCATATTTTTGGCTATACGGTTGCCAATGATGTCACCGCGCCACAGTTTTTCCATCCCGATGGGCATTGGACGGTCGGAAAGTCGTTTGATACGTTTACCCCGCTCGGACCGGTCATTGAAACAGAGCTCGATCCAAGCCTAGTGTCAGTGAAGGCCCGGGTTAACGGCGAGGAAAAGCAAAACAGTCCGACGGCGCTCATGATCATTTCCATCAGCAAAATGATTTCCTATTTGTCCCATGTCATGACGCTGCAGCCGGGTGATGTCATTTTAACCGGGAGCCCGGTTGGCGCTGAACTGGTCGGCCCGGGAACCGTGATTGAGTGTGAAGTGGACGGCATCGGCACGCTCCGCAACACGTTCGTCGCCGCCAAAGCGCCGGCCGTTTCCCTCCGGCAAGGGTAGTGTGTCCTTTTCCGTCGTTTAGGAGCGGCGGGCATTGGTTTAGCGACTGACGTGACACGCCGCCGGTTTCTGTGCACGCCGCCGTTGGGAGGACCGAACGGTCTCTGTGGCGCGTGTTGCACAGTGGCCCTGCAAACGCCCGGCCGTTCGTGTATAATAGCGAGCGGAGAGAACAAATCGAGGTGAACATAATGGAAAGAGAAAATATGGTCAAATCCGTCAGCCGGGCGCTGCAAATTATTGACATCGTCAGCACGAAAAAAGATGGGTTGGGCGTTACGGAAATCGCCAAACAAATGGACATTAACAAAAGTTCCGTGTACCGCATTTTAACGACGCTCGCCCAATACGGCTATATCGAACAACATCCGGAAACGGAGCGGTACAAACTTGGCTACAAGTTTTTAGAGATTAGTTCGAAACTGCTTGATTCAATCGATTTGCGCCAAGAGGCGAAACCGTATTTGCGCCAGCTTGAAAAAGAAACGAATGAAGTCGTCCATCTTGTCGTCTACGACCAAGGGGAAGTCATTTACATTGAAAAATTGGAAGGAACGGAAACGCTGCGGATGCATTCCAAAGTGGGCAAGCGGGCGCCGATGCATTGCACGGCGGTCGGCAAGGCGATTTTGGCTTACTTGTCGCCGGCAGTGGCTGCCGAGATCATTGATCGGAAAGGGCTCCCAAAGCATACTGATTTGACGATCACCGACCGTGAGGCGTTTTTTCGTGAGCTTGACACCGTCCGGCAAAATGGATATGCGCTCGATTTGGAAGAAAATGAATACGGCATCCGTTGTGTAGCGGTCCCGATTTTTGATTACACCGGCAGCGTCGTTGCTGCTGTCAGCGTCTCCGGCCCAACGATCCGCATGACGGACGACCGCATCGCCGGGCTCGCTATGCGCATGCGTCAGATCGGCAAAGAGCTTTCCGCCCGGCTCGGCCATCGGCCGGCCCATTCCGTCCAGCTGTAACAGCTGGACGGTTTTTTTAGCTTAGCACGCCGGGGAAAAAAGGGAGGCAAGATGCGAGCCGCAGGAGCCTTTGTCGTATTTTTCCCTCTCGACCGGCACGGAAGACAAAGGGACAGCCTATGTTTTTTCTAGTGAAAACACGAGAATGCATGTAAAATAGAACCGAGGTGATTGGCAACGTGAAAAAACAGACGCTTTCCGAATGGATTGAACAGCTTCGCCAAGATCCGAACGTCGTCTATTGGCACGAAATGGAGACGAAACAAGCCGATACGGTTCCGTTTCCGGCCGGACTCGACGTGCGGCTGCGTGCAGCGCTCGAAGCGCGCGGCATCGCCTCGCTTTACACACACCAGGCGGCAGCGTACGAGACGGTGCGAAGCGGACGGAACGTCGTCGCAGTGACACCGACCGCATCCGGCAAAACGCTCTGTTACAATTTGCCTGTGCTGCAAGCGATCGCGGAGGCGCCGGAAAGCCGTGCCCTTTATTTATTTCCGACGAAAGCGCTCGCCCAAGATCAAAAAAGTGAATTGAACGAAATCATCGCTGCGATGGGGGCGCCGATTTACAGCTATACATATGACGGCGATACGGCACCGGCGCTGCGGCAAAAAATCCGTCAAGCCGGCCATATTGTCATCACCAATCCGGATATGCTCCATACCGCCATTTTGCCGCACCATACGAAATGGATGTCACTGTTTGAACAGTTGCGCTACGTCGTCATCGACGAACTACATACGTATCGCGGCGTGTTTGGCAGCCATGTGGCGAACGTCATCCGTCGCTTGAAGCGGATTTGCGCTTTTTACGGCAGCCGGCCGACGTTTATTTGCACCTCAGCGACGATCGCCAATCCGCAGGAGCTGGCCAGCCGGCTGACTGGCGAGCCGATGACGCTCATTGACAACAACGGGGCGCCGCGCGGGCGGAAACATATCGTATTTTACAACCCGCCAGTCATCGAGCGGGCCATGAACGTCCGCCAAAGCGCGACAAAAACGGCGGTTGAACTGGCGCGGCAGCTGCTTGTCAATCGCATTCCGACGATCGTGTTCGCCCGCAGCCGCGTCCGGGCCGAGCTCATTTTGAGCCATTTGCAGACGGCGGTGAAAGAACGGATCGGGGGAACGACGATCCGCGGCTACCGCGGCGGCTATTTGCCGAATGAGCGGCGCGCCATTGAAAAAGGGTTGCGCAGCGGAGAGATTATCGGCGTCGTCAGCACAAACGCGCTCGAACTCGGCGTCGATATCGGCCAGCTGCAGGCGTGTATTCTCGCCGGCTACCCGGGAACGATCGCCAGCACGTGGCAGCAAGCCGGGCGCGCCGGACGGCGCCATGGCGACTCGCTCGTCATTATGGTGGCCAGCTCAAGCCCGCTTGACCAATACATCGTCTCCCATCCGGAATACTTTTTTGCCCGTTCGCCGGAGACAGCCCGCATTAACCCTGACAATATGCTTGTTTTGGTCGATCATCTGAAATGTGCGGCATATGAACTCCCGTTTCGGCGCGGCGAGACGTTCGGCGGCGTTGAAGTGGAAGAAGTGCTTGACTTTTTGGTCGACCAAGGAGTGCTTCACGAACGGGCCGGGCGCTGGCATTGGATGAGCGACGCCTTTCCGGCGCAAAACATCAGCTTGCGTTCGGCGGCGCAGGAAAACGTGGTGATCATCGATATTTCAAACGTAGCGCGCCACCGTGTC
The DNA here is from genome assembly GCF_000445995.2 of Geobacillus genomosp. 3. Taxonomy (GTDB): domain Bacteria; phylum Bacillota; class Bacilli; order Bacillales; family Anoxybacillaceae; genus Geobacillus. Next base: position 1,484,531 of record NC_022080.4, read on the forward strand.
ATCGGTGAAATGGATCGCTTTAGCGCCATGACGCTGCTCCATGAAGAGGCAATTTACCTGCACGAAGGGACGCAATATCAAGTTGAAAAGCTTGACTGGGAGGAAAAAAAAGCGTACGTCCGCCGGGTCGATGTCGAATATTTCACTGATGCCCATTTAGCTGTACAGCTTGATGTGCTGTCTGACGACCGGAGCAATGATCGTGGACTGATGGCGGTGCACTACGGCGATGTGTCCGTCCGGGCAATGGCGACGATTTTTAAAAAGCTGAAACTATCGACGTTTGAAAACATCGGCTCAGGGCCGATCCGCCTTCCAGAAGAAACACTTCATACGTCAGCAGCATGGTTCGAATGGAAGGCCGTGCCATCAAGATTTTCCCCGGCATTGTTTGAACAGTTGCTTGTCGGCATCGCCAGCGTGCTCAGCCATCTTGTTCCTATCTTTGTGATGTGCGACCGCTCGGATGTTCACGTCGTGCCACAGCTGAAGGCGCCGCACTCCGGCCGGCCGACGATTTTTCTTTATGACCGCTATCCGGGCGGTGTCGGCTTATCGGAAGCTGTATTTGAACGACATGAAGAAATGCTTGAGCGCGTAAAGGAATGGGTGACGCGCTGCCCGTGCACAGATGGCTGCCCTTCATGCATCGGCGTTTCCGAAACGGCCGGGCTGCCGATAAAGCGGGAGCTTATACGGTTTTTAGATGAACAGCTTGCGGAATAGAACGGCTCGCTTGTTTCGCACCGCTGTTGTGAAGAAAACTAGACAGCGTTGGACTTAGGTGTCATGGGGCGGGGAAACGAGGCAGCTTCTTTGAGCGTTTACACGCTAAAAGACAGAAAGAGAGCGGGCGGAAAGGAGGGGGCGAATGAAACCGAAGCTATCGCAATGGAAAGAGCTGCTTGCCGCCCGGCATAAAAGGAAGGCGGCGGATGAACAGAACGAAGCGGAACCGGACGAACGCGTGGGGACGGACGTGCCGTTTGTAGAGGTTTGGCGGGAATACGGGGTGGAGCCGTATTGGTTTGCCGGCGATTATTGCCTCATTCGGGAGACGGTGTATCCGCTTGATCATGGGCACGGCCGCTACCGGCTCGGGGCGTTGCATGATGTACATCGGCGCTGGCAGGAGGCGCCATTTTCCCACCCGCTCTCGTGCCGCGGGTTTGCCATTGGCGACTTATTCTTTTTTGACACCGAAACGATGGGGCTTTCAAGCGGAGCGGGAACCGTCATGTTTCTGCTCGGCCACGCCCGCGTCCTCGGCGACCGCATCATTGTCCGCCAACACCTTTTGCCGCACCCGGGGGCAGAGGTGGCGCTATATCAAAGCTTTCTATCGGATGTCAACTATACGACTCTCGTCACTTATAATGGGAAGGCGTTCGACTGGCCGCGGCTGAAAACGCGCCATGCCCTTGTCCGCGATATGGTGCCGAAGCTGCCGGCGTTTGGTCATTTTGACTTGTATCACGCCGCTCGCCGCTTATGGAAGGATAAACTCGACTCGCTTCGCCTAGCGGAGGTGGAACGGCATATTCTGCACATTGAGCGTGATGGTGATGTGCCCGGTTTTTTGGCGCCGATGATATATCAGGCGTTTTTGCAAACGCCTCATCCGGATCGGATCATGCCGGTATTGCGCCATAACGAACATGATGTGTTGTCGCTCATTGTGCTCTACATCCACTTATCCATTCAGCTGCTTGAAGCGGGGCAGCTCCCTGATCCGCGGGAACAGCTGGCCGCCGCCCGTTGGCTCGAAGCCGTCGGGGAAACGGCGGCTGCCGCGGGCGTGTATGAACAGGCGGGCAGCAAAGAGGCGAAGGAAGCGCGGGAGGCGAAATGGCAACTGTCGCTTTTGCACCGGAGAGAAAAACGCTATGAAGAGGCGGTTGCCATTTGGCGCGACTTGTTCGATCACGGAAGCGGCTTTTGGAAGATGAAAGCAGGTCTTGAGCTGGCGAAAGCGTATGAGCATCATTTCCGCGATGCGGCCGAAGCGCACCGCTATGCGGCTATGGCGTATGAAGCATGGCGATCGCTCGCCAAGGCGAGCCGGCAAAGTGTAGAAAAAGATGAACAGGAGTGGCGCAAGAGGCTTGAGCGGTTGGCGCGCAAGAAAAAAGGGGTGGAGAAATGACAGGCTCATTTCCCTGGCAAGCGCAAAATGTGACAGAAAAGCAAAAAAATCTTGCCTTTTTGCTTCGAATCTTGTAGAAAAAAGAAAAAATGTGTACAATGGCATCGGGATGAATGAAAATGATGGCAGGGAGAAGAACACAATGCGGAGCATGTACAAAAAAGTTTTGTACCTCTTTTTTATTGTTGTCGGCTTGACGTTTGTCGTGTTCAATTATGTGTATTAACGTGTTGAGCTAGGCGCGGTGATTTACGCACGTTTTCCTCGATGCGGCTGTGGAGCGGACGAGCTGCGCAGCGCCGCGGGGATGGGGGAACAGGCGCAGCCGTACAGCAGAAATAAAATGGGTATCTATACTAGTACGTGTTCGTCCTCTTCGTCATAGGCTAGTATTGTCAATCAACAGTCTAGACGATGAAAGGAGAAGGATGCCATGCATTGCCCACCATACGTGACGGCGCCGATCGTCCACCCGCCTCAATGCTGTGTCAAACATCATTTCCAGGCAACGGTTGTGCCGCATATCCATCCGTCGCATACAACGCACGTTTATCATCAACTGTATGAACATCGTCATTACTTCCCGCACACGGAATCGGCCGTTGCTCGGGCTGCCAACCGTCACTTGTATTGTCCGGGGCCGATGCCGCCGTTTCCAGCTGGATATTAGACGCGAAAACAGAGGCCGCTTCGTCGGCCTCTGTTTTTTCGCGGCGGACGGCCAGCGCTGCCGGCTGCGCCCGCCTTGGCGGGAGAACGGTTTTTCGACGCAAGAAGGAAGGGGCCTCCCTATTGCCATGCTGTACGGCTCCGCGATTTAGGCAGGGCAGACGTTAATTGACAACCGGCGTAATTTCTGAAAAAATAAAGGAAAGATGATTGTTGAATGCGGATTGGGGTGAAAAGCTATGTCGGCCAATCAGGTGAAACTGACACCGAAAGACATTTTGGAAAAGGAATTTAAAGTAAACATGCGGGGGTATAACCAAGACGAAGTAGATCAATTTTTGGACATCGTCATTAAAGATTACGAGGCGTTCCAACAAGAAATTGACGAGCTGCGTCAAGAAAATATCCGGCTGAGGCGGCAAGTGGAAGAGTTGCAAAAGCGGCCGGCCACATCGGCGGGGACGACGAACTACGATATTTTGCAACGCCTCTCCAATTTGGAAAAACACGTGTTCGGTCGCAAGCTGTATGAATAGACGGCCGGCGGAACAAAATCGGCATAGTTCAATTCCAATTTTTTTCTCTTGATCTCATTCGAAAAATCAACTATACTGTAAGATGCTTGCAACGTTAATCATGTTCGGGTAATCGCTGCGGCCGGTTTTGGCCGTAGAGGAAAGTCCATGCTCGCACGGTGCTGAGATGCCCGTAGTGTTCGTGCCTAGCGAATCCATAAGCTAGGGCAGTCTGGCTTCGGCTGGGCTGACGGCGGGGAAAGAACCTACGTCCCGGCCGGGATACGGTTCGATTACCCTGAAAGTGCCACAGTGACGGAGCTCTAAGGGAAACCTTAGAGGTGGAACGCGGTAAACCCCACGAGCGAGAAACCCAAATGATGGTAGGGGCACCTTCCTGAAGGAAATGAACGGAGGGAAGGACAGGCGGCACATGCTGCCTGTAGATAGATGATTACCGCCGGAGTACGAGGCGCAAAGCCGCTGGCAGTACGAAGGTACAGAACATGGCTTACAGAACATGATTAACGTGGTGATGGCATCATGAAAAGCCCTCCTGCATGAAGGAGGGCTTTTCGATTGCGTGTTTTTCGTGGTTAGATGGGATATAATGGGAATATGGGCGGCCAACAGTGATACATACCGTTTGCGAGGGGGAACAGAATGAAGTCCTTTTCAATCATCGCCACGGCGGCGATGGGACTCGAGTCGGTCGTGGCCGAGGAAGTGCGCCGGCTCGGCTACGAATGCCAAGTGGAGAACGGCAAAGTGACATTTGAAGGAGATGCGCTCGCCATTTGCCGCGCCAACCTTTGGCTGCGTACCGCTGACCGGGTGAAGCTCAAAATCGGCGAGTTTCGGGCGACGACGTTTGAGGAGTTGTTTGAGCAGACGAAGGCGCTGCCATGGGCCGATTATTTGCCGAAAGATGCCGCGTTTCCGGTAATCGGGAAATCGGTCAAGTCAACGCTGTTTAGCGTCTCTGACTGCCAAGCCATCGTCAAAAAGGCGGTTGTGGAAAGTTTAAACGAGCGCTACCGGCTGTCATGGTTTCCGGAAACAGGGCCGCTCTGCCGCATTGAAGTGGCGCTCCATAAAGATATCGCTACTTTAACGATCGATGCGAGCGGCACCGGGCTGCACAAGCGTGGCTACCGCGCCCGTCAAGGGGAAGCGCCGCTAAGAGAGACGCTTGCGGCTGCCTTAGTGCTGCTCACGAACTGGACGCCCAATCGCCCGTTTGTTGATCCGTTTTGCGGTTCAGGGACGATCGCCATCGAAGCGGCGCTCATTGGCCAAAACATTGCCCCCGGGTTTAACCGCGATTTCGTTTCCGAACAATGGCCGTGGATTGGGGAAGAGGTGTGGGATGAAGCGCGCCAAGAAGTGGAAGATATGGCGCGCTATGATGAGCCGCTCGATATTTGCGGAATTGACCTTGATCCACAGATGGTGGAAATCGCCAAGGTAAACGCGGCTGAAGCCGGGTTGGCTGATCTTCTTTCTTTTCAAACAGGGCGGGCGGAACAGTTTCGGACAGATAAATTGTACGGAGTGATTGTCGGCAACCCGCCATACGGTGAACGGCTCGGCGAACAGCGGGAAGTCGAAGCGCTCTACCGCGCCATCGGCCGCACTTTCGCCGCCTTAGACACATGGTCGGTGTACATGTTAACCGCCCATCGTGGTTTTGAAACGCATTACGGGCGCCCCGCAACCAAGCGGCGCAAGTTGTTTAATGGCTTTATTGAGACGCATTACTATCAATATTGGGGGCCGCGGCCGCCGCGCGAGGCTAGAAGTTGACTTCTTTGCGGCCATCCATCATAATATTGTCTTGTTATGGGAAAATCAGGCGCGCAACAAACATGTTGCGCGCTTACGCATGATGGTGCCGGGGGAGTTTATGCCAATTGGAGGGGTGGCGGCGATGAGCCATGAACGTTATCCGTTTGTATTAGAAAAAAACGAAAACTTTTTTGATAAGCTCGGCCAATGGATCGGCGATGTCTTTTACGATATTTTGCCGGAGGCCGGCTTTGAGCTGCGTGATGAGCAAATTTATATGGCGTTCCAACTCGAGCGCGCGTTTCGCGAGAAAAAGGTGATCTTTGCGGAAGCCGGAGTCGGTACAGGAAAAACGATCGTCTACTTGCTGTATGCGATTTGTTACGCCCGCTACACCGGCAAGCCGGCCATCATCGCCTGCGCCGATGAGACGCTGATCGAGCAACTCGTCAAAAAAGAAGGGGATATCGCCAAATTGTCCGATATCCTCGGACTGCATATCGACGTTCGGCTTGCCAAATCGCCGGATCAATATTTATGTTTAAATAAGCTCGAGGAAGTGACGACATATGATGACGAGGATATCGAATTATACGAGCGGATTTTTGATGAGCTTCCGGGATTCGTTCATGACAGCAAACCGATGCAGTCATTTTACCGCTATGGCGATCGGAAAGAATACGCCCATTTGAGCGATGAGCAGTGGAAAAAAATCGCCTGGGATCCGTTTCAAGATTGTTTTACATGTGAAAAGCGGCATCGTTGCGGCCAGACGCTTTGGCGCGACTACTACCGGAAGGCGGCCGATTTGATCGTTTGTTCGCACGACTTTTATATGGAGCATGTATGGACGTATGAAGCGCGCAAGCGGGAAGGGCAGCTGCCGCTTTTGCCGGAGGCGAGCTGCGTCGTGTTTGACGAAGGGCATTTGCTTGAGTTTGCCGCCCAAAAGGCGCTCACATATCGGATGAAAGAGACGACGCTCGAGATGTTGCTGACAAGGCTTCTTGAAAACGACATCCGCGAAGAGCTCGCCTACTTAATTGAAGAAACACTCGAGACGAGCGGGCGCTTTTTTACGGAATTAAAAACATGCGCGAAAACTATCCCTGGCTCGAACCGGAGAGAAATTTCGCCGTCGCCGGAGCTTGAGCGGTGGTCGAAGCAGCTGCGCGACCAAATCGTTAGAATCGGCAATGAGCTCGTGTTTGAAAGTGAGACGTATACGATTGACCATTACCAACTCAATATTGTTGACGAATACTTGGACCAAATTCACTATTTGCTCGACTTGTTTTTGACAAGCGCCGATGCCATTGCGTGGCTCGAGTCGTCGCGCCAGGAGGCGACGCTTGTCGTCATGCCGCGGACGGTGCAAGAAGTGTTGCGTGAAAAAGTGTTTGCGAAGCGCATGCCGTTTATCTTCTCATCAGCCACGTTGTCGAACGGAAAGTCGTTTCAATATATGGCTGAAAGTTTAGGCATTGATGACTATTTGTCGTTCAGCGTGCCGTCGCCGTTTGATTACGATGAGCAAATGACGATTTATATGCCGACGTTCCGGGCCGGCGAGACGCTGTTTGCCGAGAAATACGCCTATGCGCTTACGAAGCTGCGTGAAACAGGCGGACGGGCGCTCATTTTGTTTCCGACGCGCGAGGAGCTGCTTCAATTTAAAGAAGCGGCGTCCGGCGAACCGTTTTCGTTCTTGTTTGAGGGAGACCGTGAAATTAGCGATTTAGTCGCTGAGTTTCAGCGCGATGAGGAGACCGTGCTTTGTTCGGAACATTTATGGGAAGGGCTTGACATCCCAGGGCCGTCATTGTCAAACGTCATCATTTGGTCACTTCCGTATCCGCCGAACGATCCGGTGTTTCAGTCGAAACGGAGGGCATACCGCGATCCGTTTTGGGACGTCGATGTTCCGTATATGCTTCTCCGCCTCCGCCAAGGGATCGGTCGGCTCATCCGCACGCGCGATGACCGCGGCATCGTCTCCATTTTGATCACCGATCGGGAGGACAGGCAGGTGATCGCTGCGATCAAAGACGTCTTACCGACGTCCGTGAGGGAAGAATAACGTTCTTCCCTCTTTTTTTGGCCGAAAACGACGTTTCTTCGCCATCAAGAAGGAAAAAAGCGCCTAGTTATGGAAATGATGATACGGCCATCGAAAACCAATAGGGGGATTGAGCATGAGAAAGCGAATCGAAGCACAGTTTTTGCAATACGTCAAAAAAATGATGGGCTACCATGAAGCGATCAGCTTAATGTATTGGGATTTGCGAACCGGGGCTCCGAGAAAAGGGGTGGAGCAGCGTGCCGAAGTGATCGGCCTGTTGTCGGAAGAAGTGTTTCAAATGTCAACGTCAGAGGAGATGGCGGCGTTTATCGCCAAGCTGTCAGCTAAAGAGGTGTATGAACAGCTCGGTGAAGTGACACAGCATACGCTTAATGAATGCCAAAAAGAATACGAGCGGAATAAAAAAATTCCAGCGGATGAGTATAAAGCGTATGTCATGCTTTGCTCAAAGGCGGAAAGCGTCTGGGAAGAGGCGAAAGCGGCCGCCGATTTTGCCCGTTTTCGTCCGTATTTGGAACAAATCATCGACTTTCAGCGCCGCTTTATCGGTTACTGGGGGCATGAAGGGCATCCGTACAATACGCTTCTTGACCAGTATGAGCCGGGCATGACGGTCGAGCTGCTTGACGCGCTGTTCAATCAGTTGCGCGAGCGCATCGTCCCGCTTGTACAGGCCATTTCCGCTGCAAAGGGCAGGCCGGATACGTCGTTTTTGTTTGCGCCGTTCCCGAAGGAAAAGCAGCGTGCCTTTCTTTTGGAACTACTTCCGGAATTGGGCTATGATTTTGGCAAAGGACGGCTTGATGAAACGGTTCACCCGTTTGCAATCGGGCTGAACCCGAACGACGTGCGCATTACGACCCGTTACGATGAGCGCGATTTCCGCACCGCCATCTTCGGAACGATTCATGAGTGCGGCCATGCGCTGTATGAACAACATATTTCCGAAACACTTGTCGGCACGCCGCTTTGCGGCGGGGCATCGATGGGCATTCATGAGTCGCAGTCGCTTTTTTTTGAAAATATGATCGGCCGTCATAAGTCATTTTGGAAACGGCATTACCCGCGCCTGGCGCAATACGCACCAACGCAGTTCGCCGGCGTTTCGCTTGATGCGTTTTACCGGGCGATCAATGAGGCGAAGCCGTCGCTTATTCGGATTGAAGCCGATGAGTTGACCTACCCGCTTCATATTATCATCCGTTATGAAATCGAAAAACAGCTGTTTGCGGGAGAGATCGAAGCGGCGGATTTGCCGGACGTGTGGAATGAGAAATACGAGCAATATCTCGGCATTCGTCCGCATAACGATGCGGTCGGCGTTTTGCAAGATGTTCACTGGTCAGGCGGCAGCTTCGGCTATTTTCCGTCCTATGCGCTCGGCTATATGTACGCGGCGCAATTCAAACAGGCGCTCGAAAAAGAGCTCGATATGGCGAGGCTGCTTGAAGAAGGGAACATCGCACCGATCCGCGAATGGCTGACCGAACACATTCACCGGTTTGGCAAAACGAAAAAGCCGCTCGACCTTGTGCGTGATGCCACCGGTGAGCCGCTCAACGCCGAACACTTGATCCGTTATTTAGAAGAAAAATATCAAGCGATTTATCGTCTGTAAAACGAATCCCCCCTCTCCGGTTTGGAAGAGGGGGATTCGTTTACCATAATTTATATCCTTTTGACCCCGGCGGGGCGTTTTGGATAATGTCAATAAGCGGTACGGTATACGCGATCAAAATAAGCGCAACAACAAGGCCGATCCACAGCTTCCAGTTTTCGAACGCCAACGCTGCCCGTTCCTGCGGAGCGGCCGCTTCGGCGACCGGGAATTCGGTTTCGCCTTTCGGAGCGAAAAACGCCAGGTTAATGACGATGACGAGAATCAAAATAATGCCGATGAACAAAATGGTGCCGCCGACCGCCTGGGCGATTTGGTACGGGATCCATTCAAGCGCCTGCGGCGAGTTGCCGTATGTGGAGAACGCCGAGCGCCGCGGCGCCCCGAGCAAGCCGGCAAAGTGCATCGAGCCGGACATAAATGTCATCCCGACCGCCCACACGATCGTTTGGATGATGGCAAGCCGGTTCATCGCTTTCGTCATCACCCGGCCGGTCAAATGCGGGATGAGCCAATACGATGCGCCGAAAAATGTTAAGACAACGGTGGTAGCCACTGTCAGATGGAAGTGGCCGGTCACCCAAATCGTGTTATGAACGACCTGGTTGAGTTGGTGCGAAGCGTTAATGATTCCGCCTGTGCCGGCCGGAATGAAAAACAGCATTCCGACAAACGGCGCGAAAAAGCGGGCATCTCCCCACGGCAGTTTCCGCCACCAACCGAACAGGCCGGTTGCCCCTTGCGAGCGGCCGTACGATTCAAACGTCGCAAACATGGAGAACGCGGTCATGAGCGACGGGATGATGACCATAAACGTCAAGACGACTTGCACGTATTTCCAAAATGGCGAAATCCCCGGTTCAAGCAATTGGTGGTGGAAGCCGACCGGAATCGAAAACAGCAAAAACAAGATAAACGCCAACCGCGCGAGCGAATCGGAGAAAATTTTGCCCCCGATTACTTTCGGAATGACAGCATACCAGACCATATACGCCGGCAGCAGCCAGAAGTAAACGAGCGGATGGCCGAAATACCAAAACAGCGTCCGGCTCAACAGCACGTTCACGCGGTCAGTGAGCCCGAGCGACCAAGGAATGAGCTGCAAGACGACAGTCGCAGCAACGCCGAGCGTACAAATAAGCCACAGCGCCATGTTCGTGACCGACATAAATGTCAATAGCGGGCTCGCCTGGCCGCGGTGCGCTTTCCGCCAGCGAGCATAATGGGCAAACATTGAAAAACCGCTCATCCAGCTGCCGACGACAACGAGCGCCAAGCCGATGTAAAAGCCGGCATGCGCTTGCAGCGGCGCATAAAACGTATACAGTACCGCTGCCTGCCCAGTGAGGATGAAAAAGGCGCTCATGGCCGTTCCGATCGTCATCATCCAAAAACCGATCCAACCGAACCGGCGCGAACCGTCCGAGAGCGCTCCGGTCGTGCGGCTGACGGCGGCAAACTGGAAGCCGATAATGAAAAACGTTGTCAGCACAAGCCCAAGCAAGACGCCGTGCGTCGTTAAAATCGTGTAGTAGCTGATGCCGGCCGGCAATTCAAATTTGCCGGAGCGAACCAATGTTTGCAAAAGGCCGGCGAAGCCGCCCAACGCGAGAGCAGTAAAGGCGACAAATAAATGCGCCAGCGCCAGTTTGGCGTCGCGGCGATCGACTTTTTCCAACGGTTGCATCATGTTACTCCACCACCTTAATGCGCGCCGTCATCATATGGTGGCCGGCGCCGCAATATTCATTGCAAAGAATCGTGTATTCGCCCGGTTCATCAAATGTAGTCGTCAAACTGTTGACATAGCCGGGTTCAACCATCATATTCACGTTTGTTCCCGGAATTTGAAATCCGTGGATAACGTCCTTTGAGGTGACGTTAATCGTCACTTTCGCTCCTTTTGGAATTTCAATGGCATTTGGCGTAAAGGAAAAGGCAGCGACGACGATGTTCAGTTCGTATTCGTTATCTCCTTTTTTGACAAGACCCGGCTGATCGAACGGCGGTGTCGTATCGACTTTTTCCGGATCGATCGTCGTCAAGCAGCTTGGCGGCTGCTGTCCGGCGGCGAAAGCGCTCACACCGACGACGGTTAAAAAGACAATGAGACAGCCGATGCCAAACGTCAACCAAATTTTTTCGTACTTATGAATGTGCATCTCAAGTCCCTCCCTTGCCGCTTACATGCGGTGCAAAAATAAAAAGTAGACGCTGACCCAGGCGAAAATGATGAAAAAGCCGAGCAAAAACACGGATGCCAGCGTACCGCCAAGCGCCGGCTCTTTCTCTTTTTTCGTTTGCCGGGTCACTGCCGTCGGTTTTGTCCACTCCGGTTTTGCCATACCGTATCCCTCCTCTTTTTTGAAGTCATCCCCCATCACATTAGTGAGGCAGGCGCGCCAACTAGCGGATTTCCCTGCTTTGACACTATCATAACTGTAGGAAAGTGTGGCAACAGTGACTTTTCTCACAAAAATGATGCGGGAAGTTTGAACAAATGGTGACGATTGTGAAAAAAGTATGAAGAAGATGGGAGTAGGACGGGGCGCCGAAACGAATGATCGTCCTTTAGCGGTGGATAGATGGCGCCGGTTTTGGTAATGAGAGAACCGGGACGACAGCCTGGCGTTCGGCATGACCGCCATCATCGTAAATGCCGTCGTCCATTTCGGCAAGGCGAGAAAATTGGCCGCACTGCTGCTGCAGGAACAAAAAATTTCATAATCGTGTTGATCGCTTTCGTAGCCATCTTCGTTTTCTGACCGCTGCCTCGGAAATGGGGATGGCTTTTTTGTCGGCGTGTCGATTGGCGGTGAAAACGATAGAAATGGGGAGAAGTATGATGATATAATGGAAAGCAAAAGGGGGTGAAACGATGGATGAATGGGTGGAGCGCCTTTTCGGTGAATTGCGGCAAATGCGGACTCAAATGGCGACCAAAGAGGATGTTGCGCAGTTAAACGGGCGCATCGAGAAGCTGGAACAAGCCATGGAGGCGACGAGAGAAGATGTCGCCCGGACGAACGAGCGCATTGAGAAGCTGGAACAAACCGTGGCGGCGACAAGAGAGGACGTCGCGGCGCTGGATGGCCGAATCGGGCGCATCGAACGGACGATGGCGACGAAGGAAGACGTCGCCCGGACGAACGAGCGCATCGGGCAGCTGGAACAAACCGTGTCGGCGACAAGAGAAGATGTTGCCCGGGCGAACGAGCGCATCGAGAAGCTCGAACAAACCGTGTCGGCGACAAGAGAGGACGTCGCGGCGCTGGATGGCCGAATCGGGCACATCGAACGGACGATGGCGACGAAAGAAGACGTCGGCCGGACGAACGAGCGCATTGAGAAGCTGGAACAAACCGTGTCGGCGACAAGAGAGGACGTCGCGGCGCTGGATGGCCGAATCGGGCGCATCGAACGGACGATGGCGACGAAGGAAGATGTCGCCCGGACGAACGAGCGCATCGGGCAGCTGGAACAAGCCGTGGCGGCGACAAGAGAGGACGTCGCGGCGCTGGACGGCCGAATCGGGCGCATCGAACGGACGATGGCGACAAAGGAAGACGTTGCCGAATTGCCGTTTATTCGCCAAGCTGCCGTGGAAACGTTAGAAACGCTCCGTGAAATTCCGGCAATGAAACAAACCCTCACAGAAACGCAACAAAAAGTCAATGAAGTCATTGCCGGACAAGCCCGGCAAGAGCTCGTGCTTCAATCCCTCGCCTTGCACTTGCTTGAGCATGAAAGTGAAATCCGCGCACTTAAAGCGAAGTAATCAACAAACATCTCGCTGTACATCCTCGCTTATAACCGCTTTCCTGGAAAAAACAGGCCGGCTTTGTCCGCGCCTGTTTTTGCATGTCACAACCAAAGGATCCATCAGCTGTTCTTGAAAAAATCGGTGTATCCATGCGCTTTCCGCTGCATACTGACCGGCCTGTTGCGCACCCTAATAGAAAAAGAGGAACAGACCGAGGTGTTTGTATGCCGGTTCTTTTATCCGTCGGCACAGCGACGATGCCGTATACGGCCGCCCAAGACGAGGTGAAGCAGCATGTTTCCAGCCTGTTTTCCGGGCGAATGGCGCGCGTCGAGCGGCTTTTGCAAGCGTTTGACAACAGCGGCATCCGCACGCGCGCGTTTGTTCAGCCGCTGGCCTGGTACAGCGCACCGCACGGGTTTGGCCAAAAAAATAAGGTGTATATGGATTGTGCTGTCCGCTACAGCGCTGAGGCGGTCAACGACTGTTTGCGCAAGGCTTCGCCCGGCCCTGTTTTGCCTGAAGAGATCGATGCGCTGTTTTGCATTTCCACGACGGGGCTGTCGACGCCGAGCATCGAGGCGCGGCTGATGAACGTGCTGCCGTTTTCTCCGCATGCCATAAGAGTGCCGATTTGGGGGCTCGGTTGCGCGGGCGGGGCGGCCGGGCTCGCCCGGGCTGCCGACTATTGCCGGGCGTTTCCTCATGCCAAGGTGCTAGTGATCGCCGTTGAGTTTTGCAGTTTAACGTTTCAACTCCATGATTTGTCTAAAAGCAATGTGATCGGTACATCGCTTTTTTCCGATGGTGTGGCGTGCGTGCTTGTCGCCGGAGACGAAGCCGCCCCAAAAAAAGGGGCGCCGTTTGTCGTCGCCGCCCGCTCGGTGCTGATGCCCCGCTCGGAAGAGGTGATGGGCTGGGATGTTCGCGATGAAGGGCTGTTTGTCATCTTTTCAAAAGACATTCCGTCGATTGTTCGCTCCTGGCTGCGCCCGCAAGTAGAGGCATTTTTGCACGATAACGGACTCACGCTTGGCGATCTTCAGTATTTCATCGCCCACCCGGGCGGGAGGAAGGTCATTGAAGCGTATGAGGAGGCGTTCGGATTCGGTCCGGATCAGACAAAAGCTGCCAGAGACGTGCTCGCCCGCTACGGCAATATGTCATCGGCCACCGTGTACTTTGTCTTTGATCAGATGACGCGGCAGCCGCTCGCGCCCGGGTACGGCCTGCTTGTTGCCCTTGGCCCGGGCTTTAGCGCGGAGATGGTGCTGCTTCAATGGAGGGAATGGTGATGCGGTTTGCGTTTATGTTTTTGGCCGTCGTCTTGATGCGCCTAGTGGAACTTCGCCTTGCAAAACGGAACGAACGGTATGTAAAAGCGCTCGGAGCACAAGAATTTGGCAGCCGCCATTATCCTTGGATCGTGTTGATGCATGTGTCGTTTCTTGTCTCGCTCGCTCTCGAGGTGTTGCGAAAAGGCGCGCGTCCATCGCGGAGCTGGCCGCTTTTATTCCCGCTTTTTCTAGCGGTGCAAGGGCTGCGGGTGTGGACGATTTTGTCGCTCGGCCGCTTTTGGAATACGAAAATTTTAATTGTGCCCAACCGCCCCGTTGTAAAAAAAGGGCCGTATCGATGGATCCGCCACCCGAATTACGCTGTTGTCGCGTTGGAGATTGCGCTGTTGCCGCTGTTGTTTGACGCGCATATGACCGCCCTTTTGTTTTCGTTCCTAAATGCTCTCATATTGTTCATCCGCATCTCGACAGAAGAGAAGGCGTTGACTGCCCTCACCGATTACCGTGAGGCGTTTCGGCTGCGGTCACGCTTCGTGCCGCCGCTGCGGGGAAAACGGACGCGCATTTTCGGCGATGTGCAAGCAACGCAAAGGCAGCCGGCAGGCGGAAGCCGACTGTGAAACGGTTCTTTGGCGCCAATGGCGCGCCAACCGCAGGCCGGAGAAAAACATCCATCCCGCCGAACGAACCGGCGGGATTTTTTCGTTTTTCTATTGGGAAATGGGACGAAATACAGTAAAATGAATGTAAATGACATTGACGGAAACAAAGGGGTTTTGGTCATGGGGAATATTGCGATTGAGCGGCCGCCGTTGCGGCCGTGGCTGGCGAAAATGATCGGGATGTATGAGCAGCTTCAGGCGGTGGGTGATAAGGAAAATGCCGACAAAGTGAAGCAGCTTATGGAGAAAACGGCAGCCGGCGAGCTTATTGTGGCGTTTTGCGGCCATTTCTCCGCCGGCAAATCGAGTTTGATCAACACGCTGCTCGGTGAGCCGCTGTTGCCGTCGAGCCCGATTCCGACGAGCGCCAATCTTGTGAAAGTGAAAGCCGGTTCGGACTACGTGCGCGTCTTTTATCATGATGATCCGCCGGTTGAATATGAGCCGCCGTACGATCCGGAGTTAATCCGCGCTCAATGCCGCGACGGGGAGACGATTGAATGGATCGAGATCAGCCGCGAAACGACCGCCATCCCGCCGGGAGTCGCCATCTTGGACACGCCGGGCATTGACTCGACTGATGACGCTCACCGGCTGGCGACCGAGTCGGCGCTTCATCTAGCCGACGTCGTCTTTTATGTCATGGATTATAACCATGTACAAGCGGAGTTAAACTTTCAATTTACGAAACAATTAACAGACGAAGGAAAAACAGTATATTTAATCATCAACCAAATCGACAAACATCGTGACGACGAGTTGCCGTTTGCCGCGTTTCGCTCTTCGGCGACCGAGGCGTTCCGGCGCTGGGGGGTCGAGGCAGCCCGCCTGTTTTTTCTCTCATTAAAAGCGCCGGCCCATCCGCATAATGAATGGCATGAGTTATCAGCCTGTTTGCGCCGCTTGTTTGCCGACAAGGACGAATGGCTTGTCCGTGGCGCCGAAACTGGTTTAAAACGGATTGCCGCCCGCCATCTCGAACAACTTTGCGCCCAGCATGCGCCGCTTGAACAAGAGATGCAGGGGCGGGTTCAGGAACTCGGCGGCGTCCATGATCAAGCGGCGGCCGCAGAGGAGCTCGAACGGTTAGAGGCGGAGCTTGCCGGATGGCAAACAGCGCCGGCGCGGGCGGAGGAGACGTTTCGCGCTGAACTTGAGCGCGTGCTGCAAAACGCCTATTTGATGCCGTTTGAAACAAGAGCGCGTGCCGAAGCATACTTGCAGGCGAGGCGGCCTGATTTTAAAGTGGGATGGTGGTTTGCGAAGGCGAAAACCGAAGAGGAGCGCCAGCGGCGGTTGGACGCGTTTTATGAAAGCGTTAAGGCACAAGCGGAGACGCAAATTGAATGGCACGTCCGCCAGTTGCTTCTTAAATTTGGAAACGAGTGGAACGCCGATCGCGCCTGGCTTGGCCAATGCCAACAATGGACGGTGGAATGGGAACAGTCATTGCTTGCCGGCCTTGTCAAGCAAGGCGCGGATACAAGCGGCGCGGCGCTACTACACTATACGGATGAGGTCGCCGCAGCGCTAAAAAAACGTTACCGTGACTCGGCACTCGCCTTGTTTGCCGGGCTCGCGGAACAAGTCGCCAAACAGGCGGCCGCCCAAACGGAGGTATTGAGCGATGCGCTTTCGGAGGCGCGCGAAAAAGAGGAGCTCCTCGGCCGCCTCGCCGGCCTCAAAGCCGAGCGGGAAGAGCGCCGGCGAGCGTTTGAGAAGCTGATCACCGCCCCGGGCGATGCCGCGGCGCTTGACGACAACCGCCTTGCCGTGCTGACGGCGCCGCCTGATTTTCGGAAAGCCCGCCATGTGGAAGCAACGAAACAACAACCCGTAGTTGAACCGGCGGTTGACCGTTTCGCCGCCAAAGAACAAGCGCTCGGTCAGAAAGGGGCGGCTGGCGGCGAGGTGGAGGCCGAAGGAGCGGGAGAATCCCGTGCGCCTTCAGCCGGCGGAAAGCGGCGGAGTGAGCGGGCGGCCGACCGGCTTGATGAAGCGGCGGCTTGCCTTGAACAGGCGGACCTGCTGCGCCGCTTTGCTGCCCCGTTGCGCGACAAGGCGCGCCGGCTTCGTGAGCGGGCGTTTACGGTTGCCTTGTTTGGTGCTTTCAGCGCCGGCAAGTCATCGCTTGCCAATGCGCTGCTTGGCGCACCGCTGTTGCCGTCCTCGCCGAACCCGACGACGGCCGCCATCAGCAAAATCGCGCCGCCCGACAAAGGGCATCCGCACGGTACGGCGGTCGTGAAAGTAAAAAGCGAATCGCAAATTTGGGCCGATATGCAGGCGTCGCTCAGCCAGTTCGGCTATGAGGCGAATACATGGGAGGAAACGCTTCGCCTCTGCGCCCGAATTGCCGAATCTGGGGCCGAACACCCGGCGCAAAAACCGCACATCGCTTTTTTGGCGGCCGCCGCATCCGGCTACGAGCGGATGTGCAGTCGATTTGGGGCAACGCTGTCAGTCGGTTTCGAGGAGCTTGAAGGATATGTGGCTGACGAGACGGTGTCGTGTTTCTTGGATGAGGTCGTGTTGTATGCGGACTGCCCGCTCACCCGTCAAGGGGTGACGCTTGTCGATACGCCGGGGGTCGATTCGCTAAACGCCCGCCATACCGGAGTCGCGTTCCATTATATGAAGCATGCCGACGCGCTGCTGTTTGTGACGTATTACAACCATGCGTTTTCGAAGGCGGACCGCGAGTTTTTGCTTCAGCTCGGGCGCGTCAAAGATGCGTTCGCGCTTGACAAAATGTTTTTCATCATCAACGCGGCCGATTTAGCCCAATCGAAGGAAGAACTTGATGCGGTCGTCACCTACATGAATGGCGAGCTCGCCCGTTTCGGCATTCGCTTTCCGCGCCTTTATGCGCTCTCAAGTCGCATGGCGCTGGCGGAAAAAACGGGGGCGGACCCCGGACCGTGCGGCATCTTGACAGACTCTGGCCTGCCTGCCTTTGAAGCGGATTTCTTCCGTTTCTTGACAGAAGAGCTGGCCGAGGTGGCCGTCGAGAGCGCCTATGCCGAGCTTGAACGCGCGCGGCAGACGGCGGCGGAATACGCGCGCGCCGCCGGACAAAGTGAGGCGGAAAAAGCGGCGAAGCGGCAGGCGCTCGAAGCAGCCAAGGCAAAAATGCGCACTGTGCTCGCCGATGCCGGCGACGTCTACGGCCGGCAAGCGCTCATCCAAGAAATCGACGAACTGCTCTACTACGTGAAACAGCGTGTCTTTTTCCGCTTGAATGATACGTTTAAGGAGGCGTTCAATCCGGCCGTGCTCCGCGATGACCAAGGTCCGGCGCGCCGGGCGCTTGAGCGTTGCCTTGACGAGCTGCTTGCGTCAGTCGGCTTTGACTTGGCGCAAGAGCTGCGGGCGACGAGCTTACGTGTTGAGGCATTTTTGCATAAACGGCTCGCCGGACAGTTCACGAGCCTTTGCGGCGAGCTGCGCCGTTTTGATGAAGCGCTCGTGCTCACGCCGCCGGAGGCGTTCGCTTTTGCGGCGCCGGAGTTCGCCAACGCCCTTAACGATGTCGATCGGGCGCGGTTTGCTAAGGCGCTTTCGCTCTACAAAAACGCGAAATCGTTTTTTGAGCGCGATGAGAAGCGGCGGATGAAAGAAGAAATTGAAGCAGCGCTCGTTGAGCCGGTTGATCGTTATTTGGCCGAGCAAAAAGAGCGGCTTATCTCCGCATATGCCAAGCAATACGAGACTGCCGTCGCCGCGCTTGCGGACGCGCTCGCCGACCAAGTCGACGGCTATATGGACGGTTTAATGGCGGCGCTCGCTGAAACGGCGGACTCCACAGCGCTCAGTCGGATCGAAGCGACGCTTCACAGCCTTCTTTCTAGAGAGGATCGGGAGGCGCGCTCATGAACCGGTTTCACGCTTGTGCGACATGCATCCACTACGGCATTGAAAAACGAGCCAACGGGCTGTACACGTATTGCCGCCGGCTCGGCTATGCGACGAAACCGCACTACCGGTTCAACTGTTGGACACCAAAACTAAACGTCCAACGTTTAATGGAAAAAGAAACAAGAAAGGACGAGAACCATTGAGTGAAGTGCATCAAGCGATTACCGCCCACGTACAAAAACAGCATGCCATCTTGAAAAAGTTTGCCATGCTTGACGCTGAGCGTGAGCGGCATATCGAAGAAGCGGTCGAGCGGTGTCGCTGCGGCGAGCCGTTTACGGTCGATGCGATCAACGAAGTGACGAAACAAATGAATGAGCTGGCCAAAGGCGGACTCGTACCGGCGCGCCGGTACGTGACACCGGAAATGGTGCGCGAATATGTAAGCCGGCTTGAGAAAAAGCGACCGTAGCGGCGGGGCACATATAAGGCGGCCATCAGGCTGCGGCACATAGGAGTGGCGGCTGTCCGGTACGTCTAAATTTCTTGAGGCTGGTTGATTGACAGGCAAAATCAACAAGGGGGGAGAAGAACATGGCGTCTCTCGTTTCGCACGAGTGGCTGCTTGCGCATTTGTCCGACGAAACCATCCGCATTCTTGATTGCCGGTTTTGGCTTGGCGACCCGGCTAAAGGCGCATCCGTTTACCGGGACGATCATATTCCCGGCGCGATGTATGTGGATTTGGAACGCGATTTGTCCGGAACGGTGGGGGAACACGGCGGCCGCCACCCGCTGCCATCGACCGCCCAAGCGGCAGAAGTGTTCAGCCGCGCCGGCATTGACGAAACGGTGACGGTCGTGGCCTACGATGATCAAGATGGGGCCATGGCGGCGCGCTGTTGGTGGCTGCTTCGCTATTTCGGCCATGCGCGCGCGTACGTGTTGGATGGCAATTACAGTGAGTGGAGGAGAAAAGGGCATCCGGTGACAAGCGACGTTCCTTCTGTAGCGCCCCGGCCGTTTCAACCGCGGCCCGACCGGTCATGGTTGGCGACGATTGACGATGTGCGTGCCGCTGTCCGCGACCGTTCGGCCGTGCTCATTGATTCACGTGAGTGGAAGCGGTATGCCGGTTTGGAAGAGCCGATCGACCGCCGGCCCGGCCGCATCCCGGGGGCGTTGCACCGGTTTTGGAAAGACGGGGTGACCGATGGTGGCTACTGGAAAAGCGCAGCCGAGCAGGCCGACCGGTTTGCCGGCCTTGACCGCGAAACTCCCATTATCGTCTATTGCGGCTCTGGTGTCACTGCCTGTCCGAACGTGCTCGCATTAAAAGAAGCTGGCTACCGCAATGTCCGGTTGTATGTGGGCAGTTTCAGCGACTGGATTTCCTATCGGGAGCACCCGGTTGAAACGGACGAACCGTCCTCTTTTGCATAAATGTTTTCCGGCAAGCGTACGGCTTGGAACGCCGTCCTATGCATAGTTTTTCGTCGGCGGGCGATACTATTTTTGAACCGACGAAACAAGAGGAGGAGAGCGCATGGGCCGGACAAAGCTCGGCAATGCCAATGCCCAACGGAATAACAATGCGAAGAAGAAAAACGGTTTGAACGAATGGACGAGCGAATTCGCTTCCTACGCTGAAGTGGAAGCGGAAAAAATGAAAAATGACCATAAAAACATCCGTTAACGACGAGGGCGCGCCCCTCGTTTTTTGTTGCCGGCATTCGCGTTGGCAAAGACAAACGTATGTGCTATAATCATGGACAGAACGGCAAAGGGCGCTTGGGCGTGAAGCGGGGCGTCGGCCGGCAGGGAGGGAAAAGGGTGCGAAAATGGTTGGTCATCCTGTTGTTTTTGGCCGTTGCTGGATACGGCCTTTGGAGTGCGATGGCTGCAGGGGACGAAGAGGAAGCAGGCAAAATGGAAACCGGCCCGGACGTCGGCCAGGTGGCCCCTGATTTGACGCTGCCGACACTTGGCGGCGAGCCGGTCAAGCTGTCTGATTTGCGCGGTCAGGCGGTCGTCCTCAACTTTTGGACGTCATGGTGTCCGCCGTGCAAAAAGGAAATGCCGGAGCTTGAGGCGTTTTACAAGCAGCATGGCTGTGAAGTCGTGTTGCTCGCCGTCCATTTGACCACACAAGATACGCTCGATGCGGCGGAGCGGTTTGTGAAAGGCCAAAAGCTGACCTTGCCCGTCGCCTTGGATGTGCGCGGCGAGGCGCTTCATCGATACCGCATTCAGACGATTCCGACGACATATATCATTGACCCGAACGGCGTCATCCGGCAAAAAATCATCGGTCCGGTGACCGCGGCCCGACTTGAGAAGGAAACAGCGCTTTTTCGCTAACCACGATGTGGTTTTAGCGGAAGGCGCTTTTTTTCTTGATTCGTTATTTTTCGAAAAGTTGTCATAATTTTTATCTTTTTTGGGCATGAATAGGATTACAATAAATAATGAGGGGAGGTTGAAGCGATGAGACGATCCCGCAAAATGACTCTCCAAGAATTGATCAGCGAGAATAAGCGGCAATTGCTGAATGACCGGGAAGCGCTCGAAAAGATCGAGAAAAAGCTGGAAGAGCGGATGCTCAAGAAAGCAGAATAACCCATGCATAGCGGTTGTCCGGGGGGACAGACTAGATGGCGAGGAGGCGAAGATGATGAGCAATCCGAAAGGAAGCCGCAAACATTTTGTGCCGAACCATATCGGAACACAGCCTCGCGCCGCTGGGGGGAACAAAGGCAAACAAATGCAAGACCAGTCCGGCCAGCACGCCCAAGTCATCCAAACGAAGGGTGAATAAACCGAAACTTGCGTGAAGGAGGAAGCGTCATGCCACGTCCGAAACCGGATGACCGCAGCGACAACGTCGAAAAGCTGCAAGACATGGTGCAAAATACGATTGAAAACATCGAAAAAGCCGAAGAAACGATGCAGTTCGCTTCCCCGGAAGAGCGGGAGCAAATTCGCGAGAAAAATCGCCGCCGCGAAGAAGCGATTGCCGCAATGCGTGCGGAAATTAAAGACGAAGCGGCTGCGCGTGAAAACGGCTACCAATAAACAAGACAAAGCTGCCTGGGCCGAGGCGGCTTTGTTTTTTTTTGCTTGCCGCTTGAGCCGTCGGACGGACCAATGGTAACATAAAAGGGAGGACCGGCAAAAAATGGAGGGAGAACGAACGTGAAAGTAGCGGAAAAACAAATCGAAGTACGCTATGCGGAAACGGATCAGATGGGCGTCGTTTACCATGCGAACTACTTAGTTTGGATGGAAGTCGGGCGCACGGAGTTAATTAAACAGCTTGGCTTCCATTATGCCGAGATGGAGAAAGAGGGCGTCATGTCGCCGGTCATCGACTTGCAAGTGTCGTACAAAAAACCGCTCCATTACGGGGAGACAGCGACCGTCCGCACATGGATCGACGCTTATGACGGCATCCGCGTCACGTATGGCTACGAAATTCTTGCCCCGGACGGCGAGGTGGCGGTGATCGGCAAGTCGCAGCACGTTTGCGTCAAGCGCGATACGTTTCGGCCGATCGTCATTCGCAAATATTTTCCTGATTGGCATGAAGCGTATGAGCGGGCGAAACGGTAAAGGAGAGCGAGAGAATGGCATTTGGCATCCGCCGTCATGAACTTGCGGCGTGGAAGGAGAAGGTGAAGCGCGGCGAAATCGCCTTTTTGACCCATTATTGGTATGACGAACGGTTTCCGCACTGCACGACGGTGACAAAAGTCGGCTGCGCCGATATCGATAAGCTGGCCGCCTGGGGGAGGCAATACGGGCTGAAAGAAGAGTGGATGGACCGGCGCAATGAGTTTCCGCATTTTGATTTGCTCGGCGAGACGCAGGTGCGCATTTTGCGGCAAGAGGGGCGGCTTGATGAGCTGGAGCGGTTCGTGAAACGGAGGAAGATGAAATGATGATCGACTTGACGGCAGTGAAAGAAATGGCGAAACATACGTTGATCGACACGCTTGGCATCGAAATCGTCGAGCTTGGCGAAGGCCGCATCGTGGCGACGATGCCGGTGGATCATCGCACGCATCAGCCGGCCGGGCTGCTGCACGGCGGCGCGTCGGTCGCGTTGGCTGAGACGGTGGCGAGCATTGGCTCGTATGTGCTTGTTGATTCGAAGACGGAACGGGTCGTCGGCCTCGAAATTAACGCCAACCACGTCCGCGCCGTCCGCAGTGGAACGGTGACAGCGACGGGAACGGTGTTGCACCGCGGGCGGACGACGATGGTTTGGGATGTGCGCATCGCCGATGAACAAGGGAAGCTCATCTGCGTCTCCCGCTGCACGATCGCCATCATTCGAAAAAGCTAGCGCTAAGGCTAGCTTTTTCGTTGCTTACTGGAGCAAAAACACCGGTTCGTCGCCTTTTTCGTCCAAATCGACCGTCAAATCGTGGCCGTCAAAATACCATTGGTCGCCATCCTCGACAAAAAAGGTCACGCCATCAACCGTCGTCTGCGCCGCCGGTTCATCCGCCGGCTCATCTTTCACCATGCCGAGCGAAAACCCTTTTTGCACGGTGCTGCATCCCCCATAGCGGGCGAAAAAGCGGATCGCATCGCCCGGCTTCAGCCCGAGCTCCCGCTTGTACCAATCAAACGCCTTTTTCGTGACTATAATGTTCATGGCTTCCCCTCCTCATTTGTTTATTATAAGCGAATAGACGACAGCCGGTAAAATGATTGTGTGAACATTGGCTGACAATTTTAGGATGAAACGCTTCCACAAAGTGGCGGCCCTTTACTTGGATGAATTCGAGTAAAATCTCACATTTCGCACCCTGAATAAAAATTCGAAATAAGCCAGGTTTGACCGAATAAAAATTAATTATTTTACAATTTTTTGTATAAAAAATTATTTTTATGCGCATATTCGGGTTGTTTTTTGTATATTATGCAAAGGTTGCGAAATATGAGTAAAATGGCGGCTGGCGGCAAACAGTAAAAGCAAAGGGGGTGAGGGCGGTGGACAAAAAGCGGACGTTTCCGCTCAGCTACGAATCCGATGGCGTGATGGGAAAAACGAGCAAACCACAACCGCACCGTTCGGACCGCCGGCAAACGGGCAAACAGACGCCTGACTTCTTCAACACGACACCATCAAGTGAATAACGGGCCAATGGCGGGCAATGTTTGAACATGGCGCCGGTTTCTTGAATAAAGTAGCCAGTAGGCTGCTTTTTTTTTCATGGCAACTACTATACAAACAGGCTGGTCCGCGTTATCATTACTTGAGGAACATTTTTTGAAAGGAGTGACGTTTTCGTATATGAGTAGTTCGAGCCAGAACGAACCGGAACCGGAATATAGCGGGGAGCGCGGTCTGTTCCTTTTCTTGTCCGCTGCTCATCATACGGAAACGGGCTCCGGACGGAAAGGAAAAGGCGCCGCCTTCCTCGCGTGAAAAGGAGGAAGGATGCCGAATGATGAAAATGTATTTGTCCGATGCGAGCGGCAAAATGCGCGAAATTGACCGCATCGAAAACGGCTGCTGGATCAATCTCGTCGCCCCGACCGAGGATGAAATTCGCTACATCGCCCACCATTTGGACATTCCGATCGATTCGATCAAAGACGCGTTGGACGATGAAGAACGGTCGCGCGTCGAAAAAGAGGACAATCATGTGTTGATTATTGTTGATATCCCGATCGTCGCCTATGACGAAGTCGACGGTCCGATTTATGAAACGATTCCGATCGGCATGATCATTACGAACACATGCTTTATCACCGTTTGTTTGCAGGAAAATCCAATTTTTGAGGAATTTTCAAAGAACAGGATCAAAAACTTTTATACGTTCATGAAAACGCGCTTTGCGCTGCAAATGCTGTATATGATTTCGACGTACTATTTGCGCTATTTGAAGCAAATCAATCGACGGACGAGCGAAATTGAAAAAGAGCTGCACCAGTCGATGAAAAACAAGGAACTGTTTTCGCTTCTTAGCATGGAAAAAAGCTTAGTCTATTTTATGACCTCGCTCAAGGCGAACAATATCGTCATGGAACGGCTTATGCGCCTCAACTATTTGCGCATGTACGAAGATGACCAAGACTTGCTGCAGGACGTCATTATCGAAAACAAGCAGGCGATTGAAATGGCGGAAGTATACAGCAGCATTTTAAGCGGCATGATGGATGCGTTCGCTTCGGTCATCTCGAACAATTTAAACATTGTGATGAAATTTTTAACCGCCATTACGATCGTTATTGCCCTTCCGACGATGGTGGCGAGCTTCTACGGCATGAACGTGCCGATTCCGTTCCAAGACTCCCCGTATGCCTTTGTCGTCGCCATGGTGCTCGCTGGTTCACTATCAGTGACGACGGCATACGTCTTTTGGAAAAAACGATACTTTTGACGGTTGGATGTATTTCAGCCGGCAATATGAGGCGGCTGCCCGTTGTCATTCGGGCAGCCGCTTTTGCTTGCGGGCTGCGACGCCGCCGGAGAGGATAAATTTCATCGCCTCTTCCGGCGAGACGTCAATGACTTCGACTTGCTCTTTCGGGACGAGAAGGGTTAGCCCGGCGACTTGAAATGTCTGCGGAATATAGACGGCTACATAATCGGCCAACGGGTCGTGCCAGGCGCCGACATCATCCATCGTAATGAAGCCGAGGCATTTCCAGCCGCTTTCTGGCAGCGTGACGAGCACGACTTTGGAAAATGACCGTTTTTCCCCGACGAAGGAAGCGATTGTATCTTTGGCGACCGAATAAATGGTTTTCATGAAGGGAATGCTTTCAAGCAACCGGTCAATGAGCCGGATTAGGCGGCCGCTCACATATTGCGTCGACAGCCAGCCGCAGACGGTGATGAGCGCAACGGTTGCGAGCAAGCCAAGGCCAGGGATGTAGCGGCCGTCCAAATACGGGCGGACATATTGGCCGAGCAGTCCGTCCAAAACGGCGAACACTTTGTAGCCCACATAGACTGCTACGAAAATCGGTACGATCGTCAGCATGCCGTTCAAAAAATTTTTCACCAAAAAGCGCATCCGTTTGTTCCCTTTCCTTCATCCTCTTTGGCGCGGAGCCCCACTTCGACCAAAAAGAGCACGCGGGGAATCGCTCCTTTCCTACCATACCAGTTTTTTTTCTTGTCGACAATGCGTTTAGAAATCGAACATTTTTGGTATTTTATAATGTAAAAGTTCGTGTTTTCTCTTGACGAACTGCCCGATACTCCGTATACTGGCCAATGGAAGATGAAAAGTGGGGGATGGCACCATGAACAACCATTACGATGTCATCGTCGTCGGCGCCGGGCCGGCCGGCATTTTCACCTGTTACGAACTGACGCTAAAGCTGCCCGGAGCGAACGTGCTTTTGATCGATAAAGGGCATGATATATATCGACGCAACTGTCCGATTTTGCAGAAAAAAATTGAGAAATGCCCGCCGCCGGCCGGGAAAAAAGACTACGCCGGCTGTGTGCCCGCTTGTTCGATCACGAACGGTTTCGGCGGAGCGGGGGCGTACTCGGACGGAAAATTCAACATCACGAGCGAATTCGGCGGCTGGATGACCGACTATTTGCCGGCTTCGACCGTGCTTGAACTCATCCGCTATGTCGACGACATCAACTTAAAACACGGGGCGACGACGTCGATCACCGACCCGATGACGGATAAAGTGAAAGAAATCGAACGGCGCGCGTATGCCGCCGGTTTGAAGTTGCTGCGCGCCTACGTCCGCCATTTAGGCACAGAGCAAAATTTAGAGATTTTAAAAAGCATTTTTGAATATTTACGCGAGCGGATTGCGATGCGCTTTCAGACGGAAGTGGACGATATTTTAACGGAGCGGACAGAAAGCGGGCATGTTGCCAAAGGCGTGGTGCTGAAAAACGGCGAAACGTTGACGGCGGAAAAAGTCGTCATCGCTCCGGGGCGCGACGGCTCGGTCTGGCTGAGCAAAGTATTGCGCAAGCGCCGTTTGCGGATGATCAACAACCAAGTGGACGTCGGGGTGCGCGTCGAGACATCGAACATCGTCATGCAGGAAATCAACGAGCATTTGTATGAGGGGAAATTTATTTTCAACACGTCGGTCGGGACGCAAGTGCGGACGTTTTGCAGCAATCCGTCCGGCCATGTCGTCGTCGAAAACCATTCCGGCATTATGCTCGCCAACGGCCACGCGTACAAAGACCCGGCGCTTGGAAGCAACAACACGAACTTCGCCCTTCTTGTCTCGCATAAATTTTCCGATCCGTTTGACAAGCCGAACGAGTACGCCCATGAAATTTCCCGGCTGGCCAACGCTTTGTCAAACGGCGGCATCATCGTGCAAAAATACGGCGACATTTTGAAAGGGCGGCGGTCGACGGAAAAGCGGATTAAAGAGGGGTTTATTGAACCGACGTTAAAAGAGGCGGTTCCGGGCGATTTAGGCCTCGTTTTGCCGTACAACACGATGAAAAGCTTGATTGAGATGACGGAAGCGCTCAACCACGTCACCCCGGGGCTGGCGTCGGAACATACGCTCTTTTATGGCGTTGAGGCGAAGTTTTATTCGGCGCGCCCGAAGCTAAACGACCGGTTTGAAACAGAAATCGCCGGTCTGTATGTCGGCGGCGACGGCGCCGGCATTACGCGCGGCTTGGCGCAGGCGAGCGCCTGCGGGGTTTGGATTGCCCGCGATATCGTTGAAAAATTGGCGCGTTAGGCAAAGGAAACAAAGCAGGCTGTCCAAAAAACGGCGGCCTGTTTTTTGCGTGCTGAGGGCAGTTGTGCACAACGCCGGGACTGTTGCAGCTGCTGTGCACGATAGTAAACCAAAAATAAAAATAGGTTGACAATCATCTTCTTTGTCCGCTACGATAAATGTAATGATGTGGAAAGGGGAGAGGGACGTTGGCAAATTGGCTGCAATTGGCTGAACAAGTGCTCGCAGGTGGAGAGCTGACCGATGAGGAGGCATTGGCGATGCTCGACTGTCCGGACGATGAGCTGCTCCTTCTGTTGCAAGGGGCGTACCGAATTCGCTCAACGTATTATGGCAATAAGGTAAAATTGAACATGATCATTAACGCCAAATCCGGCCTTTGTCCGGAAAACTGCGGCTACTGTTCGCAGTCCGCCGTGTCGACGGCGCCGGTAAAAACGTATAAAATGATCGACAAAGAGACGTTGCTGCGCGGGGCGGAAGAAGCGCACCGTTTGCGCATCGGAACGTATTGCATCGTCGCGAGCGGCCGCGGGCCGAGCGATAAGGAGATCGACACTGTTGCGTCCGCGGTCAAGGAAATTAAAGAGCGGTTTGGGCTGAAAGTGTGCGCTTGCCTCGGGATTTTAAAGCCGGAGCAGGCGGTGCGGCTGAAAGAAGCGGGCGTCGACCGCTACAACCATAATATTAACACGTCGAAACAGCACCACCCAAACATCACGACGTCCCATACATATGACGACCGGGTGCGGACGATTGAAACAGCAAAAGAATCCGGTCTTTCGCCATGTTCCGGCGTCATTATCGGCATGAAAGAAACGAAGCAAGATATTGTCGATATGGCGCGCAGCCTGCGGGCGCTTGATGCCGATTCGATTCCGGTCAACTTTTTGCATGCGATCGATGGGACGCCGTTGGCCGGAACGAACGAGTTAAACCCACGCTATTGTTTGAAAGTGTTGGCGCTGTTCCGCTATATGAACCCGATGAAAGAAATTCGCATCGCCGGTGGGCGCGAAGTGAACTTACGTTCGCTCCAACCGCTCGGATTGTATGCCGCTAACTCGATTTTTATCGGCGACTATTTGACGACGGCTGGGCAGGAAAAATCAGCCGATTACAAGATGCTCGAAGACCTTGGGTTTGAAATCGAATTTGCTCCGGCATCGCAGGCCGGAGTCGTATAATGGTTGATGCCGCCGGATGGCGGCTTTTTTCATACGCAGCGGGAGGCATGCTGGAAGGGCGCCTTGTGTGCGATAGTTTTATTGGCGAGGGCGGCCTGATCAGTAAAGATGGTTAAGATATTCGTGCTTCTTTGCTGCCATGATGGAAGAGACGGTTGAATGTGAATTCATGAAAGTCCCCTGTCTTTGGCATGAAAAGCAAGGTTAGCGCGTACGATGGCAATACAAGCGATGAAAAAGGCTTCACAAACAGAAAAAAGCCCCTTATAATAGCAACAAAAAGAAAGGAAGAGGATGGGGAAACATGGAAAGATCGTTTTATCGCTACTTATTGCGCTTCCGTTACGGGCGTGAAGAAGATCCAGTCGTCCGGTTTGCGAACGGGGCGTATGACGACCATAGTTTTCCGAAAGGATCGGCGGACTATGAAGAATTAAGCGGCTATTTGGAGTTAAACGGCGACTATTTGGAAAGCATGGTCATTTTTGATGAACTGTGGGAGCAGTTTTTGCACGAAGTGTAATTAAGAAAGCGCTCCTGTTTAGAATGTTGAGAGCGCTTTCAAACCGCTTTTTCCGCGCTGGCAAAGGTGTCCACCCTTTCATGCATGCATATACTATACTAACCATTTGTTCAAAAGGGTGGGAGATGCCGATGAGTGCGCCGAAACGCCCGAAATTTTCCGTCGGCGATATCGTCGTCAATACGTTGTATGGAACGGTCGGGACTGTCACCGATATTCAACAAATTGACGGCACATTTTTATACGAAATTAACCATGGCCATAGTTTGTTTACCGAGCAGGCGCTCGTTTTATTGTCTGAGTTTACCGGCGATTTATGGATTGCCGAAGAAATTGAAATCGAGCTGCCGTTTTTTCTCGGCGAAATTGTCCGCGTCCGCGACTATGGAGGCCATTTGTTCAAAGTCGTTGGGGTGCGGACGGAAATTTACCGCTATTACGGAGAAGGATGGGAAGAGACGATTTATGAATTGAAGCGGCTGACGGACGGCTGGGAAATTGAAGTTCATCTTGAGGACATTATTCCGCTTGCCGACGGGGAAGAAACGTCCGTCACGCTCGTGCAGGACATTGTCATCGCTACGCCGATGAACACATCGGTCTTGCTGTTGCCGGACGATGGCGGAAACAGCGGGCCATCGGTCGACGAGCTGCTTGATATGTACAACGACTATAAAGCGTTATATGAATGGTTCGGCGATGACCAATATAAACGGATGATGGAAATGGTCGTTCAACGGTTGCAAATGATCGTCAATCACCATAATAGAAACTGACAAAGAATAAAGAGAAAATATGGAATGCCGGCGAAGATGACGAGCATAGTGAGCCCGTTGACGACTGTTTCCATCATTTTATCCAATGCAGTCAGCTTGTCCATTTCGTTCCGCCTCCGTATTTTTGTTTTGTTAGTACATATATGTATGGGGAAGGCTGAAAAAGTAGTACAACATGATTTTTGACATAAAGCGGAAGGCGGCGACATACAACATTACAAAGGGGGCGAGATGCGGTGAAGGAAATTGAAGTGATTATTGATACGGAGGAAATCGCCGAGTTTTTTTACCAAGAACTCATTCGCCGCGGCTTTGTGCCGACGCAAGAGGAGCTTGAAGAGCTCGCCGATATTACGTTTGACTATTTGTTGGAAAAATGCATTATTGATGAAGAAATCGATGTCGACGACGAGTAACCCTCGTCGTTTTTATGATTTCCAAGGCGGGGTTAGACGCCCGCCGGTTTGGCCGCCGCGATGGCGGCCGCTTTCATCATGGCCAAATGGCGCTTGTAACGGCCTGTCATCTCGCCCGAGGCTGGAAGCGGAAGCGTCTCGAGTGCCTGCATCATGGCATTATCGGTGAACCAGTCGCGCCGGTCGTCAAAAGAGTGCACAAGATCCGGCCAGGCAGCCTCAAGGCGGGGGCTATATAGGCGGCGTTTATCGTATGTTGCAGTGAACGATTGCGGCCAAAAGTCGGCGCGCGAGCCGCTATGGGGAACGCGGCGGGCAAAGCGGTAGGCGCGACGAAATAGGTGCGCATCAAACAGCAGCAAACTATACAGCGTTTTGCCGATATGGATGCGATGATGGACATCAGCAAAATCGCGCACGGTCGTTCCGGCTAAAGCGATGCGGCGGCCGCGGGCCAGCGGGATGAGCACGTCATTGAACCCGAGCCATTGCTCGGCGATAAACGGCCAGCTCGACAGCACATGGGTGCGGAAAAACGGGTGCTCGATGACGCGAAGCTGGATGTATTGCTGTTCGTTAATAATTAAGGCGACGGTAAGCAGCGCCGCGTCGCCCGTTTCCCAAAAATGTTCCCAAAGCGGTTTCATGAACGAGGAAACGGAGAAAGACGGCAGCAAATGAAACAGCGGCGTCCCCCGTCGTTTGCTTTCTTCATACAGCAAAAGCTGCGGATAGGCGTCATGAAAAATTAATGCATTGGCTCGTTCCAAAAACAAAAAGAGCGGCGCGACTGTCTTTTCCGGCAGCAAAAATGGAAGCAGACTGCCGCGCAAATCGGTCATGTTCCAACCGCCATTGCGCGAAACAAGATGGGCCAAAAACGCCCAGTGCATTTCCGGATGGCGTTCGAAAAATGCGAAATAGGCCGCCGTGCGTGTGACGTTGTTGCGGTTATGTTCCGCTGTTTTCCGCCGAATGTCCGTCACGATGACCGCCTCCTCGGCACGGAGCCGCCTCGGTGCCGAGGGGGAAAGGCGGGCGGCCATCCGGCGAAGCCGGTCAGCATCGGCGAGACGAACCGGGTGGCGGTATAAAAAGGAGCGATACGCGCATTGCAGCGAGCGGCGCAACAAGGCGAGCGGACGAGTTGGCATCCCGTTTTCCTCCTTCGTATAGATCACAAATTTTGTCAAAAAACCACGTTCGTTTCGACAAAAGGTGTGCCGTTTTGCCGAAGGAATCGACAAACACAATCGCTAATAGTATAGGGTACAGACGGACGATTTATCGGGGGAAGGGAGAGGAAAACAATGGTTCGTTTATGGGGGAAAAAGATGTGGATGGCCAAACGTGTTTATGAAGCGGTCATTTTTCAAACGCCGCGCTTTGGGGAAACGAAAGGCTATCGGCAAGTATGCCGGATCACGGTGACGGCGGCTGATCACCGCGAGGCGTTGTCGACCTTGTACCGGATGTTTAACGTGGCCGATTTGATGCCGAAAAACTGCCAGGCCCGGTTTATGGGAACAGGAGATATTGTGCTCATCGATGAAGGACGGAAAGGACAGACGTATTACCGCCTTTGCCCGGATGGGTGGAAACCGGTGGAGCGTCAGCGTGTTTGTTGACGGAATATTCAAAAACGTAATCGCCTGCCAATGACTTCTGATGATATAATAAAAGAAAAAATGTCGAATAAAGCCTAGCGGTTTAGGGAACGGATAAGAAAGGAAAGGAGGCGGATTCGGTGGAACATCGCACCCAGCACGGCGACACGCCGACGGTGGCGCCGGGAATTGACGATGAGGAGGAGCTGAACGAAAAGGCAACGAAAGAGGAAATCGAACGCGGGGACTATACGAGAGTCGTCACGCTTGCTTGGAACGAAGTCGAGCCGTCGGAACCGCGATAGAAACCCTTGTTCAGCACAAGGGTTTCTGCGGTTTGTTACGATTCGGGGTTGTCATGATGGCCCGGGCCGTTTTTCCGGCCGCCGGCAGCGGAATATTCTTTGGCGTGTGCTGCGTCTTCAGCGATCAACGCCTCTTTTGGAATATGGTTATTCTTTTTCTGCCCGTTAATGCGGTTACGGTGTTTTTTGCCCATTGTGTTTCCTCCTTGAACCGTTGTCATCGTTAGTGTATGCGGCAAGGAGGAAGTTCATCGGCGGAAAATGTTTGCAGGCTGTGCCGGACGGGCGAAGTGGGAAACGAACGGAACTGGGAAGGGGACGAAACGATGGCTGCACTTGCGTTGTCACTGCTCTTATGTGTTGTCTTGATCGCCGTGTCGCTTTGGGTTAAAGGGCAGGTCGAGCGGTTTTTGTTCCGCTGGAGAAGCATCCCCCTTCTTCACGCCGCTAATATCGTTGTCATCGCTGTCATCGTCGCCGCTATGTACTATCGGCTTGGCGGCATCGACGTTTACTTGCGCGACTTGGCCGACATCAGCGGATTTTGGTACGTGTTTGCCGGCGCAATGCAGCTTATTTTGCCGCTGTATTTGTTTGCTTGCTGGCTGCTCGCCAGGCGGCGCAGGCGCGAGAAGAAATATACGCGCAGCAAAGATAAAAAAGTGCTTTATATCAATGAAAAGTATTTAGCGCGCCGCCACCGCGACGATTACCGTTCCAAAACGTCATAAAAGGGAGAGCTGCTCTCCCTTAAAATTTTGTTTTCTCTTTTTTGGATGTCGACGGTTGGTTGTTGGCTTTTGACGACGGATTTGTTTTATTGGCATATTCCACTGCCTGCTCCAGTTTCTTTTTCACGTTCTTTCCTCCTTTCCGCCAAGTGGACACGAATAGTATGCCCGCCCGCCGCCCCGGCTACTCGGGATGAGACTGCCATTTTCCGCAAACATATGATATGATAAACAAGGGTCTGGCTTGACAACGATCGTTCGAAATAGAAGGAGGAATCAGATTGAGCGTACATATCGGAGCAAAGCCTGGGGAGAT